>CAYYAF010000021.1:4495-9853 GCA_964469975.1 uncultured Candidatus Saccharibacteria bacterium
GATTTTACAAGTACAACTCCAACTAACTGTGTTAGTGCATTTGATCTTAGTGCCAGTAACACTGGTGGTTCTGGCAGTGTTAAGATTGCCCGTGCCAAATCTAGCACTTCATTAACTGGGGACCAAATAGTTGGTTGTGTTACCTTTAAAGCTATTGGCACCGGTACCACACCTGTCAGTTTTGCCGCTACCTCAGCACTTGTTAGAGCATCGGATACGGTAAACGTACTTGTTAGTACCTCACCAGGAAGCTATGTAATTGCCGATACAACCGCACCATCAGTTCCAACTGGTTTAACTGCAGGTGCAAGAACAGTAACGACCTTAGCCTTTACCTGGACAGCTTCAACTGACAACGTGGCTGTTACTGGTTACAAAGTTTTCCGCAACGGCACTCAAGTAGGTGGAACTGTGGCCGGCACAAACTTTACAGATACCGGCTTAACGCCAAATACGAACTATTCTTACACGGTTGCTGCCGTAGATGCTGCTGGGAACACCTCGGCGCAGTCGACTGCTTTAGCAATTGCTACATTGCCAGATACCACGGCACCTAGCGTACCAACTGGTCTGACCGCTGGTACCAGAACTGTCACTGCCATAGCCTTTACCTGGACAGCTTCAACTGACAACGTGGCTGTTACTGGTTACCGTGTTTTCCGTAACGGTACTCAAATAAGTGGCAATACCACCTCAACAAGCTTTAATGATACCGGCTTAACACCAAATACCAGTTACTCATATACGGTTGCAGCTTTTGATGCAGCCGGGAACGTTTCGGCCCAATCTACAGCATTAGCAATTGCTACCTTGCCAGACACCACGGCACCTAGTGTGCCAACCGGCCTAACTTCACCAAGCCAAACCGTTAACTCTATCAGTCTTACCTGGACAGCTTCAACTGACAACGTGGCTGTTACTGGTTACAAAGTTTTCCGTAACGGCACACAGGTAGGCGGGACAATCACTACAACAAGCTTTACCGATACAGGCCTTACACAAATAACTCAGTATTCATACACTGTAGCGGCAATTGACGCAGCTGGAAATACTTCTGTACAAAGCTCAGCTCTATTGGTTAGCACCAAAGCTAAGCCGGGTGATGTTAACAGTGATGGTAGTGTAGATGTCTTTGACCTATCAATCTTGGCCAGTCATTTTGGACAATCAGGGCAAACCCTGTCAACGGGTGACTTAAATGGCGACGGCACGGTTAACGTCTTTGACCTATCAATCTTAGCTACTAACTGGGGTCTATAAACCTCAGACCAGCCTAGTCTAGATAAACGCTTGACTTGTTAAGTATTATTTAATACAGTTAAGTCAACTATGAGGTCGACCAATAATATAGGGTATTTACTAAACCACTTGGCATTTATGCTTGGGCGTCAATCGGATCAGGTTTTACAAGAACAATTAGGCATTGGCTTTTCACAGTTTAAAATTATGATGGTGCTTAAATGGAACCCGTCTATACAGCAAAAGCAAATTGCTGATAGATTAGGTCAAACCGAGGCCAGCATTAGCCGTCAAATTAAACTACTGCACGAGAAAGGTTTTTTAACTACTGTAATTTCACCTAAAAATAAACGTGAACACATTACGGCCCTTACATCTAAGGGCGATAAACTCACAGAAAAAGCCATGCAGATTCTTAATAACTACCATTCGCCAACTTTTAATGCATTAAGTGAAAAAGAACAAACTGCGCTTGTGGATATATTAAATAAAATGCATGACGTAGTTTGTGTAGGTAAAAAAGGAAGTTTTCTTCACCCTTAAAAACAATCAAATAGGAGTTAAGTGCCAAAATTAAGTAAAAAACTTGAAGAAAGAGCTTTGCCAATAGTTCTTTTAACTATATTTTTGGATGTTCTGGGAGTAGGAGTGTTAATTCCTGTCATTCCGCAATTGCTTGCTAATCCTAAATCAAATTTTTATTTATTGCCGGCTGGCTGGACGCTTCAAAGCGGCCTAATATTACTTGGGTGGCTGGTGGCTATTTATCCGTTAATGCAGTTTTTGGCTACACCAATTCTAGGCCAGTTATCAGACCGTTTTGGCCGTAAACCAGTCCTAGCTTTTAGTATTTTTGGTACAGCCATTGGTTATGTTCTATTTGCCATTGGAATATTACAGCGCAACATACCACTATTATTTTTTGCTCGGGCACTTGATGGTATAACGGGCGGTAACTTAAGCGTTGCCCAAGCTGTTATTGCTGATGTTACACCGCCAAAAGATAGGACTAAAAGATTCGCACTTATTGGTGCCGCCTTTGGTACTGGCTTTGTACTTGGCCCGTATTTGGGGGCCAAGCTCAGTAACCCTGGTGTTAGCTTTTTTGGTATTTTTCATACCCCTAGCTGGTTTAATGCAGCTACGCCTTTTTGGTTTACAGCAATTTTGAGCTTTATTAACTTCATGCTAATTATTTTCTTGTTACCTGAAACCCATAAAGCCTTGCGACACGTCAAAATAAAGCTTACAAAATCAATTCATAACATTGTAACTGCAGCTAGCTATCCTGGCCTAAGAGTAATCTTCCCGTCTATATTCTTGTTCTGGGGAGGATTTTCATTCTTCCAAACCTTCTTCCAAGTACTACTTATTCAAAAACTGCATTTTACGGGTAATAATATTGGTGATTTCTTTGCCTATGTGGGTATCTGGATTGCCTTTGTTCAAGCAGTACTTACGCCGATGATATCTAAAAAACTTAAACCCTACCAAGTGCTTAGGTTTAGTTTTATTGGCTCCGGGCTTACATTATTTATGTATTTAATGGCCACCACAACGGGTGATTTACTATGGATTACTCCAATCTTTGCCTTCTTTTTAGGTAATTCTATTGCTAACAGTATTGCCCTTGTTAGCATTAGTGCCGATGCGGGTATTCAGGGTGAAGTATTGGGTATTAATGCTTCAGTTCAATCACTGGCCCAAGCTATTCCGGCGGCCATGAGCGGCTATTTGGCAGAAATTGGCGTAAGTACCCCCGTGCTGGCTGGCGGTATTACTGTTATTGCCGGTGGTTTATTGTTTCTGGCTATTTACCGGCCGCCAAAACATCTGCTACATCAAGACTGGGGCGAGGCAGCTCCCGCGCCTGCAGGACATTAGCTTTAGATCACTTATTTTTAACTTCTTTTTCTATTTTGCCATCTCGCATATAAATGATACGTTTGCAAACCCTAGCAACTTCCGGATTATGAGTAACGATTACAAAAGTTTGGCCTGATTTATTTAATTTAACTATTAGGTTCATAATTTCTTTAGTCATTTTAGAGTCAAGCTCACCTGTTAATTCGTCACCAAAAATAATTGCTGGAGTATTAACTATAGAGCGGGCAATAGCTACGCGTTGTTGCTGACCCCCGGATAACTCATTAGGTGTGTGGTGTAATCTGTTGGCTAAGCCAACTTGCTCTAGAGCCTTTTTGGCCATAACTTTGCGGTCTTTTAGGCTTATATTCGCATAACGCAGCGGTAGCATTACATTCTCGAGTGCAGTTAAGGTTGTGATGAGATTAAAGCTTTGAAACACAAAGCCTAGTTCATGTGAGCGGATATTAGGCAATTCATGTCGTTTAATAGCTGTTACATTGCGGTTACTTATAAAAATCTGTCCGGCAGTTGGCTGGTCTAATAATCCAAGCATATTAAGTAGTGTAGACTTGCCGCTACCCGATGGCCCAACAACTGCAACCATGTCGCCTTTTTTAATTTCTAAATTAATGCCATTAAGAGCATGAACAACTACACCTCTATCTTGTGGGCGTTTTTTTAGCGGCTTATTTGTAATAGCCCTGTAGCTTTCTTCAAATTTTTCATCTGCAAACAGCTGCTGGGCCTTACTGAGTGCTTTTTCTTCTTGTTTGACCTGAATTTTGTTACCTTTTTCTGTACTTGTCTCATATTTATTTTGTAGTTTTTGAAGTTGTTTTTGGGCCTTTTTGGCGTTTTTATGGTTTCCCAAAATAAAAGTCTTGGTAAGGTTATTAAGTTTTAAGATTACCTCCGACATTTAACCCTCCCTCAAAGCTTTGACAATGTTTACCTTAACCGCATAGTAAGCAGGATATATGCCGGCCAGTACGCCTAGTACTACTGAAAATATAATGGCAAAAACAGAAATTCGCGTTGTCAGTAAAAAGATAACATTACCACTGTCGGCCATTGCATGATTAATCACCATTACCGTCAATGCACCAAGTGCCCACCCAATCAATCCACCAAATAAGCCAATTAATGCCGCCTCGGTTAAGTATTCAGACATAATGTTCCTGGTTTTAGCACCAACAGCTTTTTTAATGCCAATCTCTCTGATCCGCTCAGAAATTGACATGGTCATTGTGTTAATTATCGATAATCCGCCTACTAGTAATGATATTAGCGCTACGCCAAATAAAATGGCGTTAAATATGCCGGTGGCACTGGCAATCTGATCTTGGAAAGCTTTTGGGCCACTGGCTTTTATGCCACTGACTTTTTGATTTATTACATCTGCTAATTGGTTAGGGTCAACGCCTGGGTCAATATAGACAACAAAACCGTTAACAATTTCACCTGGATTGGTCTGGGCTTTTATAATTTCCGGCAGCTGATCGTAAAGAATTTTTTGAGCATCGGCTATCATCATGCCCACAGCATTATCGGGCGCAGTAAGAGTTTTATTCATTATGCCCACGACCTCATAATCCTTACCTTTAATATTTACGGTGCCGCCAACTTTAGCATCTAATTTTTTAACTAAATCGGCACCAACAACAACTTTGCCTTCATCGCCCTCTTGCAGGGCCCGGCCTGAGCTGTAGGTAATCTTGAAACTTTCGTATTTGTCGGCATTTAATTCTTGTGCCGAAATAGACGGGGGCGGACCAAAACTTACTGCACTGGCGTTGTCATTTAACATCGCATAAATTGTGCCAGAAACTGCCGCTACACCATCAACTTTAGCTATTTCTTTAGCTTTATTTATGTTCATTGGCACGGGCATAGAGGTTAACGAGGAATTTTCTTCTGTAACGGTTACTTTATCGGAGTAATATTTAGTTCCGCCGTTGACCAACAGACTAATACGTTCGGCCATAGAGCCCATAACAGTGAATGCAAATATGCCAATAGTAATGCCAAAAATAGTTAGCAGGGTGCGCGTCTTGCGCCTAAACATATTCTTTAGAATTTCTATCATCTGTTCCGTCTCATATAATTTAATTGTACTACGTTAAAGGGCGACAGCGAATGATGTAAATCACTTTAATTTATGCCACTCAATAACTAAACGGCTGTTTAATGATTGTGTGGTTTTTGGCTATCTATAATAGCTTTCATTATTACAATCTTACTAAAATAAAG
>CAYYAF010000022.1:0-6959 GCA_964469975.1 uncultured Candidatus Saccharibacteria bacterium
ATTTAAGGTCAAAATGAGATACTGGGACGGTGATCGGTGATATTCTAAAAATTGCTTTCTTATGTATAACCCTTGGTGGCCTATCTATTCCCCCTAGTTTTGCCGTTAACAGTTCGCCGTGGATTGTGTGGATTGGTAATGCTCTAGGCTCAGTCATTTCAGCATTTGTAGTTATATATATCGGCGATCGCATAACCAACCAAAAGTTTAAAAACCGTGTTAGCAAAAGACGGTTCGGTAAAAAAGTCGTTAGGGTCTTTGATGAGGGCCAAGACAACCAAGCCATTGCTACGGCTAGGATTAACATTAATAAGTATGGGCTTAGGATATTTTCATTACTATGCCCGATCTTCCCTGGCGTACTTTTATCAACTGTAGCCGTGTACGTTTTGGATTTGGATAAGCAAACCTACAAGCGCTGGATGTTCGCTGGTGTAGCCCTTGTGAGCGGCATTTACGTCTTTAGCTACTGGGCCGTTTTCGTAAAGTAGAACCAAAATGCATGACATATGATATCTAGTCAGTGTTATACTTAAGCTAGAGTAACTAACACAAATATGGACGAGCACAAGAATAAGTCAAGGTCTTGGTTAAGCCGTTTGGCATCAAAGGATATTCGCGTCGACAATGGTGAAGTTGAAATTGTGGATGAGACGCAAGCGCAGCAGAAGCGTCATCGATTGCGTAACAGATTAACACTAATAGGGTTACCGTTTTTACTGGTGGTGGTTATAGGCTGGTTTATAGCTGGCTTGTATTTATCTAAATTTCAAATCGGAGATAATTTAGCTTCTGTCCATCAATCTAACGATAGTCTGCAGAAGCTGGTTGAAAATCAAGCTAAGACTTACCTGCTAGCCATTAAATATCCAGATGGTTCTTCCAAGCAGTTTAGCCTCAATGACATGGGATTAGAGATAGACTTGAACTCATCGCTTAAAAATATGCGTTTAGTACAGCATCAATTTGGTAACCGGTTTTTTTGGTGGCAGCCAATCAAAGTAAATCTAAGTGTAGAGGCTGACAATAATGTGTTAAATAAATTTATAGATAAACAAGCTACGGTTACCATTCAGCCAGCTAAAGATGCAACTTTAACTATTAGCCATGGTAGTGCGGTTATAGGTGACAGCGTGGCCGGCAAACACTACAGTTTAACAGGGCCTGTGCCTACTCTAGAAACAGCCGTAAGCAGACTGCAGTCTATGTCCCTAAAGTTGGAATTACTATCTTTAAGGCCGGCTATTACATCTAAGCAATTAGAACCATATCAAGCCAAGCTAAAAAGCATTATTGGTCAGTCGGTTAACTTTACGATTGGCAGTAAGCAAATTCAAGCTTCTCCTAACGATATTGCTGATTGGATAGAATTAACATCTAATCAGTCAGGTAAATCAATCAACGTAACAATTAACAGCGGTAAAGTTCTAGCCTACATCAACAAAATTTCTGCCAGCTCAATCCATCCACCTAAGGCTCAAGTTGAAGTTACAAGAGACGATGGTACAACCACTGTCCTTGCGCCTGGTGTTAGCGGCACTGATGTGGTCAATAAATCGTCTGTTGCTTCTGATGTTACTCAAAGCCTGCTAAGTAACAATGCTGTTAGTGAAAATTTAGAAATTAGCTATGCCGACTACAAGACTGTTGATGCGGAGGCATATCCTAAATGGATAGAAGTAGACACTACTAATAAACGTATGTACGCATATGAACAAAGTACGCAAGTAAAAAGCTTTTTAGTTAGTGCCGGTGCTCCATTAACGCCAACTGTAACTGGTCAGTACTCAATTTATGCTAAGTTTGTTCAACAAGATATGCGCGGCCAAAATGTCGACGGTAGCAACTATTTTCAGCCCAAGGTTCCATGGGTTAACTATTTCTACGGCGGTTATGCAATCCACGGCAATTATTGGCGACCACTGACCTGGTTTGGCAATATTAACAGCTCACACGGTTGCATTGGAGTCAGTACTGCAGATGGCGAATGGATCTATGATTGGGCGCCAATTGGCACACCAGTTATTATTCATACTTAGAAACGCGTTTGGTACGCCCGGAAGGATTCGAACCTACGACCTCTTGTTCCGAAGACAAGCGCTCTAATCCGCTGAGCTACGGGCGCGTGTTAAGCGTGCTAATTATATCAGTTTTTATCTGTTTTTTGACGTTTGAGCTTTTTGGGAGACTGCAAAAGTTTAGACTTTTTAACTTGGGGTTTACTATTGAGTGAATTTTGAAGGATTTCAATCATGTACCGGGCGTGTTCTTTGCTCATTCCTACCCTGGATACGGCAAGCGGTTGGTTACCTAGCCCACTACTTTGCAAAAAGTTCATAACCACACCGTAATCATTAACGCTAACGTGCAGCATATCCGTATAAACAATTCTTAAATCCATTGGCTGCCCGCCTAATTGTTGGTTTGTGGTTTCTTTATCTTCAGCTTGGCTATAACCCGCTAAATCCCACAAGCTAGTTGCCTCAGCATCCTCTAAGCCAAAATGGCTAATTAAAAGAAGCAGCACATCTTCACTAGGCCTCTCGTCGCCACGCTCAATTTTTTGCAGTGTTTCGGTGTCAATTTCTACGGCACCAGAAACTTCAGCCAAACTTTCCTTTAATTGCTCGCGAGCAAACTTCAGATGCCAACCAAGAGTCTTATAAGGATTATCCGCCCCATAATCTGTCATTAACTATATGGTACTTCCAGCCCACAAGCTTTGCAAGTTCTTAAGGTATAATTACCAGCAATGGATATAAGCAAAAACGTTTCGCTAAAAGACCATTCAACTATGCGCCTGGGTGGCAGCGCCGCTTTTTTAACCGAAGTAAAAACCCGCCAAGAAGTGCAGCAAGCTATTGAATGGGCAGACAGCCAAAGCCTACCCTCTATTATGATTGGAGTTGGCAGTAATATTATTTGGGCCGACGAGGGTTATCCTGGCCTGGTTATAGTTAATAAAATTATAAAATACGAAAAATTCGAAGAAGATCCAGAAAATGTTTATATAACTATTGGTGGAGGTGAAAACTGGGATAGTGTGGTTGGCCGCAGTGTCATGGACGGTTTAACCGGTATTGAAGCGCTATCTTTAATTCCTGGTACAGCAGGGGCTACACCCGTACAAAATGTAGGAGCTTACGGCCAGGAAATTTCTAATACATTGGTTAGTATTGAAGCTTATGATCATCAGTCCAAACAATTCGTTACCATACCAAACATTGATTGTGGCTTTTCTTACAGGAACAGCAGGTTCAAAACTTCAGATAGAGGCCGCTTTTTTATAACCGGATTAACCCTGCACTTAAGCAAGGCAAATCCGGAACCGCCGTTTTATGCTTCGGTTCAAGCTTATTTTGACCAACACGTTATTGCTAACCCCACCCCACAAGTTTTGCGCGATGCCGTTATAGCCATTCGTCAATCCAAATTACCGGATCCAGATAAGGTCGCTAACAATGGTTCGTTTTTTGCCAACCCTATTATTGATGAGTCTATGCTGAATGAATTACTTGCTAGATATGAAGATATTAGTTATTGGCGGATAGGCGATGGTAAAGCCAAGGTTTCAGCCGCTTGGCTGCTAGAAAAAGCTGGTTTCAAAGGCGCGCATGACGCTGAAACCGGTATGGCTACTTGGGCGGCTCAAGCGCTAGTATTTGTAAATGAACAGGCTAAAAGCACAGCCGATCTACTTAAATTCAAGCAAAAAGTGTTAGATAAAGTGCAAAGTATGTTTGGAATCACTCTAGAGCAAGAACCAGAATATATTAAAGTTGGTTAAATACTTAACAAGTTAAGTATTATATCTAGCTTGGTAATGGAAATTTGGCTGCCATCTGTTTTATTTCTATTCTTAACTTGTTAAGTATTTTTTCATCAGAGCGGTGAACTATGGCTTGGTCAATCCAATCGGCAATTTGCACCATTTCCTTCTCTTTCATACCTCGCGTAGTTAGGGCTGGTGTACCCAACCTAATGCCGCTGGGGCTAAATGGTGGCCTGGGGTCAAATGGTACGGTGTTTTTATTTACAGTAATACCGGCTTTACCAAGCGCCTGCTCAGCCATAGCCCCAAAAACACCTTTGTTAGTTAGATCAATAAGCAGCAAGTGGTTGTCCGTACCACCAGTTACTAGCTCATATCCCTTGGAGTTTAACTCTTTGGCTAAGGCTTTAGCGTTTTTAACAATCTGGTGTCCATATTTTTTAAATTCTGGTGTGGCCGCTTCTTTTAGCGCCACGGCAATGGCGGCAGTTTGATGATTATGTGGCCCGCCTTGTAGGCCAGGAATAATAGCCCGGTCAATTAAAGTTGGCAGGTTTTCTTTGGCTCTATCTGCCTTTTTAAGTGGGTCTGAAGGTTTGCCGTTACACAAAATCATGGCGCCTCGCGGTCCCCTAAGAGTTTTATGTGTTGTTGTAGTTACTACATCGGCGTAACCAACTGGTGAGGGGTGCGCTCCCGCTACAACTAGCCCGGCAATGTGCGATATATCTGCTACTAGCCAAGATTTGCTAATATCGGCAATTTGGCGCAACTTTTTCCAATCAAAAATACGTGGGTATGCCGTTGCACCTACAAAAATAAGCTTGGGCTTTTCCCTTTCGGCCATATCGGCCATTTCTGCGTAATCTAAATAACCGTCTTTGCCGGTGTGGTATTGAACTGAATTATAGAGTGTGCCACTAAAATTTACTTTTAGACCGTGCGTCATGTGGCCGCCGTAGTATAAGTGCAAGCCCATAACTGTATCGCCCGGATCCGTTAGCGCAAAATAAACTGCTTGGTTGGCTGGGCTGCCGGAGTATGGCTGTACGTTGGCATGATCTACACCAAATAGCTTTTTAGCTCTGTCACGGGCTAAATCTTCCACGGCATCCACAAATTCGCAGCCGCCATAGTAGCGTTTACCGGGGTAGCCTTCACTATATTTATCCGTTAAGCGTGAACCAAGTGCTTTTAGTACATCGCCTGAGGTGTGGTTTTCGCTAGGAATCATTTCAAGACCCTCGGCTTGGCGCTTGGTTTCTTTTTTTATCAACTCCTCTATTTGCTTATCTTTCATGGGTAACTCCAAATCTACTTACTTGTTAAACATTTAAACTAGTAAGTAGCTATTCCATGGCCCTATTTTAACAATCTAAGCTTTATAAAACTATTGTAGAAATAATCTTGAAGCTCATATCATATAGGGTATAATTTATAGTCTAATGTATGAAACGAACGAGAAAATTGGCCATCTGATTTACCAGATAAGGCAAGAACGCGGCTTAACCCAAGCAGCTTTTGCCAAAAAACTAGGTACTAGCCAGAGCGCAGTTAACCGCATTGAACATGGCAAGCAAAACTTGAGCCTTGAAACTTTGGGTCGCATAAGTGATGTTTTAAATAAGCAGTTGATTAGTCTTAACTCGGGTGCTGTTAGTTTAAGAATTGAGGGTGGTTTTGAACTGCAAGGTGAAATTAGTGTAAAAACCAGTAAAAATGCCACAGTAGGATTACTTTGCGCTACGCTACTTAATAAAGGTACTACTAGGCTAAAAAATGTTGCCCGAATTGAAGAAGTAAACCGCATGATCGAGGTACTTCAAAGTATTGGCGTGCAAGTTAAGTGGATTGACAATGATTTAGAGATCAAGCCGCCAGTAAAATTAAATCTAGACAATATTAATAAAGAATCTGCCCGCAAGACTCGCAGTGTAATTATGTTTATTGGGCCGCTTATTCATCAGGTTAAAAGCTTTTCTATTCCTTATGCCGGTGGTTGTGAGCTGGGTCGCCGAACAGTTTTGCCCCATCTATATGCTTTAGAAGAATTTGGCGCCGACGTTTTTACAAAAAGTGGCCATTACCATATAACTTCAACTCCCCGTTTGCCAAAACGCTCAGTCATACTTTATGAATCTGGTGATACTACGACCGAAAATGCTCTAATGGCAGCAGCCGGGTTTGAAGGTGAAACTATTATAAAAATGGCCAGCGCTAATTATATGGTGCAAGATCTTTGTTTCTATCTTCTAAAATTGGGCATAAAAATAGATGGTATTGGTACCAGTACCTTAAAAGTCCGAGGCGTAAAAAACATTAAGAAAAATGTAACCTATAGCCCAAGTGAAGATCCGGTAGAAGCTATGACGTTTATTGCAGCGGCCGTTACTACTAATTCACAAGTTACTATTAAGCGTTCACCGATAAATTTTTTGGAATTAGAACTGCTAAAACTAGAAAAAATGGGCTTAAATTATACGCTCGGTAAGCCTTACAAAGCAGATAATGGCCAGACAGACTTAGTTGATATAACCATCCTTAAACACAATGGTGAATTAGTAGCGCCAATGGAAAAAATTCATCCCAGTGTTTACCCTGGTTTAAACATTGACCACTTGCCCTACTTCGTACCAATTGCCGCTGTAGCCAAAGGCCGCACGCTTATTCACGACTGGATTTACGAAGACCGGGCGCTAATGTATACCGAAATGAAAAAAATTGGTGTAAATATTGAGTTGGCTGATCCTCACCGAGCCTATGTTACGGGGCCAACCCGGTGGCGTGCCGCTGATGTTATTAGCCCCAGCGGCATTCGGCCGGCGGTAATTTTACTGATTGGCATGCTGGCAACACCCGGAGTTTCAGTTTTGCGCAATGTTTACACTATTAACCGTGGTTATGAAGATTTAGCCGAGCGCTTAAATTCACTCGGCGCTAATATTTCGGTAATGCACGACCTATAATTTGCCGCTCAGGCAAATTTCCAACAATACTGCCTAAATTCCAATTGCTGTTTATAAACCGCGTGTAAAATTCGTATTAATTATATGCCGGCTCCATAAAATAAAACCAAGAGCAACGGCCAGTAAAACTAACAAAATTACCGTGCGCTGCCATTCTTTAAGTTTCATTTAATTACCTCTTCAAGTTTTGCTTGAACTATTAAACGGCTTTTATCGGTCCA
>CAYYAF010000022.1:7059-9810 GCA_964469975.1 uncultured Candidatus Saccharibacteria bacterium
ATATAGTCGAATGAGTTTTTATAGGCGTACTGTGGTTTACCCACCAAATAAAATTTGGCATTATCGGCAGCAAAATAATATAAAGAGCCACAAATATAACTAGCAGGCTTAGTATATTGTTGAAGACTTTTAGTCTATTGTCCTTTTCTGCGCCCATATAACTTACTTAATTATAGATTAAAAGAAAATTTTTATTGCCTGTGGGTAAACCCTTGCAAAAATTTGACATTAGTATCATAATGTGGGCAATAACAAAAAGCGTTGCGATAAGGTGGTGTCCTGCTTGTTGCTAATAACAAGTTGTTAGTAGTTTAAAATGTGGGCAAATTTAACAAAGTATAACGGAGGCTTTATGAATAGACTCAAAAGTTTGGCCAAACGCGCGCGGAATCTCTTATTTATTACTTTAATAGTTGGGTGGCAAGCCGGTTTTGCCCTTATGCCTATTTTAAAGGCCAATATAGCTAGTGCGGCACCGGTGTGTGTAGTTGATACGGCTGGCGCCAATGATGAGCCTGGCCAAAAGGACTTAACAAAGCTCTGTGTAGACGAAGCCAATTTGCCCACAAGTGAACATGTAACCTGGAACTGGGACGAAACCGGTACTAATGGCGCTAACACTTTAGATGGATGTGCGCTATTTGATACCGATGGTGATGGTAATATCAATTACTCCGTTTGTGTTACCACCACTGGTGATCCGGCTGTCATTCAATCAACCACCTTATACTCTTGTGGCGACGATAAAATAGACAGGTGTACCAGTCCAGTTACGGCTTTACCAATAACTCATGGCACAACCTGTTCGGTTAGCCAGCAAAATACTGATCCTTTTCCGACCGGTGCTAGTAGTCCTAAAGACACTGAGGCTAGCTGTACGTTAGTTCTGGCCGATGTTGGTGGTGGCGGTGTAGCAAAGCTTGTGGATGTTTGTTCGTACCCGTCACAGCAACCTAATTCTGATCCGTCAGATTGTGTAATCCTTCAGCCCAAAGCCGGTAAATTAGAAGTAGTCAAAGACCTGGTGCCTAACAGTGACCCAGGTTTGTTTAATTTAAAGATTGATGGAGTTACCAAGGCTGCTAATGTAGGCGATGGTGGCACTACTGGTGAAGTAGTGGTACCAGAAGGTAGCCATATAGTCGCCGAAACGGCTGGTACAAATACCGCACTTGGTACCTATGACACCACTATAGTTTGTAGAGATCTTAACGGTACTGGCAGTGTAGTAGCTAGTGGTAGTTCAACTGATGCAACTACCCGCCAGTTAACACTAAATATACCTGATGCCTCTGACATTATTTGTGTCATTACTAATACACACCAAAGTGGTTCAATTACACTAATAAAAAACGTCATTAACAATAATGGCGGTACAGCTGGTGCAAACGATTTTGGCCTTAGCATAGGTGGAACAGCTGTAAATTCCAGCCAGACACTTACTCTTAACCCCGGAAATTACGCTATAAATGAAGCTGGATTAAGCGGCTATCAATTTGTAAACATCACCGGTACCGGTTGCCCTGCACAACTTGGCGGAAATGTGGTTCTTGGCAATGGCCAAAATATTACTTGTACTATTACTAATGACGACATTGCTCCTCAGTTAAAAGTCATAAAGCATGTAATAAACGATAACGGCGGTGCTAAATTTGCCAGCGACTTTACTATGAATGTAACAGGTACAAACGTAAGTGATCCATCTTTCCCGGGTGATGAAAACGGTACAACCGTAACTCTTAATGCCGGCGGCTACAGCGTGGATGAAAATGCTGATAGTACTTACTCTAAAACTATAGGCGCTAACTGCAGTGGCACTATAGCTTTAGGCGAAACCAAAACTTGTACTATAACTAACGATGATATTGCACCTAAAATAACCGTCATTAAAGAAGTAATTAATGATGACGGCGGCACCCTAACAGTCAGTGATTTCCCACTATTTGTTGATAACGTTAGCGTTACCAGCGGACAAGAGTACACCAGTTTTAACGCTGGTACCTACACGGTGAGCGAAACTCAGCAGACTGGCTATACTTTAGATGGTTTTAGCGGTGACTGTTTAGATAATGGCAGTATCACCTTAGAAGTTGGCGGCGTTTACACCTGCACGCTAACCAACAATGACCAACCAGCACATGTTAAAGTCACCAAGGTCGTTGTCAATAACAATGGTGGAACAGCACAAGTAAGCGATTTCCCATTATTCGTAGGTGGAACTCAAGTTACAAGTGGGGTTAACAATACTTTCAACGCAAATCAGCAATATAACGTTCATGAAACTGGCGTAAGTGGTTATACGCAAACCAGCCTGGTTTGTGAAGACGCCAATACTCATCAAAGTCTTGGTGCGACTTTTACTCCAACTAATGGACAACAAGTTAATTGCACCATTACCAATGACGATAATGGCCCTGGCCTAACCTTAAATAAAGTTGTTGTGAATGATAATGGCGGTAGTGCCACAGAAAGCCAGTGGACGCTGACTGCTAATGGGCCGACACCAATAAGTGGACCAGGCGCAGCTGGTTCAGCCGATGTTGTTAGCGGTGCTGGGTTTAGTGCTGGTACATACACCTTAAGCGAAAGTGCTGGCCCTAGCGGTTATTCAGCCAGCGGCTTTAGTTGTACTAACGGTGTAACTGTTAACGGCAATAGCCAGATAACTTTAGGCCTTGGCCAATCAACTGTCTGTACAATTACTAATAATGATGTGGCTCCACAGCTAACGGTAATAAAACACGTCATTAA
>CAYYAF010000023.1:0-9565 GCA_964469975.1 uncultured Candidatus Saccharibacteria bacterium
TTCATGATTTACTTACGCTTATTTTACCCTATAAATTATTTTCTAATTAATAAAAGCCCCATCAAATGATGCGGCTTATATGGTGGAGCAGGCGCAGAGATGACCCTACACCGCCCCATAGCGAATTTATATTAACAGAAAATTAGATCTAAGTAACGCTTGTTATTGTAAAAGAGGATTAGCCGAATTAGTGCCTAAATTACAATAGAGCGGGCCTAATACTTGGCACATCAGGTCTTGTACGGGTTTAGCACCAGTTGGTTTTTCTATTGTTGGTGCAGAGTAATCAAAATTGCCGCTAAATGAATAGCTACCGTTGTTATCTGTGCTGCTTAATTCAATGCGTTTGACCAAATTATCGCTAACATAGACATAAAAATTTTCTGAAGTGGTTTTAGAAATAACATTATTTATCTCTTGATCGCCTGAGGTGGAGTTTGAGCCAGAGTTATTCATACATTTATTAATATTTTCTGCGATACTTAAGCTATTTAATTCATTTGCAAAGGCTGTGGCTTCTGCGTCAGAAGCCGGCTTTAGATCGTACTTAGTCAAAGTTTTGCCATCAATTGAAGCTGTTGTAACACCACTAACACTAAATAGCGGGTGTTTTTTGTAGGCAGCTTGAATTTTAGCGCTGTCATCTTTAGTTAGGGCCCAGGATAGATCTGTAACACATTTTGACGGCGGTGAAGCGTTTAATAGACTGCTATCAATCACATACCATTGATCACTGATGCTACTGAGTACATTTACATACGAATAAACTTCTTTATTATCTTTTACTAATGGTGCAAGTTTACCAATGGAGCTTAGGCCACCAACTTTTACATATATATCTTTATCTATATAACGAATATCAAACGGAAATTGTAGACCTTTTACCCCTACTGTTCCAGACAATCCTAGGTTGTGCTTTGTTAAATCTGCTCCTAATTCATAATTAACGTTGTAACTAAGGTTTGGCTTCTTAGTTTCTGCTTCAACTTTACCCTTAATAATTAGTTGCGTTTGGGTGCTGGTATTAGCAATAGCGCTCAATAGTTTGTTTTCGGGTTTATTAGGTAGCACATAACCAAAATAAGCAGCTGAAGCTGCACCGCCAATAACTAGCAATGCTATAAGTATTATTAAGAAGTACTTTAACTTACCTCTTTTCTTTTTTGGCTCGGCCGGCGGGTTAAAATTTAGTGGTTTAGAGTCTGTATTTGGTTCGTTACTAAAAGTGGTAGGTTGTGGCGTATTATTGCTTGGTTGGATGGGACTTGGCTGTGAATTCTGCGGCATCTGACTGGCTCCTAATGAATTATTTAATGGTGCATTACCAACATTAGTCATGGCTGGTGTTGGCTCAACAAAATTGCTTAGATTTGATTGATCTACTTCTTTTGGTATAGCTGAGTTAGTTTGGGTACTATTAGATTTAGGCAAAAAGTTAAAGTCTGCGGGTTGTGAAGCCGCCTGAGCAGTTGATTGAGGTGGTAGGTTGTAACTTGTTTGGCTAGCTAGGCCATCAAGAGTGTCAGATAATCCATTTGCTTTATCTGCTGCTTCACCAACGTTTGGAGTTGGATTATTTTGTGGCTCGATTGGGGGCCACGAACTAAGTCCGCTAGAAGGTTTTGATGATTGAGGTTGTATTTGTTCTGAATCCATCACTAAAGCTTTGGCCCTATGTTAGCACATTAAGCTTAAGCGTAAAACTGGCTATTTTAGAATTTTTTGAAGGCGTTCTTGCAAACTTGTTAGTGGAATAGCGTTCTTTGGTTCGGTAATAGGTTGTTCTAAGCCGTATGAACTAAAAGTTTCCGTTTGACCACTGTTTAAGTAACTAATTTTAATTAGCTCTCTAGATTTTTTGTCTACTGTAAATTGAGTTTTAAAAGCAGGGGCGCCTTGGTATTGGCTTGGATCTAAACCTATATCGCCCAGGCCAAGTTCTTTTGCTAATTGACTAATGGCTTCCACATAAGCTGACGGTGTAATACTTACGTCATACACGTAAACCGATCGTCCATTTTCTGTAGCCGATTTTATTGAACCTGAGCTAATATCGTAGACGTTTTTTGATTTCATTAAACTAATTAATTTACTTCTGGCCGATGCATTAAGGTTTGCAAAAGGCACAATTCCAAGTATGCTTTGCCTAAAGAATTGGGAATTAGATAGTGAACTATCGTTACTGCTATCCGATTTAGACCATACGCCAAGCACAGACGAGGTATCAATTGGCTTACCGGAAGCGGTTTTTTGGTTTGTGTTTATGCTAATGTAGCGATTGTAGTCCACCTTTGGGGTACCTATGGTTTCGGACTTTACTTTAGAGCCATTTTGTTCAAATGTTACTGTGCCATGAGCGGCTTTCTGAGGCCCGAATTGAATTTGAACGTATTGGTCAACCGATTGCCCTTGAGTCTCTTGCTGGGTATGTTTAGTTATACTGGCAGTGGCTAAATTATTGCTCATCATACCCCAAAACACATTTGTGCTATTCATATAAACCTGGTGCCACCAAAGCCAACCGGACATAGCTAAAATAACAAATGCAGTTACAACAACCGGCAGGACTATTCTATTTTTTGAGGCTCTCTTTGCCATTCGTCTTATTGTATCAATAAAAAAATAAAATCCTAAATATCGCAATAAATTGGTGGAGCATAAGGGATTCGAACCCTTGACCTCTTCCATGCCATGGAAGCGCGCTAGCCAACTGCGCCAATGCCCCATAAAATGCCAGTGGCATTTTATGTAGACAAGAGCGAAGCGTCAATAGTGAAACCTGCTCAGACTTTAATATAACAAAAACTACCCTGTTAGAGTAGTTTTGACGTCGTGCGCGCCCACCCGCGACGGGCAAATTTTGTTTGATGTGTTTATTTTTACGCGCCGCGTACGCACGAACTATGGTTATTTATATAACTTATGCTTTAATTTTGCAACTGTTTTATAAGTTCAGCTTCTGTGATTTGTTTTGTACCCAGTTTACGCGCTTTTGATAGTTTACTTTCGCCCACATTTTCGCCAACCACTAAATAGTCAGTGTCTTTGCCAACGCTGGTTTGGTAACTGCCGCCTTTTTCACGTATTTTTTCAGCCGCTTCATCGCGCCCCATTGTGTTTAATGTACCTGTTATAGCAAAACTTTTACCCGCTAACTTACCACTCGAGCGTGATGTAAATTGTGGTTTTACGTCTAATTTCTCGAACTTATCTAACAGTTTTAAATTATCCTCATCCGCAAACCAAGCTAAAATTGATTCGGCCACTACGTCACCTATACCTTCTACAAGTTGAAGTTCATCTAAAGTAGCCCTAGATAATTTACTAAGGGATCCAAAATGTTCAGTTAAATCTATAGCCGTCTGGCTGCCAACATGGCGAATACCAAGGCCATAAATATACCTTTCGAGTGGCGGCCGTTTAGACGCTTCAATAGCTTTAACAAGGTTATGGGCCGATAATTCTGCAAACCGGTCTAGTTTTATGATTTGATCTTTTGTGAGCGTATAAATATCTGCTAAATTATGTACGAGTTTGGCGTCCACTAAGGCGGCTACATTTTTTTCACCTAACCACTCAATATCTAGTGCCCCTTTACTAGCAAAATGTATGAGTGCTTGTTTAAGTAATAGTTTGCTAGTGGCGTCCTTAAGTCTATAAACTGCCTCACCTTCAGGACGAACAAAGTTAAGCTCTGGATATTGACGTTTTAATTCTGTATCCATTGCAAATTTTTTAGCACTTTTAGGACGCAGCTCAACTAAAACTCTGTCGACTTGCGGAATAATATCGCCAGCTTTAAAAATGACGGCTGTATCACCAACCCTTATATCTTTTCTGGCTATTTCATCTGCGTTATGAAGACTAGCATGTTGTACAGTAGTGCCGGCTACAACAACAGGATCAACCACGGCTATTGGCGTGGCTGCGCCAGTGCGGCCAATGCTCAGTACTATGTCGCGAATTACTGAAGTAGCTTCTTCGGCGGGATATTTATAGGCAACTGCTGCCCGTGGGTTCTTACCTACTACGCCAAGCTGGGCATACAGTTTACGGTCATTTAGTTTAACAACTATGCCGTCGGTGTTATATGGTAAATCATGACGTTTATTTTCCCATTTTTCTACAAAGCCCATCACCCCATTTATATCTTTAAAAATTTCGTATTCCGAAGTGGCTACACCAAGGGCTTTTAATGCCTCAAAGGCAAAGTTATAAGTGGGTACTTCGTCTGGGTTATTTCTAATCAAATCGTAGGCTCTGAATTGCAGAGGTCGCGCGGCTACAAGTTTAGGGTCAAGCTGGCGAATAGTACCGGCCGCTAAGTTTCGTGGATTGGCAAAAATAGGCTTGCCTTCTGACTCACGTTTCTTGTTCAGAGCTTCAAAGTCTTTTTTTAGCATTATAATTTCACCGCGAATTTCAGTGCGGCCGTTTAAAAATTTAGCATAATTTTTATCTTGCCTAAGCCTAAGCGGCACACTCTTAATAGTGCGCACGTTGGCCGTAACTTCCTCGCCAATAAAACCGTCACCTCTAGTTATAGCTTGTGTAAATTCGCCGTTTTCATAAATTAAAGCCGCGGCTAGTCCGTCCATTTTAATTTCAGCATCAAATTCCGGTTTTTGGCCTGATATTAATTTATCAGTTCGCTTAACCCAGGCCTCAACATCCTCACGGCCAAACACATCATTTAAACTAAGCATTCTGCTTGAGTGGCGCACTTTATTAAATTGATCAAGCGGCTTTCCTCCCACCCGCTGGGTAGGTGAATCTGGCCTGATTAAGTTTGGATATTCGGATTCTATTTTTTTTAACTGTTGAATAAGGCCATCATAAACCCCGTCACTTATGCTGGGGTTATCTAAAACATAATATTCATAAGCATATTTATCAAGTAAGCTTATAAGTTCGTCTTGGCGTTTTTTTGCGCTAGCGTTGTTCATAGCATTTGCCTATATAACGTATACATGTAGGTATGTACAACTACAAGTGTAAACATACTTAGTAAAAAGAAGATCCACTCCGCTAGCGGTGTAACGAATATTATCAACGGAATCATAACCGCTGCGCCAATTATTATTAGTGCCAGCGGCAAAAATAAAATTTTTAGTAGAACCGTCCAGCGCCGGTAAAGCACTAATTGACGTGCAGAACGCAGGGCTTTCATAGGCGTCATATTTGGCAGAGTTACAATGTAAAGTGCAAATAAAGATGAACAAATCATATATAAAGATAGTGTGGCAAGTAGCATAGCCAGTAGCGCCCATAAAAATTTTTCTATACCTGTGATAGCAATTCCACTGGTTATAACGGTTGAGTAAAGCCAGCTGCCCAGCGCCAGTGGCAGTAGTTGAAGACCAATCACTAAAAGTACTAATATAAATGGGATCAACGGAAACGTGCCTTGATAAAACGCTTCCTTGGCTTTAATTTTACGGCCGGCCAACACTTGGCGTAGTGCCCATATTACTACCAAACTCATGATTATAATTAGCAAGGTTTGATAAACTCCGCCGGCTGGGTTGGCCGATGTGCCAGCTGAACTTAAAAGATAACTGAATAAGGTCAATCCCGTAAAAAAATTTCCTAAACTACCATTAAAACCACTTTGTAGACTTGATTTTAGATCACTTAAATTTAAGGCACCACCAATACCGCGCACTAAGATTACGGTTAGTAAACCATAAATAAGGGTAATAATTAGAAAAAGATTTCGGTTGGCGCCTAATGTCTTAATACTCGCCTTAAATATCTTGAAGGCGCTAGGTAGTTTGGTTGGATGCTTTAGCCTTTTGCTAATTCTAAAAGATTTATAGGTTGGGCTTTTTAGTTTGCGGAACTGAGTTTTTACAGCGCTAGCTTCAGAAGTTACACTTACCTTTTTACTATTACCCGCCCTAGCTTTAACTGAGCGTTTTTTAGGCATGACGACCCATTTCATTTAGCCGCGCAATGCGCTCATCAATTGGTGGGTGAGTGCTAAATAAGTTAGTAATACTGTGGCCTTTGAGCGGATTCACAAAGAAAAAATGGGCCGTAGATGTATTTTGTTTTTTTAGTACACCGCTAGTTTTTTTAATTTTTTCTAAGGCGCTAGCTAAACCCTCCGGATAACGTGTAGTTAAAGCGCCGGTAGCGTCGGCCAAATATTCCCTCTTTCTTGAGATTGCCAGTTGAATCATAGTGGCAATAATTGGTGCCAGAATTGCAGCTAATAATCCCAAAATAAAAAATATCTGGTTGCCGCTATTATTGTTATTGTCGTCACCGCCGCCAAACCAGGCCATTCTTAGCATGATATCGGCCAGCAAACCCACTACTGCTACCATAGCAAAGGCTATCATTGAAACTCTTATGTCATAGTTTTTAACGTGACCTAGCTCGTGAGCCAAAACACCTTCTAGTTCTTGATCGTTCATAATTTCAAGCAGCCCAGATGTTACGCACACAGCTGAAGCCTCGGGCTTGCGACCGGTTGCAAAAGCATTAGGTGCTGGATCGTCAATGATATAAACCTTTGGGGTTGGTAAACCATCGGCAATAGCCAGGTTTTCCACTGTTCTATAAAGTCTTGGGTTATCTGATTTTTTGATCTCGTGTGCTCCGCTTACCGCCAAAGATAGCCTGCCCCCAGAAAAATACATAATTATAGCGTAAATTGCTCCGGCAATTAAAACAAAGGGAGTAATTGCAGGCTGACCTTGGATTAATGAAAATAGCCAGCCAAGCAAGCCAATAAATAGTATGAAGACCGCCATAATAATTACGGTTTTGCGTTTATTGCTGGCAATCTCGCTATACATCTTTAACTATTTTTAGAGTAATGGTATCTTGTAGTACTTTAGAATTTAACGTTAACAGGTTCTGATGCGGCAGCTGCCGCAGCTTCATCTAATTCAAAAAATTCTTTATCTTGCTTAAAGCCTAGCATGCTAGCAAACAAGCTGGTTGGGAAAACTTTACGCTTGGTGTTGAAATCGCGTACCACGCCGTTATAAAACCGCCTGGAGGCTTGAATTTTGTCTTCGGTGTCAACTAATTCAGCCTGCAGCTGTTGAAAATTCTGTGAAGCTTTTAGGTCTGGATAATTTTCAGCCACCGCAAACAGACTCTTTAAGGTTTGACTAAAGGCGTTTTCGGCCTTGGCAGTTTCGGCAGGACCCTGGGCGTTTAAAGCATTGGCACGGGCGTTAGTAACATCTTCAAAAACGTTTTTCTCATGGGCTGCATAGCCTTTAACTGTGTTTACAAGATTTGGGATTAAATCATAACGACGCTTAAGTTGAACTGTAATGTCACTCCAAGCTTCCCCGGCACGCACATTTAGCCTTACCAAGCTGTTGTACATGTAGGCCAGCACAACCACAACAACAACGATTATTCCAACAATAATCCACAGCATTTCTTGTTTTCCTCCCTGTTATTTTGCCTACGTTAATTATAGCATTCAGTTGAGAAAATCTATGCATAAACAAAAATAAAGTTATGTTTTTAAACGTGGGTTTGATTTTTGTTTAAATTAGGGAGTACATTAATAGCATGGGTAAAAAGTGGACGGTGATTGCAATTTTGTGTTTGGCGCAATTTGTGATGGTGCTTGATAGCACCGTAATGAATGTATCAATGTCTACAGTTGCCAACGATTTAAATACTACAATCTCCGGCATGCAGGCCGCCATCACCTTCTATACGCTGACTATGGCTGCACTAATGCTAACAGGCGGTAAGTTAGGTGATATATGGGGTCGTCGCAGTGCTTTTAAGATTGGTGCTGTTGTTTATGGTATAGGCTCGCTTTTGACTGGCCTGGCTCCTAATTTAGCGATTTTGATGTTGGGTTGGTCGCTAATTGAAGGTTTGGGCGCAGTACTCGTGATTCCGGCAATTGCTGCTCTAGCGGCCGTAAATTACAAAGGTAAAGACAGGGTTATTGCTTTTGCTATGATCGGTGGTATTTCTGGTGCTGCCGCCGCAGCCGGTCCATTAATTGGTGGTTTTGTAACTACTTATTTCTCCTGGCGATATGTCTTTATTGCTGAAACTGTTGTTATGGTTGTGGTGCTTCTGGTTGCGAATAAAATTTCTGATCAAAAGATTAAAAATCGTACCAAGGTTGACATGCCTAGCGTTATTATGTCAGCGCTTGGTATGGGCATTTTGGTATTTGGTATATTGCAAAGCAAGGTTTGGGGCTGGGTGAAGCCGTTGGGCGCTCCAACCATTAATGGTCACGAGATTACACCGCTTGGTATCTCGTTGGTTGCTTATCTTATTTTAGCTGGCATTATTATTCTGTGGATGTTCTATAACCGCCAGGTTGATTTAGAAGCAAAGGGTAAACCGGCGCTACTAAAAGCGTCTTTGTTAACAATTAAGCCATTAAGGAGTGGTCTGTCTGTACTACTGTCTCAATATTTTATAACCGCGGCTGTGTTCTTTGTGGTGCCGGTATATTTACAGATAATACTTGGTTACGATGCCCTAAAGACCGGTATCAAGATTTTGCCGTTATCGGTAGCATTAATAATATTCTCAATATGGGGAACTAGACTTATAAGAAAATTTCCGCCTAAAAGAATTGTTCGATTGGGTCAAATAATTCTGGTTTTGGGCAGTATTTCATTACTGGCTTCAATTAATGCCGAGCTCAAAGGATTCTTATTTGGCCTAAGTATGTTCCTGGTTGGTGGCGGCCTTGGGTTGCTGGCCTCTCAACTTGGTAACGTCAACATGTCGGCTGTTGGCGAAGAAAACTCATCAGAGGGTGGCGGACTTCAGGGAACTTATCAAAACCTCGGCTCATCCCTTGGTACAGCATTAATTGGATCGATTTTTATTCTCACTCTAACGACTAGCTTCGTAAGTTCGATCAACGCGTCTAGTTTGCCGTCAAACGTAAAAAGCTACATTGATACAAACACTCAGACTGGGGTCCAAGTAGTATCTGCTAAGCAAGTTAATGATTATGCCTTGTCTCAAGGTTTGCCTCAAAGTCAAGCCACCGAGATCACCAATACTTACACCAGCTCACAGATCTCAAGCCTTAAGGAAGCAATTTTCGGCATAGTCGCTATTGCCGCACTTTCGTTGCTGCTGTCAAAAAACATACCAAACAAAAAGCCAGCGAGTTAAAGTACTCCTGTTGATGATTAGATGCCGAGAATTTGCTTTTTCTTGGCGTCGAATTCTTCTTGAGTTAAAATTCCTTGATCTTTAAGTTGAGCGAGTTGCTGCAGTTGAGCTGTTGTGTCGTCGGCAGGCGCGGCGGCAACTGGTTCAGAAGAGTCATTATCTGCTGGCTGACTGCCCCTGCGTGCTGCGGCCGAACCAACCGCTGCACCTACTATTAATCCGCGGCGTCGTCCCCTTCGCCTTGCTGCTCCCATAGGTCCCATAACACTCTCCTCTCGTTAACTACGTCTTTATTATACGCCTCATAAAAATGCTGAGAGTGTGATTTAACGCACAGAAAATGGTGGGCGAGGTGGGACTTGAACCCACAAGGTCTATTCAACCAACGGATTTTAAGTCCGTCGCGTATACCAATTCCGCCACTCGCCCT
>CAYYAF010000024.1:0-9451 GCA_964469975.1 uncultured Candidatus Saccharibacteria bacterium
TGAGAACAGCGGTAATTATACTATACTTGATACGTTAACATTATACATTTATGAGTGCCACAAATAATTCAACTCCAGATAATACCGCTAAGAGGGCTAAGGAAAAAGCCGAGGCCGACAGTGCTGCTAATTTAATTCGTCAAAAATTAGACGCACTGTATGACGAAGAGCCTGATGCCAAAGCAGAAGAACAAGAAGTGAGAGAAGTTGTTAAGCACCACTCCAAGCATCAGAAATATATGTACGAGCTCAGTAATTCGGGTAAGTCTTTGGCTGAAATTCAAACTGCTTGGCACGACTATTATGCTGGCCTATCCGACAGTGAAAAACACCAAGTTTGGCAGGAGTTTTATGATGCTAATAAACAAACTTCACAATTAATTACTACTTCGCAGCCTAAAACTGAGCGTGAGAGCGGAGTAAGAGTACACGAATTTGAAGCGCCAAAACCTGGGGCCGCCCCCGCTAAAAGACCTAGACATACGCGAACTAGACCAGTCAGTTCGGTAGCAGAAGTTAAGCATCAGCTTACAAGGCGAACGCCTCCTAAAAAACAAAAACTTAGTAAGCACCAGCATATAAAATCACTGTTATTTGGACTAGGCCTTGGCTCTTTGGTAGTGCTTATTCTGCTTTTTAGTTTCTTTAATGAACGTTTTATTGCGCCATTTATAACCCCAAGTAAGCACGTTAGCGCAACCCCCATCATTATTGACCCTAATTCCTCGAACGTAGGTCCTGATCCGAAAGTTATAATCCCTAAAATAAATGTTGAAGGGCCGGTAGTTTATGATGAACCTTCAATTGATGATGCGCCTATGCAAAAGGCCTTGGAGCGTGGGGTTGTACACTATGCCACCACGCCCTATCCAGGAGAAAAGGGTAATGTGGTTATCTTTGGTCACAGCAGTGGCAACATTTTTAACCGAGGTAAAGCTAAGTTCGCCTTTGTTCTGCTTGGGTGGCTAGATAAAGGTGATTTGTTCTACTTAACTAAGGGTGGTAAAAGTTATGTTTACAAAGTTTATAAAAAACAAGTTGTTGATCCAACGAGCGTCGCTGTTTTGGGCACCCAAGATAAACCGGCTACTGCCACTTTAATTACTTGTGATCCGCCCGGTACATCTTGGCATCGAATGATAATAGTTGGCGAGCAGATTAGTCCTGTTCCAAGCTCAAATACTGCAAGCACCGCCAGCAAGAGCAATAATCAACCGGCTGTACTCCCGAGTAACTCTATTACTCTTTGGCAAAGAATAAAAAACTGGTTTACGGGCTAGCAACTTTAAGGTTGGTGCTTGTTAGGGCGTAGCTTTTTGGAACTAAAACAGACGGTGCTAGGTTATACATTTTCGTGTAGTCTTTAGTGAAATAGGGCAGAAATTGATCTAAAGATTTAGCCAAGGATTGTAAATTGCTGCCATCAAAATCAAAAACATACGTCTTAGAGCCATAAACCAAATTAAGTCTATAGCTATCCATCCATTTAGCTTGATTAGTGGTCGGTAAGTTAAAGGTAAGCGTAGTGTAATAAAGCTTGCCTTCTTCTATATCATAAACTCCAAAATTTTTACCATATTGGGATTCAATAAACCTTGAGTTTTTAGAAAATGAGGTAAAGCTGTTCCGGCTCAATTTAATTACCGTTAATAAAATTACCGGCTGGTGACTTTTTGCTCTTTGCAGAGGATTTTTATAGATATAGGTCAGCCCGGTGGTACTAAGTGAAATTGCTAAATAGTCGTTACTGGCGTAACTGTCCATGTCCAGACCTATGCCACTAGCTATGTTAAAGTGATTTACTAAATAGCTGGTTTTGCCGTCCCATATATTTACCGCAGCCTTACCGGCGGGAGCACCTTGGCTGGCAGTGTAAACCACTATATTTGGGCCGAAATTTTTGTAGGTTAGCACATTGTTAATTAAAGTTTTGTTTTGTTTTGGGCTTATGTCGGCTTTTGACAGCGAATGAGTCTTGGCGTCATAAAAGTAAAACTTATCAAAATGCTTGTCTAGCAACGTTACACTTGATGGGTTGCCTTTAAAAAACTGGTTTATATTTATTGAGTTTTCCGGTTTTTGAATATCAACAACGACAAATTCATGGCTTCCATGGAAGTTATGTCTCATTAATACGTGTTTGTTATCCGAAGCCCATTCAATCACGGCTAAACTATGGCTACCGCTAGCAGTTGCCAGTAAGTTATTAGGGATAGAAAAAGGTACCGCAACCGGTGTTTTTAAAGATAGATTATACCTGTCAAAAGTATTAAATTTCTCAGCTGATTCGGCTATTAGCCAGTTGTTATCTGGGCTCTCAGTGGCAAGCTTAGGAGGTGTTTTATATAGTTGCGTATCTGTAGTAATCAACAAGGTCGGGAATAAAAATGGGTAGGTAAGCTGTTCGACAATTCCACCATCAATGTTTACTGTTCGCTTCCAATTTCTATAGCTACTACGCTTTAATTCAAAAGTATATTTACCAGAGGGGATACTAAGCCTAAGCGAGGTGTTGCCCCTATTCTCACCGTTAACATACACATCGGCTGAGGGTGGATAGGAAGAAACAAACACCAGACCATTTCTAATTATTGTAAGCTTACCGGCACTTCTATCAACGCCCCAGCCGTAAGCTAACACAATTAATATTAAAGAGGTGAGGGCAATAATTACGCCTATTAAGGCATAGCTTATAAAAAGTCGCCTTCTATGGGCGCGTTTTTTAGCCGGATCAAGAAAATCCATACCTACATATTCTATAGTAATTGAGTCATTTAACTCTAGTGTTTTTAGGCCAAGCTTACTTGTAAAGTAAGGATAAGAGGTGTAATATGAATTTGGAAATTATTGAAAGCCTGCGTGGCAGAGGGTAAACGTTAGTAGTGGGCGAACAAAAAAACATAGTTTCGATAAATGGCAAAACATACGACTCCAAAACTGGTGTTTTGACGAGTTCTTCGAGCCTGCGTAAAATAACTAGTTCTAATTCGAGTGGCAAAAGTTTAGAGGGTTTTATACGGAGCAATTTGGCGGGTAAACCTAGTAGAACTACTAAGCGCGAAATTCATCAGGCTAATGAGGTTCATGGTCGTAAGCAAAAATCCAGTACTTTAATGCGATCCTCGGTAAAAAAGCCTAAAATCCCTAAACCACAGTCCGTAACAACTAGGCTTGAGCCAGAAGTTATAGAAAAATCACAAGAAGAGAGAAATAGTAAGAATCAAACTTCCCGCCGTAGATCAGAGCATGCCAAAAATGTATCTAAAAGTAGCCTGGTAACTAAGTTCCATATATCGGAGTATGAGCCAAAGGTCCACAAAAAAACCACAGAAATAAAAGTTAAAGCTAATCCTAATGAGCATATAGTTCGTCATGAATCATCTATTATTAACGAATCTCTAACCGAATCTGAGCCGGTTGATTTTTTAAGTACAGCACTTAGTCATGCTACTAGCCACGAGCAAGCCAGACCTAAAAAACTTAAGCGGCGGCAAAAAGTTGCTAACAAATTAGGATTAAGTACACGGGTAGTAAATATTGGTGCGTCAGCACTATTGGTAATTGTTTTAGCCGGATTTATTGCATACCAAAATATGGCTAACATTTCCATGCATGTGGCTTCTGCTAAGGCCGGCATTAGCGCCACGCTACCAGGCTATAAACCAGCTGGTTTCGCCATTAATAAACACGTCCAGTCTGGCCCGGGGCAGGTAGTGGTTAGTTTCCATTCGAATAGTGATAGTCGCAATTTTAATATCACTCAAAAAACTTCGGACTGGAACAGCCAAACCTTGCTTGACAACTTTGTGGCCGCAACTGATCAGCCTTATCAACAGATTGATCAAAATAATGGCAAGACAGTCTTTATTTACGGTATTAGCAATGCTACCTGGGTTGATAGTGGTATTTGGTACAAAATTGAAGGAAATTCTAGCTTAAGCAACAGCCAACTTTTAAGTCTGGCTAACAGCTTCTAAACACCTTAAACGTGTTACAATACAGCTTTAGATGAAGGTTAGAACTCGTTTTGCGCCCAGTCCAACCGGCTTTTTGCATGTTGGCGGAGTAAGAACCGCTTTATTTGCGTGGTTAGTGGCTAAACAAAATGGCGGGCAGTTTATTTTGCGCATTGAGGACACGGATAAAACTAGGGAAGTGGCGGGTTCAAGCAAGCACATAATGGAGTCTTTAAGCTGGCTTGGAATTAATTGGGACGAAGGACCTGATATAGGTGGTGATTTTGGTCCGTACATGCAAAGTCAGCGGCTGAATACTTATAAGGAGTGGGCGCAGAAGCTCGTAGATAAAGGCAGAGCCTATGCTGATGCCCACAGCCCAGAAGAACTGGAAGAACTAAGACACAAGTCAAAAGCTGCTAAAAAGCCTTTTTTGTTTCGTGACTTCAGGACCGATAACCCGCCAATTTGGGACGGCAGCCAGCCACTGCGTTTTAAATCTGAACCCAAAAAATATGAATGGGAAGATGCAGTTATGGGCAAACTATCAGCCGGATCAGAAGCTGTTGATGACTTTATTATCATTAAATCAGACGGCTACCCAACCTATAACTTTGCCCATATTATTGATGATCTGTTAATGGAATGCACTCACGTTATTAGATCTCAGGAATTTATTTCATCAGTGCCCAGGTTTTTGAATCTTTACGAGGCTTTAGAAATTGAGCCACCAATTTTGGCTACTGTACCTTATGTAATGGGAGCAGACGGTAAAAAGAAATTAAGCAAGCGCGACGGCGCTAAGGACATTTTAAACTACGCCAAAGAAGGTTATTTGCCAGAAGCCATGGCCAACTTTATGGCAACTTTGGGCTGGAATGATGGCACAGAGCAAGAAATTTTCAGCTTAGAAGAACTTGTAGATAAATTTAGCCTAAGCCGGGTACAGCATGGTGGTGCTAAGTTTGACGAACATAGGCTAACCTGGATGAATGGACATTATATTCGTGAATTGTCTTTAAGCAAGCTGTGTGAAAAAGCTAAAGATTATTGGCCTAAAGAGGCTGATGCAGCAGATGAAAAATATAAAAAAGCCGTGCTTGGTTTAGTGCAGGAAAGATTGAAATACTTGGCGGAGCTGCCAGAACTTACCAAGTTCTTTTTTGTCGACTTACCAGTTGATATGAAACTTATCGACCACAATAAACAGCTAAATAAGTTTTCTAAAGATGAGCTAAAAAGCATGCTTAAGCAGGCTAGGGATGCACTAAGAAACAGTGACTTTTCAGCCGCGGGTTTAAAAAATGAGTTAAACAACTTGCTGTCACAAACAAGGCAAAAACCAGGTATACTGTTTAGTTTAATTAGAATCGCTACAACCTGGGCAGCGGCTAGTCCAGAGCTAGCAGGCACTCTATCTGTTTTGGGTAAAGAAACAGCTCTCAAACGCTTAGATCAAGCTATAGATTCACTCTAGCCTCGTAAGCTTAAGCAGGTTACAATAGGGTTATGGATGATATTAGGCCGCCCAGAAGAGCGGGCATTAATAAAAGTGCTCCTACGTTAGATGCACCTCAGCCCAGACCTCAAACTCGGAACTTTCTGCCACCTGATCCGCCGGAAGATAAACCGGAGGTTGAGCCTAAGCATCAACCACCAAACTCAATGAATACACCTAAAAAATCACGCTTCAGTTATCTAAAGTTTAAGCACACTAAGTTAAGCCGCAAACAGTGGGCGTTATTCGGTTTATTGGTAGTTATTTTATTATCTGCCGGGGTGCTAGCCGGTAGGGCAATTTACCAGCATTACAGTAAAGTTCCGCCGCTAGTCAACACACATATTATTCCGCCGCCGCCTAAGGTCGAGCCCTCGCGCCTAACAGGCTTACCCGTAGATCCAGAACTAAATAAGAGGCCAGTTACTGGCATTATGATTGAAAATAGCCCAGATGCCAGGCCTCAATCCGGTCTTAGAGACGCTGGAGTAGTGTACGAAGCTATAGCCGAAGGCGGTATTACACGGTTTCTTGCGCTTTATCAAGAAGCTCAACCAAGTTACATTGGACCCGTACGTAGTATTCGGCCGTATTATATAGATTTTGCCTTACCGTTTCAGGCGGCCGTGGCCCATGTTGGTGGTAGTCCAGAAGGGCTGGCTGATGCTAGAGCACTACACCTAAGGGACTTAGATCAATTCGCAAACCCGGGCGCTTATTGGCGAATCACCCAGCGCTATGCTCCGCATAATATGTATACCAGTATGGCCAAGCTAGACGCCTTAAAAAAAAGCAAGGGTTTTACCAAAAGTGACTTCACAGGCTTTCCTCGCAAAAAAGATACACCAGCCAAAACCCCGGTAGCAAGAACAATAGATTTTTCAATTTCTGGATATTATTACAGCGTTCACTACGTTTATGACGCCAAAACTAATAGCTACCTGCGCAGTGAAGGTGGCCAACCGCACAAAGATGAAAAAAGTAAAAAACAGCTCAACCCCAAAGTAGTGATTGCACCTGTGATGAGTTACGGTATTGAAAGTGACGGTAAGCACAGTGATTATGGCACTACTGGTAGCGGTGCAGTATATGTTTTTCAAGACGGCAATGTTATTCAAGGTGTATGGCATAAAGCTTCACGCGGCGCTCAAATTACATTTACGGACACAAACGGTCAGCCTATTAAATTGAATGCTGGCCAAACATGGATTAGTCTGGTTGGTTCACGCAGTGATGTAAGCTATAAGCCTTAATTATGGATCATTTTACGCGCTTAAAACGTCAGGTCCAGAACTACTTAATAACCATGCTGCTAGCGTTAAGTATACTGCTGATAGCAAGTTGGTGGTTATTGAGCCAAGCACTAAATAGCAAAATACAGATATTGGCGATACTAATTGTTGAGGCAGTTGTTTTGGCTTTTGTTATGGCTATAAAGGCTACTAGCCACGTTATTGAGCCAGTTAAACTTTTATGGCAGGCAATTGTACATGTTTCGCCCGGAAACGCTGCTACACCAGCACCTAACCTTAACGAAAGTAAGGTGGGGAGGGAGTTAATTACAAGCCTGTGCTTACAAATTTATCAGTTTGCCAGTAGTAGTGATTCGGGTAAGCCAAAACAAGGAGCAAATGACATACAGGCACGCGCAATCGCCACCAATTTGCCTATACCACTATTTGTAATGGATAAAAACCAGGTTGTTATTTTTGCCAATGAGGCGGCTAGTAAATACTTGGGTATAAATTCTGCTGATCTGACGGGTAAAAACTTATATAACAATGTAAATCTACTGTTTTCTACTAATGATACGTTTGATACCTGGCTAAGCCAGGTAAAAACCAATACCGTTACTGCAACGCATAGTTGGGAGCATGTTCGTTTAATCCCAGCCGATAAACGGGAGCCACTGCAGTTTGATATGGCGGCTTACTACAACAAACAAGCTGCTAGCGAAGTTGAGACTATAATAACCTTATTTGATAGAACCAGCTTATATAAAGCCGAGGATAGCTCAATTGATTTTGTGGCCCTGGCCGTGCACGAGCTCCGTACACCACTAACTTTGTTGCGAGGCTATATTGAAGTGTTTGAAGAGGAACTTGATGGCAAGCTTAGCCAAGAGTTGGCCAGTTTCCTAAATAAAATGCAAGCTTCCGCTCAACAGCTAGCATCACTGGTAAATAATATTCTTAATGTATCTAGGGTTGAGGCCGATCAGCTTACTTTGCAACTTAAAGAAGAGAGCTGGAACGATATTGTCACTAGTATGGTTAATGATATAAAACTAAGGGCGGGGGTAAAGGGTAAAACTATTGAGTTAAAATTGGCTGATATTTTACCAACTGTTGCCGTAGACAGGGTTAGCATTTATGAAGTACTGAGTAATCTGCTAGATAACGCTATTAAATATAGTAGCAACGAGCCTAAAATTATCGTGCAAACCTCTGTAGCTGAAGGTGGACAAATAGAAACCACCATTCAGGATTTTGGTATTGGCATAGCCTCCAGTGTAGTGCCGCATTTGTTTGAGCGATTTTATCGCAGTCACCGCACCGAACAACAAGTAGGTGGCACTGGTCTAGGTTTATATCTAAGTAAGGCAATAATTAGCGCCCACGGCGGCCACATTTGGATTAGGAGCAAAGAGGGTAATGGAACAACTGTAGGTTTTACACTTAAACCATATGCCGAACTTGCTGATGAGCTTAAAAACAGCGATAATAAGGAAATTACTCGTAACGCCTACGGCTGGATAAAAAATCACTCATTGTATAGAAGATAAATAATATGGACGAATCCAAACCTACAAATCTTGCAGCCAAAAAAATACTTTTTATTGAAGACGAGCCTTTTATTAGCGAGCTCTACACCAGAGCACTGACTAAGGCTAATTACGAAACAAAGATCGTAAAAGACGGAGCAGAAGCTTTTAACGAAGCCAAGACTAACGCTTACGACATTATTCTGTTAGACCTCATGATCCCTAACATGTTAGGTTTGGATATCTTACATAAACTTAGGGCCGAGACACCAGACTTAAAGGCCAAGGTCATTGTTGCTACTAATTTAGAGCAGAGCAAGGAAAAACGGGCAGCTATTGAAAAACAAGCCGATGGCTATCTTATAAAAGCCGATGTTACACCCCGCGAGCTAGTAGAATTCTTAAGCCATATAAAATAAGCTTGCAAGACTTAGCGCTAGTGCTATTATTAAATTAGTCATGGGCGTACTTTTGTGAGCCCCACGCGAAACACTTCGTTGGTTTCACGCGGGGACCCCGGAAGGGCAAATTTTTACACTCAGACTTTATTCAAGCTCCAGGCCTGCAAACTTCGGTCACTGCAATGCCTTAACCATAACTCCTCGTCAATAAAAGCGTAAAGGAACGGTTTATTCTTTTTAACGAGTAGTTTGCATCTAACCCGTTCACTGGTAATAAAAGTTACCGGTTTTCTTAATTGTTATCAAAGGAGCTTGGATATGACTAACTTAATCAATAAAGAAGTTGAAATTAACTCTTACGTTTTTACAAACAAAAATGACTTTAAAAGTGTGCCAAAAACTATTACTGTCGATAACCAGCGCTATTCATTTATAGACAACGGCTTACGCTATTTAGTTAAGCAAGGTCAACATTTAATTCGTTTGTTCGACATGACTGACGGCCAAAACACTTACCGCTTAAAGAACGAAGACGACCAGTGGACGTTGGTAAGTATTAGGGACGGCAATTATGCGTGAAAAGATTAATAAAGAAATAAGTGTAGTAACTATATTTAGCGCCAGATTAAAAGCAGTAGCACCGTACTTAATCAGCTGGCAAAATAAGGATTATTTGGTAGGCAAAGTTGGCTATCACCATACCATTAGGCGCGGCGAAACGCTGCACCATATATATGAAGTGGTAGAGAAGGATAATAATTTAGCTTTTAGGCTAAATTTCAATACTAGCAACCTTCATTGGACTCTAGAAGCTATTAGTGATGGAAATCCC
>CAYYAF010000025.1:0-9095 GCA_964469975.1 uncultured Candidatus Saccharibacteria bacterium
TCCCAAATGCCCGCAGTGTGGACCGCAAAAGTGGCGGAGAGTATTTTTTTGGTTTAGGTTTTGGAGCGGCGGCATTATTTAACCCGGCACCCTGGATTTTTGCCTTAGCTATGCTTTACGTTGGCTTGGCCGATACAGCCGCCGCTCTTATAGGTACAAAGTATGGCAGGCACAAATTTAAAATTTTTGGCCAAACTAAATCTTATGAAGGTAGTTTAGCTTTTCTAATTACAGCAGTAATAATTACGTTAGGGTTTTATATATTTAATTCTGCCGGGGCTAGCCAGCTGAACTTACCAATAATTATATTCTTGCCTCTTGTAGCCACATTCGCTGAAGCAATTTCCCAATTTGGATTAGATAATTTAGCAATTCCAATTTTGGCAGTAGTAATTCTTAGCTCGATGTAGAGATTGCAGTGCGTTTTAAAAACGGACCATGGGCCCTTAAGGCATTGAAAATAACAATAACATCTACTACTTCTTGAATAATTGCTCCCCAAAGCGGTAGAAACTTTCCGGTAGCAAATATAAACATCAAGCCAATACTTATAAATATCCCAATTAGTATGCTCTGTTTAGCAATAAATAATGTATATTTGGCAATTTCTACACCGTTGGCAACTTGTTCAACGTTATCTAGCATTATGACTACATCGGCTGACTCACTAGCTGCTGTTGAGCCGCGGGCACCGAGTGCAATACCCACATCAGCGGCGGCCAGCACCGGCGCGTCGTTAACACCATCACCGACAAAGCCAATCGGCCTATCTTTGGCTTCTTCTACAGCATGTAATTTATCAGCCGGCAATGTATTGGCATGCACATGGTCAATACCAAGTTTGGCAGCTATTTGTTTAGCTGTGGTTTGATTGTCACCCGTAACCATCATTATGTGTTTAATGCCTAATTTGCGTAATCTACTAAGCGTTTTTTTGCTTTCAGGTCGTAGATCATCTTTAAAGGCAATAATGCTAGCCAATCTGCCATCTATAGCTACAAAGGCGGCCGTTTGTTGAATATTCTCTGGTTTGAAACCTTTTGGCAAAGAAACACCATAGTCTTGAATCAAGCTAAATCGCCCCACCAAAACTTCTTTACCTTTAACATGTGCCAGTAAGCCACTTCCAGCTAATTCTCGTACATTTTTTGCTTTGGCAATCTGAACTTTTTCTATTTTGGCCTTGCTTACAATAGCGTTAGCTAAGACGTGATTAGAATTTTGCTCTAATGTTGCAGCTAGACTAAGCACTTCAGATGTGCTGAATTTACCAAAAACTTTAATACTATCAACTACTGGCTGGCCCTGAGTTAGCGTACCAGTTTTATCAAAACCCATAGTTTTAACTGCAGCTAATTGCTCCATTGCAGCCCCAGTTTTAACAATCACGCCATGTTTAGTGGCACGGCTCATACCGGATATTAAAGCTATTGGTGCACCTAAAATAAGCGGGCAGGGCGTAGCCACAACCAAGACTTCCAAAAACCTGATGGACTGACCACTATAGGCCCAAGCCGCTCCACCAATACTAAAGGCAATAATTGTAAAAGGAATGCTATAACGATCGGCCAAACGCACAAACGGAGCTTTACTGGCAGACGCACTACGCACCAGTTTTATAATTTGCTCGTACTGGCTATCCTCGGCTGAATGTACCGCCCTAGCGGTAATTAGACCGTCTTGGTTAATTGAACCACTAAGCAGTTCATCACCAGGTTTTTTAACTTGTGGCAAGCTTTCACCAGTTAGGCTAGATTCATCAAAACTGGCTGTGCCTTCTAAGATTGTGGCATCTACTGGTACAATTTCGCCCGGTCTGATAATAATTTTGTCGCCAACCCGAATGTTTTTTACTGGCACGTCAATAGTTTTGCGGCCCCGCATTAAGTGCGCTTTGCTGGGCGCCCGTTCTAACAAGGCTGTTAATTCAGTTTTGGCCCTACGCTCGGCATAATCTTCCAGCGCTTCCCCACCAGTTAGCATTAGTACAATTACAATACCAGCCCAATATTGATGTAAGATAACGGAGGTAATAATAGCTGTAGCAGCTAAAATATCAACGCCATATGTGCCTGATCTTAGATCCTGAATCATATCCCATATAAGCGGCACAGAGTTGGCTAAGGCACTGAACCCAAGGACTACATGTGCAGCCGTATGGTAGCCAATAATTTCTAGTACCAAAGCAACAATAATAGTTAAAATGGTTAAGCCGAATTGCAGGTAACTCTTAAAAAAACGTCTAACTTTTTTAAACATAAACCCTCTATTTAATAAAAATGGGGCGAACGACGGGGATTGAACCCGCGACATTCGGGACCACAACCCGACGCTCTACCTACTGAGCTACGTCCGCCTCGTCAATGTGTAATAGTGTGGTTGTCGCCCTACTGACAAAAAAGGTTTACTCAGTAGTGCTAACAACCTCACTTAGCCATCTCCTCTCAAATTCGCGAATTCTCGCGCGAATTTGTAATAGTGCAATGAACAGGGGTGATTATATCTGTTTTTTAGGTTTTTTACTAGTGACTTCTAAGAATATCTATGCCTATCGCAAAGGCTAATACTGCAGCACCCAATTTAAGTACTTTAGTAGGGAAACTTTCCTGGTTTTTTTCATTATCGCTTGGGTACTTCTCTGCCATACTTATATTTTACTCTAAAATTATAGGTGTAAAAAGGTGCTATGGTACCACCTACCTGACGTATTACGTACAGAGTACTACCAAGCTATTATACAAATCTCAAGGGAAGTACGTATAGCTAAGGAGTATCTTGGCAATGGCTTACCTGAATTGGGACTGGCATCATAGAGAAGACCACATTCTAGTATTAAACAAAACTGTACCTCTTATGGTAAAACTAAAGCAATGCTTCCAAGAAAATGCCCTGCCTGTAAACAAAAAACCTTATCTTACGACGATGAGTATTTATTTTGTACCAATTGTCCGATATATAGAAAACCCTTGAATATTTTTCAGAAGCCTCTAGCCTGGGCTGGTAAACGTTATTGGTGGTGGCGTATCCCTATCTTTGCTTGGTTCATTGCTATGCTACTAGATAACTTGCGTAATTCTTCATATGCATTAAGCAGATTGAGCAATCCATTCTCTGCGCTTGACTTAGGCATTCATGAACTTGGACACATGCTGTTTTCACCTTTTGGAGAATTTATGCATATTCTTGGAGGTTCGCTCTTTCAGTGCCTATTTCCACTGTTATGGTTAATTGGTTTTTTGCAAAAGAAATGGTACTTTGCCGCCTCACTGTGTTTGTGTTGGTTCGGCCTTAACTTATTTGATGTTGCGGTATATGTAGCCGATGCTAGAGCACGTTTAATGCCTCTCTCGATTGGACTTGGGATTTTTGGCATAGACCCTAGCGACACAGACGCCGCCTACGACCATGCTCATGACTGGTATCAGATACTCAGCCGAACACATCACCTGAATTCAGATTTAGTCATTGCACATGATATGCGAGTAGCTGCTACGGTCATCTTTTTACTTGGATTATCACTAGCAGCTATCTTACTTGTACAAATGTTTATTAGCTCAATACAGAGACTATCGAATAGGGATAAAAAGCTGTAGAATTAGATGAATACTTAAAACATTAAAACCATGGAACCAGATTCTAATCCAAACTCTCAGGTATTTAGTCACGAAAAAGTCATCACACCACACAATAGCGATATTAAACCTGAAGAATCTGCAATAACCGCCCAAGTGGCACCTACTGTAAACAATCAGCTCTTAATTACGCCAACGCCCGCATCGCCAGTATATCCATCAGTCACTGACCCTGAACCTACCAAGCCACCTCAGCCAGAACTAGAGTGGAAACCACCGAATAATATACGAAAAATTATCTTGGAGGCACTTTTTGTTTTTGGTATCGCTGCCGTAGCCGGTACATTGTTTCACCTCTGGTACAAATTATCCGTAAGGGTTCTGCCTAATTCAGTATCTGTTTGCAGTAATGCAAGCCACGATGCTATTAGCTTTGCATGTCACGGCACTTTATTTGGCAATTTCTTTGCATTTATTACGCTTTTTTCACTTGTAAGTTACATTAGCTACCGCCTAATCAATAAAAGCAACACGCTTGCTTTTTATTATGGTGGTTTCTTCGTTGCGTCATTATTTTTCGTCGAAACTTCATTGGTCTTTGACTATGAGGCAATCTTCAAGTTGCGTTGGCTATTTGCTCATACTTCATTTTGGAATCTTTGGCTAACACCTGCATTAGTGGCGGGATTATTCACTCTGGCATTTTACTTAATCATTCAATACACCAAACCGATTGTTAAGACCGTTCTAGGTTTTCTCTATGCTGGATTGATTATTTTGTCTCTAATATTTATGCCAAGCCTGGTTAACAATTTTGTGGGGCAGCAAAGTCTGGCTGGTCGTCACGAGAGTGAAAATCAAGTAATCGAAAATGTCAAAAACTCTGACATTAAGATTTATGCACCTAGAAACTATAAAGGGCCTCTGAAGTTATATTCAGCACAAGCGCTTATAGCCAATCCTGAGCTAATCCCACGCTACGAACTAAACTATAATTTTCTTGGTGAATCATACCACTCCGACATCATTGTGGACATCTATAAAGGCTCTACGAATGAATTTAACCCACCAACTAACTGTGGCGATGGTTCACCTAGTTCTGAGAAGCATAAATCAACGCTTACGTACGCTTGCAAGGTAGTTCTAAAGACAAAGCGTGGCCGGGAAGTCTACGGTTATCGGTCGCCATCTAAGCTGCAATACTACAAGATTGACCCTAATTCAGACGATATTAAGAAAATACAACCCTACATATTCTATATACCTATGGGTGATGATGTCATTAGCTTTAGTGACTCAGCCGTCGTTAATGTGGAGGATAACGAGAGTCCCCTTACACCGACTGTTGTAGAGGAATTTGTCGATAGCCTCGAGCCATTGACTGGAGCCGAGCTAGAGCAATTTACTAATCATTATATTCTGTTTAAGAGTTAAAACTGTAAGTCCAAGCCTCTCTGTTATACAAAGTACGAAAGTAGAGCAAAAACGCTACCTAATCGACTTCATACTTTCGAACGCTACTTTGGAGGGTGAAAAACTGCAATTAACACTTAAGGAACCGTTTGAGGCGGTCATTGCATTATCAAAAACTGGGAAATGGTACCCCGGACAGGACTCGAACCTGTAACCTATGGGTTAGAACTCCATGACTCTATCCAATTGAGCTACCGGGGCGCGTCAGAATCGACGGTCAGCTTTCATAAAAGCAAATCCTTTACTTTTATTACACCTTCTAGTCGCTTCTTCCTCTCAATTTTGCAAACAGTACCTTGGTTTGCAAAATTGTTAAAACCAAACAGCAATAACAGGGGTGATTATACCTCTTATAGGTTAATTATCCAAGCTCTACAAAATATCAACAGATATAGTCTTGCCAATTAAGCCAGTTTATCACTATACTTGTGGCAAAGGGTAAGAATTATGAATCCACAAGACTCTAAAGACACTAATGTTCCAAACATTGAACCAAAAGGTTCAGGGGAGACACCAGCCCCAGCGCCACCAGTTATGAGTACCGAAACTCATGACTTACAAAAACCTGAAGTGCCAGAACTAGAGCAAAAACCTTTTGAGCCTAAAGTTATTCCTCAGCAAGGTGGCCATAAAAAATACATAAAATGGTCCTTAATTGTTTTGTTGCTGTTAATTGCGGCCAGCTTTGGTGTTTGGTGGTTTGCTATGAGAGAAAACAAAAAATCCACACAAACTAACTCGACTTCTAGTTCAACAACATCAGAAACAACAACCACAGCAACTAGCACGTCTGATCTAGTAGCCTACGCCTTTAAAGATAAAAGCAGTCCTTACTCTATTTATTGGCGGTCTGCCGTTGGCGGGAATCGTACCGAAGTTAAAAAACTAAGCGCAACCGATGTCGTTACATACTATGATTCGTCTGGTTCTAACACGGCCTTTGCAACGACCAACAGTATTTACGTTAGTACAGACGGCGGACGCACCTATAAAGCAGTTTTTGTAGGTGAAGGTGGTGCTCAAATTACGAGCTTTAAATTTTCTAGTGAAGGCAAAAATATAGCTTTTGGCTTATTGCCGTCATTAGGTAAAAAGAACATCGTAAAGTCAATAGATTTAGATGGTAAAGATCAAAAAGATTTATTCACATCAGAAATGGCGGGCGTATTTATTAAGGCATACAGTGTTGGTAAGCAAAAAATAATATACCAAGAGGGTTGCTTTAACTGTGATGGCCCACCGGGTGATCTATTATTTAGGGACTTAAAGACCAACAAAGTCACCACACTGCTTACCGAAAGTACAGCGGTACTTTCAGCTGCAGAAGTTAGTAACGATTTAAGTACAATAATATATCATAGTGCCGATGCGATTAAGTTTAATCTGCTTAATTTGGCTAACAATAAAACTACCCAAATAGCTTCTGCTCCAAATACAACTAAAAGTATTGCACTTGGTTTTACGGCCAATAATTTGCCATATTATGCTGTCGATAACCAGTTGTATGTAGTTAAGAACGGTAAGCCAAGCCTAGTATTTAAAGCAACAGATCTGATACTTAAAACCGTATATGTTAGTGATAAAGAAGTAATTATAGGTACTGGCAAAGACACTTCAGACTACAGCTTAGGCAATTACAATATAGCTACCCAAAAACTTGTCAAAATCTTCCAAGGTGATAACAATACCCTAATTTTTGGCGTAACTACCAAATAACTAGCTGGTTCCTGTGCTATAATTACCCCTGTTCCAGCGGGATTCGTATAACGGCTAATATATCAGTTTTCCAAACTGAGGACGGGAGTTCGATTCTCCCATCCCGCACCATAAGTCTTGATATCTTTTATTCGCTGTATTTACGGCTGCGCCTAGCAATTAGGCTGAGTCCACCCACTGCACCTAATATGGCCGTACCAACAATTAGGTTGGCAAAGGCCGGATTACCCGTGTTTACAATTTCTTCTGCCAGTACTTGTGGATTGGGGTGATTACCAAAATCATCTGTGATTACCTGGCCCGGCTCATTGACCGTTACAAGGTGGCAACCGTCATTTTCGGTTGGATAGGTTTGTGTCCAGTTGTTTTGCTGAACTTCACAAACCTTGTAATTCCCCTTAACCAGGTTTTCAAAACTGTATGCTCCACTTGAATCAGTCTGAGTTGTAGCCATTGGTGTGGTACCACAGGTAACTTCTTGCAATTGTAAATTGACAGTGTCCAGACTAAGTTCACGCTCTGGGTTGCAGCCAAACAGGTTGATAGTCCAACCTGATAGCGTCGGCTCGCCTTCATCCCATTTACCGTTACCGTTTACATCGTTAAATTTGTGACCTTCAACCGTGCCACGCTTTTGGTTGGTAAAGGTACAAGTTACATCGTCACCGTATTCTAGATTTACAGTTAAAGTGCCGGCTTCTGTATCCCAATTTTCATTGGTACAAGATATGTTACTTAAGTCCCAGCCACTTACGGTTGTTTCAGAAACTTGATAGCTACCTACAGCCAATTGCTTAAACTGTTTGCTATTACCGCTGTTACTGCCATCGTCAAATAGTGTAAAGCTATCTAACTGTTCGCTATCAAAACTGAAATTCTGATCTGAATTTGGCTGGCTGTCTTTTACAATTTTAAGCTTAGGCAATCGGGCATTAGTGAATGTACAAGTTATAGAATCACCGGCACTAACATTGAAAGGTAAAGTAACCGTGCCTTGGCCGCTGACAACAACTTGCCACTCGCCATCTTTGCAGACGTAACTAGAACTGTAATCAGCCAAATCAGTGTCTGTGCCAGCTGTTTCACTAGCTGTGTAGCTGCCGGTTACCACTTCGGTAGAACCGGTAGTTCCACCGTTACCAACATCAGTTACAGTTGCGGCTGGGTAGCCACTAATAGATAGGTTGAACAGTCCGTTATCGTTTGTTGGGTTAAGAGTTTTCTTAACCGTTACATGACCAGTGTCACGGGTATTGGTTATGGTGCAGGTCTTGTGTTCATCTAATTTAAGTTCACCGACACAGTCAGGGCTTAGTGATTTTGTATAACCACTAACCGAGTTTTCATCCACGCTATAGCTACCAGCGTTAAGTGTAACCGTTGTACCATTTTCATCACCTGGGAATGAGGGATCACTTACGTTAGTGCCGGTTACGTTCATAGTAAAGTCACTTGCTTCAGCATCGCTGCCCGCCTTGTTAACCACATGTTTAACTACCGTTAAGCTTGGAGATATGTCGTCGTTGGTAATTGTGCAGGTCTTGGTTTCACCAATTGTGATCGAACCCGAACAATCAGCACTTTTGGTCTCAGTGTAGCCGATGTGATCGCCTTCTTCTACACTATAGCTTCCCTCATTAAGCGTTAAGTTAGTACCGCTCTCGTTACCTGGGAATGATGGGCTGCTTACATTAGTGCCGGTTACGTTCATGGTAAAGTCACTGGCATCGGCTGTGCCGCCATTGTCATTAATGACGTGCTTGATGACTTTAAGCTTTGGCTGCTCGGCGTTATTGGTAATTGTACAAGTCTTGTCATCGTTTAATGCTAGTGAAACATGGCCGTTAGCGTCACAGTCACCTGTAAAGGTTGGAGCTACAAAACCAGTGAGGTTGTTTTCTGTAACTACATAATTTCCTACATCAAAACCGTTAGTTTGGCCGCTAAGTACAGGTGTTAAGTTAACAAATAAGGCAAAATCTGAAACTTGGGCAGTGTTACCAAACAAGTCCCCGAGTTCTTTAATGACCGTCAACTTAGGCTGAATATCATTGTTGGTGATAGTACAAGTCTTAGTTTCACCCACGGCAATAGTGCCCGAACAGTTAGCGCCAATAGATTTGGCGTAGCTGGTGTTAGCATTTTCATCCACACCGTAGCTACCGGCGTTAAGAGTTACGGTTGTACCGTTTTCATCACCCGGGAAGGATGGATCACTTACATTAGTGCCGGTTACGTTCATGGTAAAGTCACTGGCATCGGCTGTGCCGCCATTGTCATTAATGACGTGTTTTATTACCGTTAGCTGTGGAGCCACATCATTATTAGTAATTG
>CAYYAF010000026.1:0-8645 GCA_964469975.1 uncultured Candidatus Saccharibacteria bacterium
GTTTGTCAATATATAAGTAAACCTACTGCATAACTATATAATCAAAAGCATAACCGCAACCCGCAGATAAACCGCTTGCTCCTATACTGAATCCGTTAGTATTTCGATTAATCGTATAATACGCGCCCACACCACAACCGCCACTTTTAACTATAGTGATAATCACACTTGGTGACACAGTGTAGCCGGTATGAAAACTAATATTAGCAAGTGTGCCGTTACCACCACCCACTCCAATGTTAACAGTCACTGTACCGGCAGCATCATTACCACTTATGGATACCGTTCCATTTGAACCTACTGCCGAACCGGCACTAACTCCCGGTGTTGAACCGGAAGTAACTATATGCCCGCCTACCGTTAAAGTACTGTTTGAGGCCAGACTTTTGGCACTAAAAACACCGCCAATTGATACATTACCTGTGACATTTAGGCTATTATTTACAGTTAACAAATTGGAAATGGTTACTGCACCCTGTAGTCGTGTAGCGCCTGTTACTAATAAATTATTGCGTAAATTTACGTTAGAGGCTGTTAAATCGCCATTTATACCAAGTTTACTAAGAGAGGTATCACCAGCCTTAAGTTGGGTAAGGGCAGCGTCGGTGGCCGTAAATTTGCCATTAACCTGCAATTGGCCGGATACATTAGCATCACCTGCAATTGATACATTGTTTTTGAACTGAGTGTTAGGACCTATAGTCAGCCCAACACCAGCATCACTTACAGAGCTACGATTTACACCTAATTTATCTAAAACATCTTGACTAATTGTTACTTGATCATTTGCTTGATTGTCTATTTTTGACTGTCTTTTAAGCACAAAGGCTAACACTGCAGCGTTAATAACTAAGATGCCAATCACTACTGCTAGACTAATAAAAGTAGCCCTATGGCTTGGTCTGTAAGTATGGCGCTTTGTTTTTTTACTAGGCTCTTGTGGCGAGGGGGGTTGAGAATCTGCTGCCGCCTCAGGGTTCGCTGCCTCGTTATCGATCCTTGGTTTTAAAACTTCTGGTTGTGGTGTTTCAGTGTTTGCCTCAGGAGATTGCGTGTTATCCATGCATTTTTGTCCTAATTCTAGCTCGTTTACTATTTTAGGCTTTAACTAAGCAATCTGCTGGTCCCAGCCCTTTATAGACTATAATAGTTTAGTATAAGCAGTTTGCAAAATGGTAATAACTCAAAAACGATGAGATTAAAAGCGGTAGTTTGGCATTTATTTATAGCTGGGCTGATATTAATAGCCTCAATCTATTATTTTACACCGGTGGCTTTGGCCGACCCCTCCCAGTCTACCAACTACCAACTAAAAGAAAGTGTCATTGGCGGCAGCGGCCTTGATTTTTCACAGTCTACTAACTTTCAATCAGCTCAAGCCTCTGGAGTTTTGGGTTTTGGTAACTCTGTAGGGACTAATTTTCAGGTTAATAATGGTGTAATTACCACCGGCGATCCGGCTCTAGCCTTCGCTATTCTTACATCAACTGTTAGTTTCGGAACTTTTTCACCTGGCGCAGCGGTAGTTGCAACTGCTTCATTTCAAGTATCAAATTACACTAGCTTTGGTTACGTTGTACAAATTCTAGGTAATCCGCCTACTCACGGTACCCATACAATTACCGCTATGAGCTCAACAGGCCCATCACAGGCCGGGGTAGAGCAGTTTGGTATTAATTTAGTAGCCAATACTTCACCAGTCTCTGTTGGTGCTAATCCAGACCATGGCCAATTTGGCTTTGGCTCAGCTAGCTCCAATTATGGTACTTCTAATAATTATAGATATGTTGCCGGTGAAACTATAGCCAGCGCACCAAAAAGCTCTGGTGTAACTGTTTATACCATTAGCTACCTTATTAATGTTAGTAGCCTTACCCCTGCAGGGGAATACTCTGGTGACCAAACTATTGTCTGTACTGGCACATATTAGCACTTATCCACAGGTTTTGTATTTTAAAAAAATATTGTTGACGACGTCATAAAACTTATGCTATTATCCATTTGTTTACAGGTTGAAACAGTTCAACCACAAAAATAAAAAACCACAGAACAAAAATGAAAAAACCACAGAAACTCTTAGCAATAGTAAGTCTAGTAGTTTTAGTAGCTGGCATATTCAGCTCAGCACTGTTAAAAGGCAAAGCTTCAGCTGCCCAAATTACTGCCAGAAGTTTAACCCTTCAAGCCGGCGCAACCGATGGTGGTTCATTGCCAAGTGGAAACGTGAATCATTTATTTAGTTTTACCATTGCCACAACCAACAACGTTGGTTCTATAAAGTTCGAGTACTGTACTACTGCCGCTGACTCCTTAGCTTCCCCAACTTGTGTTACGCCGGCAGGACTAAGCACAACTAGTGCTACCATGGGTAGCCAATCTGGTGCCACCGGATTCACATTAAATAACACTACAAACGGTTCACCTTATATAACAAGGTCTGCTGCCAGTATTTCTTCGGGGCAAGCAGTAACTTATCAATTATTGGGAGTAGTTAACCCCGATGCTACTGACTGCCCGGCAAACTCTGCCGCCCCGAGTTGTACATTCTTTGTCCGCATATCAACCTATGCTTCTACTAACACAACTGGCTCACCAGTAGACTCGGGAACAGTGGCAGCAAGTGTTAACGAGGCAATCGACTTAACCGGTACTATGCCTGAATCTCTAGTCTTTTGCACAGGTGCTACAGTTACAACAACCCTTGGAGTACCAGACTGTGCTACAGCCACAGCGGGCAATGTAACTTTCAACCAACTTTTCTCCCCAACCGATACATCCACGGCTACCTCACAAATGGCGGCTTCAACCAATGCCGGTTCTGGTTTTATAATAACTGTTAACGGCTTAACAATGACCTCTGGAAGTAATACAGTTACTGCAATGAGCAGTTCTACTACAGGCGTTCGCGGTACCAGTCAATTTGGTTTAAACCTAAAAGCTAATACTGTTGCTACATCTACGCCCGCCATAGGTACAGAGGTGGCCCCGGCTCCAAACGCTACTAACTATAAGGGCCAATCAATAGGTGGCTACAGCACTGTAGATAACTTCAAATTTGTTACTGGTGATACCGTAGCTAATAGCGCCAACGGTGGCGCAGGCGGTACCGACGCTCAAATCTTTACAGTAAGTTACATTGTTAACGTACCTGGTAGCCAACCTGCTGGTACTTACACAACTACCTTAACTTATATCTGTACACCAACATTCTAAATAATATAAGTTCTTAAGATCTAATCAACTTTGACGGGGTCTAAATGCTCATGTTAGTATTCATGCATAATGAGTGGCAAAAAGATAGCCCAGCTATTGGTTGGCATAATCTGTTTACTAGCTATTTTTATTTACACCCTACCAAATAGAAGTGTATACGCAGCACAAATTACTGCTCGCAGTTTAACCTTACAAGCCGGTGCTACAGACGGTGGATCCAAACCAAGCGGTGTAGTTAACCATTTGTTTAGCTTTACAGTGCCAACCACCAACAACGTCGGCTCAATTAAATTCGAATATTGCACAATTGCAATCGGCACTTGTACAACACCGGCTGGTCTTGATACAACAGCAGCTACTATGGGTAGCCAATCCGGTGCCACCGGCTTTACCTTAGTGAATACTACTAACGGAGCACCTTACATAACCAGGTCAGCAGCCAGTATTACTGGCGGCACAGCCCTAGCTTATCAATTGCTTTCTGTTACAAACCCAGATAATACCAGTTGTTTTGGTGGTTCAACCCCTGAAAGCAATAACTGTACATTCTTTGTTCGCATCTCTACATATGCTGCAACCAATGCTACCGGTAGCCCAGTTGATACAGGAGTTGTTGCCGCTAGTACATCAACTCAAATTACTCTTACTGGTACTATGCCCGAATCCTTGGTTTTTTGTACAGGCGGTACAGTTAGTACAACAGGCGGCATACCAGATTGTTCTACAGCTACCAGCGGTGCACTAAGTTTTAACCAATTATTCTCCCCAACCGATACTGCCACAGCAACTTCACAGATGGCTGCATCAACCAACGCTAGTTCTGGTTATAATATTAGTGTTAATGGGTTAACTTTAACGTCTGGCTCAAATACTATTACAACTATGGGTGCGTCAACCACGGGGCTCCGCGGCACAAGCCAATTTGGGCTTAATCTTAAAGCTAACACCACCTCTACATCTACACCGGCTGTAGGCACGGAAGTTGCGCCGGCCGCAAACGGCACTAATTATAGGGGTGAATCTCTAACAGGCTACGATACTGTTGATAACTTCAAATTTATAACTGGTGACAGCATAGCCGACAGTGGTTTTAGTAGTCTGAGTGGCTCTGATGCCCAGATCTTTACAGTAACTTACATCGTAAACGTGAATGGCTCTCAATCAGCCGGTACTTATACCACAACTCTAACCTATATTTGCACCCCAACTTATTAATCCACAACAAGTGTAAATTACATCAAGTTTTTTTGACTGAGGCTTAATGCTCATGGTAGTATTCATTCATGACAATGAGTGGCAAGGGGATAGTCCGGCTTGCGGTTGGAATAGTATTTATTATAGCTATTGTTCTGTCTACGCTCTCCCTGAGCGGCGGCAAAGCATATGCTGCTACGCTAACTAGTCGTAGTTTAACGCTTCAGGCTGGCGCCACCGATGGTGGTTCTAAGCCAAGTGGGGTAGTAAAACATCTCTTTAGCTTCACAGTTCCCACAACTGGCAACGTTGGTTCAATTAAATTCCTTTACTGCAAAACTGCAGCCGGAACATGTACCACACCGGCAGGATTATCCACTACTTCGGCCACACTATCTTCTCAAACTGGTGCCACTGGCTTTACCATAGTAAACACCACTAACGGAGCGCCGTATATTACTAGATCCGCATCAAGCATAAGCGCTAGTACAGCTGTTACTTATCAACTTTCGAGCGTTACCAACCCGGATAACACAAACTGTTTTGGTGGTACGACCCCACAAAGCAATAACTGTGCCTTCTATGTTCGTATAACTACCTATGCATCAACCGACACTACTGGTGGTGTAACTGATGATGGCACTGTGGCAGCAAGCACAGCCACCCAGATTACTCTTACGGGTACTATGCCTGAAAGCTTAATATTTTGTTCGGGTGGCACTATTAGCACAACTAGTGGTGTGCCAGACTGTAGTACGGCAACTAGTGGTTCAGTTACTTTCAACCAAGCGTTTTCACCAGCCGATACAGCTACAGCTACTTCACAATTGGCGGCCTCAACCAACGCCGATTCTGGCTATATAATTACTGTTAATGGCCTAACTCTTACCTCTGGCAGTAATACTGTAACTGCTATGGGTAGCTCAACTATAGGCGTAAGAGGCACTAGTCAATTTGGCTTGAATTTAAGGGCAAATACCACCTCTACTTCAACCCCTGCCGTGGGTACGGAAGTGGCTCCATCCGCAAACGGTACTAATTACAAAGGTGAGGCTGTAGGCGGGTATAGCACAGTTGATAACTTTAAATTTGTTACTGGTGATACCGTAGCAGATAGTGCCAACAGCGGTGCCGGGCCTACGGATATTCAAATTTACACCGTTAGCTACATGGTTAATGCAAATGGTGCCCAGGCCGTTGGTACTTATACTACCACCCTAACATATATATGCACGGCCACCTTTTAAACTATGCAAAAAAGAATAATTAACTTACTACTAGTCATGGGGCTTCTTACAGGCATCCTATTTACCATCTTGTCACCAGCTTTTGCTGCCACTAAAGATACAAGCAATAATGGTCAAGCCTTAGAAATTGCTCCTCCGGTAATATATTTAACCGCCGATCCGGGTAAAACCATTAAAACCCAAATTTATTTACGCAATGTTTCTAAGGGCGATTTAATTGTTAGCGGCACCGCCAATGACTTTGTGGCTGCCGGTGAAGATGGTAACCCTAAACTATTGCTTAACAGCGATGAAAACGATCCATATTCACTTAAAGACTGGGTTGTACCTCCAGCCAGCCTTTTACTAGTACCTAGAGAAATAAAAACTATGAACGTTAGTATAAATGTACCAAAGAATGCTTCACCCGGCGGTCATTATGGTGTAATTCGCTTTACCGCCACCCCTCCAGAATTACAGGGAACAGGGGTATCTTTATCTGCTAGTCTTGGAGCGCTAATACTCCTGACAGTCAATGGTGATATCCATGAAAACCTAGCTGTCAAAGAACTATCAGTTAATCATGATGGTCATAAAGGTTCTATATTTGAATCTGGTCCGCTTAATTTCGTAGAACGGTTTGAAAATACCGGTAATGTACACGAACAACCAACAGGGCAGGTAGTAGTCAAGAACATGTTTGGTAAGACAATTGGCGCGGTTAATGTGAATGTTCCACCAAAGAGTGTATTACCAAATAGCATTAGAAAGTTTGAGCAGCCATTCGATAAAACTGTAATAGGCGATAAAAGGTTATTTGGTAGATATACTGCCAACATGAATGTCACATACGGTAAAGACAAAAAAGTCTTAACAGCCAGTATATCGTTTTGGGTTATTCCATATAAAATGATTGCTGTTGCTATCGTGGCTCTTATTGGCCTGTTCTTTATACTTCGTTACTCAATCCGCCGATATAACCGATACATTCTTAATAGGTCACGCAGGTAATATCTAATAAATTTTAGCAAAAGTGAATAAAAATATTACCCAATTTTAGTATCCAAGACTTTAAGGCGGTAGGTTAGTACAACAAAAATGATACATTTGAGATTTCGTATAAATAAAACCATCAAAAAAACATTTATAACCGCTTTCATACTTTTAGTACTTTTTCTTATTGCCGGTACCATTTACGTGTTAGTTTCTGATCGTAACCCTATACCAATACAAGAAAATAAAACGGCCGTAAAACAGCAACAACTGCCGAATGCTTTTAAACCCAAACTACCTGGAGCTAACGCGCCCGAGGGCGTGGCCGTGGCCTCACTGACTTCACCAGTCAAAGCGGGGACAAATGCTAGTATATCTATTCTTACCAATGCAAGGTCTACTTGTAAAATATCGGTTACCTATAAAGACAAAACCAGTACCGATTCGGGTTTAGTAACTAAAAAGGCAAACGACTATGGCAGTGTAACATGGACGTGGTCCGTAGAATCAACTGTTCCGGCGGGAAAGTGGCCAGTTAAAGTTACCTGTGTCTATAATAAAAAATCTGGCGTGGTGATTGCAGACTTACAAGTCACTAAATAATGGCTACATTTTGCGACGTAGCATATTTAGTTGAAAGTGCTATATTTATGCAGTTTAAAATGTTGAGTTAATCCGGTTTTTTTAGTTGATACATAAAAATAGCAACTGAAGTAAAAGCAACAGTAGTTATGGCAATAATATAATAAGTCTTAGCATTAGTATGTTTATTTGTAAAAGTAGAAGGCGCAAACTCCAGTTTTAAAACTAACGCCTGATGCGCGATTAATGGGCCAACTTTAGATGTAATAACCGTATCTTTTGAATTTTTTTGTGTATTAATTTCACAATCTGCACTTTTGGAATCATTAAGTACCGTGTAACATGTTGGATCACTGGTTAAGCTAGCATTGAAGCTGTTAGGTATAAAAAGAGTGGCATTAACTTGATTAAAAGGCCTATCCCAACCGCGGCCATTAACATTTAGTAAAAACTCATCATTTTTTTGACTAAGATTAATAACACCACTGGTCTGATAATTAATTTTAAAAGTATGACTGCCATACAGCGTGATAGCGGGGTCGCCAGTAGTAATTATTAAATTATCGCTATCATTTTTGGTTTTATAAGGAACAGAATTACCTGCCGAATCTGTAATATTTAGAACTTTTACTTCTACGCTGTGGTTTTGATATTTTTTAGGTATAGATCTGGTAATCCCATAAAAACTGTTGTTGCTAGGAAAATTAGCTAAGATGATTTCCTCACTGGTAAGCAAGCTTAAGCCATTTTTATCACGACTAAGATGATATACACCAGTAAAGTTATCAAAATTTATTTGATCAATGTTTGTTTGATTGGTTGTGGCTAATACTACTAACGGACTAAATAACAGATTAAAACTAACAATTACCCAGACAAGGGTAAGAAGTTTCGGTAATTGTTTCATTTAGTAATTTTTAGACTATCAAACAAACTTTTCCATTGCTGGTCGGTTAGATCTTTGTCTGAGTGAGCTAAGACCATTGTACCGTTAGTGGCTAAAATAGCTGATTGACCGGTTGGTTTTAGTGTGGAAGATTGCCAAAATTTTGTTAGAGCCACAGTACCCAATTTAGTATTAAACTGGGCGTAGGGATGAATGCCAATGGCTGGATAATAAGCTTGAGTATCAACACCAAGTTTATCAGGAGCAGGCTGCTGAGTAATGATTATTGATGAACCAGCAAAATCAACTTTATAAGTCAGCACCTTGTTACCTGCTTGATAATCATAGCTGTTAATGTCAATCTTAGCTAAACTGGCGGCAGGATAGACAATCTTAAAGCTGACCTGGTTTTTTATAGAGGTGGGCAAAGGGTTTTTATTGGTGTTTGCAATATAAAAAGTAGTCCCAGCTACGACCAGTACCATTACTATAAAAAGTATAGTAATGGACTTTTTTGATATATTAAAATTGAGCCTTACCCTCATTTAGTT
>CAYYAF010000027.1:0-7685 GCA_964469975.1 uncultured Candidatus Saccharibacteria bacterium
TACATGAACTGCTGGCTGCTTTTGGTTGGCCACTGTATGAACTGGATGATTATGAGGCCGATGACATTATGGGTGCCCTAGCCGAGCAGGCTCGTAAAAAAGATATAGAAACCTATCTAATAACCAGCGATTTGGATGTACTGCAGCTAGTAAATGGCCATGTACACGCTTATGTACTCAAAACCGGTTTAAGCAACATTGAAGAGTTTGACGAAGCAGCTTTTAAAGCTAAATACGGTATTGATGTGCATCAATTTATAGACTTAAAGGCTATAAAAGGCGATAGCAGTGACAACATTCCTGGCGTACCAGGTATAGGTGAAAAGGGCGCGGTAGATCTGTTGCAACAGTTCAAAACACTAGATGGTGTATACGAAAACCTAGACCTAGTTAAAGAAAGTGTGCGCAAAAAGCTGGTGGACGGCAAGGACAGTGCCTACATGAGCAAAAAATTAGTTACGCTCATGCTGAACGCGCCAATAAAACTAGATTTAAAAAGCCTTGATGTTAGCAATTGTGAACCAGCTAAAATTCAGGAACTATTGCAAAGATTAGAATTTAAAACTTTGGCGCGCCAATTACCAGAAGTCATGAATGTACCAGAGGCGGCAGAAGTGCCAAATACAGGCAGTCGTATGACAGTAGGTAAGCACACCTTAATTGATACTAGCGAGGCCCTAGATGCGCTTGATTTAGGTAAAGCCAATGAACTTGTTATTCACACTCGGGCCGCTGGTAAGCACGGTAAAAATGCTCAGTTAATTATCCTCAGTCCCGATCCTAAAACTGCCTACAGCCTAGACTTAACTAAGCTGCATATAGATAAAGTTCAAAAATTTATTGCGGGCCTTAAGGCTAGCGTTGGTGGTTACGATGTAAAGAACAGTTTACAAATTTGGCTGGAGCTTGGTGTGGATTTGCCAGAAGTTAGGCATGATAGCCAGATTGCCAGCTTTCTGATTAACCCTCTTAGGCGTGAGCAAACTTTAACTGATCTGGCTAAAACCGATTTAGGTTATGGCGGCGCAAATTTTGAGGATCTCTCACCAGAGGAGCTAACGCATCGTTCAGCCGAAGTTGTAGCAGTGCTAAGAACTCTAGAAGACCAACAAACCAATGAACTTAGCCTAAAGCAGTTCAGCAAACTAAAACTACTAGCCGAAACGGTAGACCTGCCAATCATTCCAGTGTTGGCGCGTATGGAGTACGTTGGTGTAAAGCTAAATGTTGAATATCTGAAAGATATGGCCGAAGAAGTTGATGACCTGATAAGTGATGTTGAACAACAAATTTATGGACATGCTAATCAGGAGTTCAATATATCTAGCCCAGCCCAATTAGCCGATGTATTGTTTAGTAAACTAAATTTACCAACAACTAGCATTAAAAAGGGTAAAACTGGCTACAGTACGGCTGCCAGTGAACTAGATAAACTGCGTGGGACTCACCCAATTATTGATTTAATAACCCAGTACCGTGAAGTTACCAAGCTAAAAAATACTTATATTGATACTTTACCCAAACAAGTAGATGCTAACAGCCGCCTGCACACAACCTATGCGCTCACTGTGGCCCAAACTGGCAGGCTAAGTAGTAATGACCCCAACTTACAAAATATTCCGGTCCGTACAGATTTGGGTAAACGAATTCGCACAGCCTTTATAGCTGGGCCAGAGAATGTCCTAGTAAGTGCCGATTACAGCCAGTTTGAACTGCGCTTGGCGGCATATTTATGCGGCGACGCAAACTTAATAAGACAATTTAATGAAGATGTAGATGTACACACCGCCACAGCCGCCGAGGTTTATGGCCGCAACCCAGAGGATGTTACTAAAAACATGCGCCGTGCCGCCAAAGCTGTAAATTTTGGCATTATGTACGGGCAGGGACCACATGGTTTAGTACAAACAACTGGTATGAGCTACGGTGAAGCCAAGCATTTTATAGATAAATATTTTGAACTACGCCCAAAATTAAAAGGGTATATTGAATCTGTTCAAGACCAAGCCCGCAAACAAGGCTATGTGGAAACTTTGTTTGGACGCCGCCGACCCACACCAGACGTGCATTCATCTAATTTTGTAGTCCGCGAAGCCGCCATACGCCAGGCCGTAAACATGCCGTTCCAAGGTACTGCAGCCGATATTATGCGCATGGCCATGATTGCAGTTGATAAAAAGCTGGCTGGCACCGATTGCCGCATGCTGTTACAAATTCATGACTCAATTCTTGTTGAGTGCCCTAAAGACCAAGCCGAAAAAACGGCCAAACTATTAAAAGACACCATGGAAGGTGTAATTAAACTACCCGTGCATCTCACTGTAGACACCGATATAGGCAAAAACTGGGGCGAACTGTGAAACTAAGTGAAGTTTTGGAGTTTATAAAACAGCATAATTTGGCTGTAATTTCTACTGCCAGTAAAGACGGCAAACCACAGGCTGCCGTTGTTGAATTTTGTGAGTTAAGTGATTTGACTATCATAATTGATACATTTACTACTTCACGCAAATACAAAAACCTAAAAGTTAATCCTAGAGCCGCCGTTGTTATAGGCTGGGATAAGAATATTACCGTGCAAATAGAGACTTTGGCTAAAGAATTAGAGGGCAAGGAATTAGAGCTAGCAAAACAGGCATATTTTGCAAAAAATCCTCGTGCCAAAAAGTGGGGCAACAAGCCGGATATTGCCTATTTTGCTTTTAAACCTACTTGGATAAGATATTCCGATGTCGGCCAAAATCCATGGCTTATTAAAGAATTCTGGATATGATTAACCCAAGATAAGTTTTTAGTAGATAAAATGTTATGATTGAACACAGAAATGTGTACATTTGGACATGGGTAAAAAAGTTTATAACAAACTTGTTCGGGATAAAGTCCCTGAAATTATTAAGGCCAAAGGCAAACGTCCGGTTACTCGTATTTTGAATGATAAAGAATATGTTGAGGCTCTAATTGATAAACTTTGCGAAGAAATTGGTGACTTCGATGAAGATCGTAACGCAGAGGAAATGGCCGATATATTAGAAGTGTTAATGGCGCTTGCTAAAGCGCTAGGTATTGACCAAGCTAGCTTAAAAACTATTCGCGACAAAAAGGCTATAAGTAATGGATCGTTTAACAAGCGTATTTTCCTTGAAAAAGTAGAGGATAATGGCTAAAAACAAGCTGTTCAATGTAGGTGTAAAAGCTATCATTACAAAAGACGATAAGATCTTAATAGTTAGGCATGGCAAGGGTTTTTGGGAAGTGCCTGGTGGACGAATAGATGCTAATGAATCAATTGAGCAAACACTGCACAGGGAACTGCGTGAAGAGCTGCCCAATATTAAGTCTATAGTACTAGGTAAGGTAATAGATGCTCGCCGTCTACATAAAGATATTCAAGATAACGTTAGTTTGGTTTTAGTTTTTTACAGCGTTACCGCAGATTTTGATGGTAAAGTTAAATTAAGTGATGAGCATACAGAGTACAAATGGGCCAGCCAAAAAGACGCGCATAAGCTTGTATACGATAGCTGTAAAGTAGCTATTCTAAGTGCTTTTAGTTAAGTTATTTAACTAACGGGACGAATAAGAAGCCGGGGTGTTCAACAATTTTTAGTTTGCTTTTGGGCTGTTTAGTAACTTCTTGTACAACACTATTAACCGGTACAACCATTTTGCCGCCAACCTTTAATTGTTCAATTAACTCATGCGGAAACTCCTTGGCATTAGCACTTACCAAAATGCGGTCAAAAGGTGCATGGGTTGACAGACCAACTTCATCACCGGCTTCAAAAAATTCAGCGTTATATATATTTAACTGTTCACAATTCTGCCGGCCGTATTCAAGTAGTTCAGGTATGCGCTCTACTGCATAAACAGTGCCATTTTTACCAACTATGTGGGCCAACAGTGCAGTGGTCCAACCGCTGCCGCTGCCCAGATCCAGAACTTTTTGGCCTGGCCTGGTATCTAGCCACTCAAGCATTAATTTAACAGTGGTGGGCTGGCTGTTAGTTTGGCCGTAACCGATTGATAAAGGCATATCTAGCTGAGCCAATGCTCTCATTGACTTAGGTATGAAAAAAGTTCGTCTAACGTCGTGAAAAGCTTCTGCTAAATAGTTCATAAACCCCCCTAATATTATAACTCCGAATGTAAAGCCGTGCCGTAGCCAAATTTTTGCAAAAAACTAACATTAGTTGTATTATATATTTGTATTTTGAGATAACTAATGCGCACCATTTTTGTAATTATTGCAGCAGTTTTGCTAATAGTAGTGGGCATTATTATATTTGGCGGCGGTTCTAATAATAAAAAAGCACCTAATCCTAGCCAAGCTTTGCCAAGCTATTCAGACACTGATGCACAAGTTCAAATGATTACTGACGGTCAAGTAAATGGTGATGATCTACATCGCCAAATACGTATAACCATTGGCCGCGGTACTCGTAAAATTGATATTATTCAAGGCTACCAAGGCCACGTAATTTTCACTAAATCATTTTCTAATAACGAAGATGCCTACAATATATTTTTACAGGCTATTTACGGCGCTAATTTTACTAAATCGCGTAAAACCAACATTATTTATGAATATAGCGTTTGTGCGTTAGGCCAACATTACACATATAATCTAATAAATACCGGCAGTAATAGTACTAATTTAAGCTTGTGGACTACATCTTGCGGTGCTAATGGAACCTCTGCAGCAAACACGCCCTTGCTGCAAAGTTTATTTAATAATCAAATTCCAGACTACGATACCATTACCGGCGATGTTCAACTGTAAGTTGGTATAGTAATTACATGACAAAAGCTATTATTTTTGATTGCTTTGGCGTGCTGACATCTGATACTTGGCAAGAATTTTTAAATAGTCTGCCAAACACCGCAGACGTAGATGCTATACGTGAAATACATCGTGCCTATGATGCAAATTTAATTTCAAAACAGCAGTGTGCAGATGAGATTAAAAAAATAGCTGGCAAGGCGTTTACAGAAATTGACGATATAAAGCAGGGCGAAGTATCAAAAAACCGCAAACTTTTGGACTACATTAAGACTTTAAAGCCAAAATATAAGGTAGCCATTGCCAGTAATATAGCAAGTAACTGGATTCGTGAAAGTTTTCTGACTAAAAAGGAGCAAGCTTTGTTTAATGAAATGTTTTTATCATTTGAAATTGGTGCTATAAAGCCTTCGTCCGGCTTCTTTGACTACATATTCAAAAATCTAGATTTGCGGCCTAACCAAGTTGTATTAATTGATGACAAACAACGGTATTGCGACGAAGCCAAAAGGCAAGGTATGCAGGCTATTGTTTATCAAAATTTTGAGCAAATGAAGACAGATTTGGAAAAATTACTGGCCAAGCCTTGACCTTAAGCGTTATAATAAAAGGCACAGTTTTCTAAACATAAAAAGGAAACAAAAGTATGGCCGCAATTAATACAGACAATGGAATATGTCACGAAGTGCTTTTTGAAGGTATGCCCGTTTTTGGTAATTTAGCGCTTAGTATTGATGCTAATCGAGGCGAAACAACACCTAGAAGTGTTGAGGAAAGGGCTCTGATAGAAGAAACTGTAGCTAGAGTAGCTGGCGAACTTATTACACCAAGTGCCTTAACCGATTCTGATAACTAATTTTTTATCTGTTTTAGCTGCTTTTTGAAGATCTATAATATGCATTCCTAAAGTTGCCGCCAGCGCTGCGCTAGGGGCATTTATGAGTATCTGTTTATCTGAAACTTTTATTGCTACGGCTGACTTAAATTCTACCCGAACATAGTCTTTAATAGCTTTAATTTCTGGGGGTTCTTCCCATTTGTTAGCCATAATATCAGCAAGAGAATTTGTCATAACACTATTATAGCCGCAAGTGCTGATACAATATTTACACTATGCCGGAATTGCCAAAAAAATATAGTCAATTTTGGAAGCCGCTTAAGTCAAAAGGGACATTGTATCATCTAACAACTAAACAAAATCTTGCCAGGATTAAACAATATGGTTTCTTAAAACCGCAAGATCCAAACCCAAAGTATTGGTCTGGCATGAAAGCCGTATTTATGGCCGACCCAAAAGATCCACTTTATAAGCAAACACTAAATGATGTTAAAGACCATGTAAAGTCTAAGCATAATGATTTAATCAGATTACACATTCGTACGAATAATCAGTTATACAAATCCTTAGATCCAAAAAGAACTTTTCAAGTTGCATCTTTAGAACCAATAAAGATAAGCGATATTGTCTACATAGAAACAGTTATATAATTGAAAAGCTAAATTTAGGAGAAATATGCCGGAGTTGCCAGAGGTAGAAACCATTAAAATTGGGCTGTCTAAACTATTAACTGGCAAAGTTATAAAAACCGTTAAACATGATTGGCCTAAATCTTTTCCCAACTCTAATGCAGATATAAAAGCCTTTTTACTAGGTTCTAAAATTTTAAATGTTAAGCGCAGAGCTAAAGTCTTGCTGATCGAACTAAATAGCAAGTATAGCCTGGTAATTCATCTAAAAATGACTGGCCAGCTAGTTTACCGCAGTAAAACGGAGCAATTTGGTGCAGGCCATCCTAGCGAAAGTTTAGTTGGTAAATTGCCAGATAAATCTACACGCGTAACATTTACTTTTAAAGACGGCAGTAAGTTATTCTTTAATGATCAGCGCAAGTTTGGCTGGGTTAGGCTAATCCCTACTGCGGAAGTGCCGAATATAGATTTTTTTAAAAAGATTGGACCCGAACCTTTGGATGCCAACTTTACGGCTAAAGATTTTAAAAGTAGGCTATTAAAACGGCCAAATACCTCTGTAAAAGCAGCTTTACTGGACCAGACAGTTATAGCCGGTGTAGGTAATATTTATGCCGATGAAAGCCTATGGGGAGCTAAAATTCACCCAGCCACACTTGTCAAAAATCTATCAAATCAGAAAATTAATAAGTTATTTGAAGAGCTTCAGTTTGTATTACGACTAAGTATTGAAAAAGGCGGTTCAACCGATAAAAACTATGTGGACGCCAAGGGTAAAAAGGGCAGTTATATGAGCTTTGCACGGGTATTTAGGCGCGAAGGCCTGGCCTGCCCACGTTGCGGCACTATAATAGTTAAAACACGTGTGGCCGGCCGCGGTACCCACTTATGCCCAAAAGAACAAAAGGTAACTAAATGATTACAACACTAACCGGAACCAATAGTTTTTTACTGTATGAAGAGCTACACAAGCTTGTTGGTAATTATATTAAGCAATACAGCGATATTGGTTTAGAAAAATTAGACGGTGAAGAGATTAACGCAGAACGCATTGTTGAAGCAGCACAGAGCTTACCGTTCTTAGCGCCTAAAAAAATGGTAGTACTTAAAAACCCTGGCGCCCAAAGGTCCTTCGCAGAGCAAATTGAGCAGACAATTAAGAATGTTCCAGATACTACTGATTTAATAATTGTAGAGCCTAAGATAGACAAAAGGTCAGTCTATTTTAAGGTGTTAAAAGCCAAAACTGAGTTTAAAGAATACTTAAGTTTAGATGGACCAAAATTGAGTAACTGGATTGTTCAATACGTTAAAACTCAAAGCGGAGAAATAAGTTTAAGTGATGCTAGATATTTAATGGAAAAAGTTGGTCAGAACCAGCAATTAATTGCCAATGAGCTTGATAAACTCATTTTATTCAATCCCAAAATAAGTC
>CAYYAF010000028.1:0-7586 GCA_964469975.1 uncultured Candidatus Saccharibacteria bacterium
CTTAGGAGCATGTGCCGCAAGGCGTGAAGGTTCAAGTCCTTTCATCCCCACCAAAACAAGCAGGCCTCAACAGGGGCCAGTTTGTTTTGTGAGATAAGTTCATGAAGCTTCAAGAGCGAGCAAAGCGAGCGGGAAGGTTAGCTTGGCGCATTAGCCCAAGCGCTGTCCTTTCATCCCCACCAAAACAAGAAGCCTGATATTTAATGCCGCACTCGAATTTAATGATTATTTTCTATATATTCTTGGTACAACCGGAGGTAGCGTTGTAGTCGTGGTAGAGGTTGTTGAGAGTATAGTGTCCTTTATTTCACTGAGCGTGCTATTAGCATCTGACATACCATTATTAAGATCAGAAACACCGTTGCTTAATGTTTCGCCTTGTTGTACTAACTGTTGACTTGCCGTCTCAACAGGTGGTTTAAGGTCTCCCGATACTTTATTCATACCCGCGTTAACAGCGTCCAGTGCTATTGCATGTGCCGGTAAATAGGCAATGCCCATTGTGAAAAGAACATAGGCAATTCCTCTTCTGAACGATCGCTTTGGCAGAATCTTATTTTCAACCGTAGCCCAAAAACCCTTTTCTTTTTGCTCCATACAACCACAATATGCCACACGAATGCATGACACAAGATTTTATGTACAAAACTACTACGACTTAAGCAAATTTTTTGAGTTCTTCATACCGCAAGGCTGGAGCGACTGAATATAGTGCCCCTAATGCAAATGATATTAATGGACCCAAAATCGGTATAATTCCGGTTAACCCAAGTAGTATTGATACACCTATAACTGACCAAATAGCACCGGCGTGGTTTTTGGCTAAATTGGCACTATGCTCCATGGCGTCGAGTACTGGCAAATCCTGGTCTATTAATACATATGGCGACAAAAAATATCGTTGTATAACAAAAAACGCAGCTGCTAATACCCAGATCAGACCAATAAAAATACCTATACCGCGGTGAAATATAACTGCAATAATCATGCCGATTAACGATAATCCAATTACATACAGGCCAATCATTAAAAATAGGCCAAGTAACCTAAGCCAGTATTTTTTACCGACATCAAATAAGTGCTTTAGTGACGGTGTTTTACCGCTTGCCCCTTCGAGTTCCAAGCCATACAGCATGGTTTGGATAATGAGCGAGACCACAGTGATTACTAAAAATAGTAGGAAAATACCAGCTCCAAATAGCCCTATAACTGGTGCGGCTGGGGCCGTGGAGCCAAAAAAATTAAAATGTTTCCACTTATCAAAAGTGGTAGCGCTAAAACCGTAATGTAGACTTGAAATTAATGAGGCCACAAATGGGAGCGCTAGCAGAACTGCAAAGCTTTTTAAATTACGCATAACAACTTCGTAACTTTTGCCAAACAAATCAAAAGCACTTACATATTGATGATTAGTCTTTTTTGAATTCATATTTGATTCCCATTTATATGCTTATTATCTTGCAGATATGCTAATTGTACAACTAAACCTGTGGACAGGTTAGCCTCAAACACGCTTGTTGTTTATAATTACTAACAATATGCCTCTGCCTACACAACCATATAAAGGCACACGAGATTTTTATCCAGAAGTTTTAAGGCTTCAAAATTGGATGTTTGATAAAGCTCAAGGTGTGCTTAGAAGCTTTGGCTATGAACGCTACGACGGGCCGCTACTCGAATCATTTGAGCTATACGCAGCTAAAACTGGCGACGAAATTGTTAACGAGCAAACATATGTATTTGAAGATAGAGGCAGCCGCAAAATGGCTATCAGGCCTGAAATGACGCCTACCGTTAGCCGTATGGTAGCGGCTAAGCGCCAGGATTTAGCCTATCCGCTACGTTGGTATAGTATTCCAAATTTATGGCGCTACGAGCGACCACAGCGGGGGCGCTTGCGTGAACACTGGCAGCTAAACGTAGATTTATTTGGAGTGGCAAACTTAACTGCTGAACATGAAATAATTCAGGTCGCGGACGCCATTTTGCAAGCTTATGGTGCTAAGCGCAGTCAATATGTCATTAAACTTAATAGCCGCAAATTAACTGATAACCTTTTGCGGGGTTTTTTAAGCCTAACAGAAGTTCAAGCCCAAACAATATCTAAATTAATAGATAGAATGCATAAGATCCCCCACGCAGAGTTTACGGCTGAGGCTGAGGCTATTTTGACCCCCACCCAACGAGATGAGGGTCTAAGCGAAAAGCTGCAAGATGCTTTAAACGTTAAAGATGTTAATGAGTTACCAGAAGAAATATATAAGCATGATTCAGTAGTAGAGCTAAAGCGTTTAATTAGTATGCTGCACGAAAGTGGCATAAAAAATGTTGAGTTTGACTTTACGCTAATGCGCGGCTTTGACTATTACACTGATGTTGTTTTTGAAATCTTTGACACAGATCCAGAAAATAATCGTTCAATGTTCGGCGGCGGACGTTATGATGGCTTAGTTGGCTTGTTTGGCGTGGAGGCTGTACCCACTATTGGCTTCGGTATGGGCGATGTAACGCTAGCTAATTTTTTGCAGTCGCATCACCTGGTGCCTAAGCTTAAGCCCGAAACAGACCTTTATATAGTTATAATTGGCGACATTTACCAAGAAGCCTTGAAGACTATTAAGGACTTAAGAGATATGGGCTTAAATGTGGCTGTTGACAGCAGTGGCCGAAAGCCCGCCTCGCAAATAAAAACTGCCGTGAAAAAAAACATACACTACGCCCTGTTTATTGGCGAATCTGACATAGAGGCCGAACAGTTTAATTTAAAGAATTTAGAAACTGGTAATGAAGAAAAACACAGCCTGCAGCGTATAGTATCTATAGTAAAGGATTACAGAAAATGACAGCTACTAACCACGTCGTAACAGGTGTACTTGTGGCATCGGTATTACATAATCCGGTTATTGCTTTACCAGCAGCTTTAATTTCCCATTTTGTTATTGATGCTTTGCCGCACTACGGGGACGCACTTATGGGCTATAGCAGCTTTAAATTTAAACTAATTTTAGGCACAGATATGTATGTGGCGGCAATGTGTCTTGGCCTGATATATCTTTTGCACCCGGATCATATGTGGGTTTTGATATTTGGTGGTATTTTGGCCGCCGGCCCAGACTTAATGTGGTTACCGGATTTTATCAATGAATTAACCCACAAGCCTGCACCGGTTTATGGACCTATTAGGCGATTTCATGCCCGCATTCAGTGGTATCAAAAGCCCAAAGGTATTTTGGTTGAAGCAGTTTGGTTTGTAACAGTCTTTATTGCAGCTTTTAGTTTCACCATCTAGATCTAGAAAAAATGCTTTATATCTGTTATAGTGACTATTTGTGCAAGTGAAGCGGACCAATTTAAGCCCTACTAAATTTAGGCTCACCATAGTAGCCGATACTGAATTTTTGCAAAAAGCCAAGGAAGTAACTCTTAAGCATTTAGCAGCTGAGCATGTTAAACTGCCAGGTTTTAGGCAGGGTAAAGCACCGCTTAACCTAATAGAAAAAAATGTTGACCAAAATTTACTGCAGCAAGAGTTTTTAGATCAGGCCGTTAATAAGCTTTATGTCCAAGTAGTAAGGGCTGAAAACTTAAAACCAGTAGCTAATCCGCAAATTAACCTAAAAAAGTTTGTACCATTTACTCAACTAGAATTTGAAGCTGAAATTGAAGCGATTGGCGATATTAAGTTAGCTAATTACAAGAATTTAAAAATTGCTAAGAACAAAGCGTTAGTTACAGATAAGGACATAAAAGAGGTGCTGGCCAGTTTACAGCAGCGTCTGTCTGAGCGTAACAGCGTAGATAGAGTCTCTAAAGAGGGTGACGAAGTAACTATAGATTTTGACGGCTCTGACTCCAAAGGCGAGCCTGTTAATGGAGCCAACGGCCAAGATTACCCAATAATTATTGGTAGCAACACCTTTATTCCTGGTTTTGAGCCTAACCTAGTTGGCTTAAAATCTGGCGAAGAAAAAACATTTGCTATTACTTTTCCCAAAGATTACGGTGTTAAAACCTTGCAGTCTAAAAAAGTTACTTTTAAGATAAAAGTCAAAGATGTAAAAGAGGTAGTGCCAGCCAAGTTAGATGATGCTCTAGCTTCTAAAGCTGGTCCATTTAAGACGCTGGTCGAGTTAAAGACCGATATTAAACAGCAACTAAAAGCAGAGCGGGAAGCCGAGACTGAGCGTGATTACGAGAATAGACTTGTTAATGACATTGCTTCTAAGTCTACTCTGGCAATACCTGATGCATTAATTGACGAACAAGTTATTAGGGCTGAAAAGGCCGAAAAACAGAATATTGCTTACCGCGGGCAGACCTGGCAAGAACACCTGCGTGAAGAGGGAATAACGGAGGAAGAACATCGCAAACGTAACCGGCCAGATGCTGAGGCTAATGTAAAGGCCGGGCTTATACTAAATGAAATTGCTGAAACCGAAAAAATAACTATTACATCCGAGGAGCTCGAAGTACGGATAAAAATTCTTAAAGGTCAGTACACGGACACGGCTATGCAGTCTGAGCTGGATAATCCCGATAATCGCCGAGAAATAGAAGGCAGACTTTTAACAGAAAAAACTTTAGCTAAAATTAAAAGCTACGCAGCTAAATAGTTGCATTGAATAAACTTAAGTGGTATAGTAAAAGTATCATGCCTCGAGGATTTATCTATGAATAATGAAAATATTTCTGCAAGTAGAGAACAGCGAATAGCTGAGCGCAAGCTAAATCCACGCCAAAGATTAATTTTACTTTCTATTGGTGCGATTAGCGTAGATGCTTTATCTGCAATCTCTTACGCCAATGGCCATAAAGCTTTAGGTGCTGCCGGTCTTATATTAAGTACTGTTGGGGCAGGGGCTGTTATTGGTCATGATGTAAACCAGCATGAATCTCGAACAATGCCGGACTCTCCTACTATAACCGAAGTAATTACCCTAGAGGAAGCACAAGAACCTTCACGAGTACTACAGTTCAGCAGGAGCACAGTAATCAATAACCTTACTCCTGACGACGCTGCCTAAATTAGCACTCTTGACTTGTGAGTGCTAATTTCATATCATTAATACATGTCTAGATTAAAGTCGCAAATTCTTATTCCAACAGTTATAGAAAATGAAGGCCGGGTTGAACGGGCCTACGATATATACTCTCGCCTGCTTAAGGACCGTATTATCTTTATAGGTGATGATGTGAACTCACACACTGCAAACCTGATTGTTGCCCAACTACTTTTCTTAGATAACGATACCTCGCAAAGGGATATTAGCCTTTACATTAATAGTCCCGGCGGTAGTGTTTATGATGCACTAGCTATTTATGACACCATGCAGTTCGTAAAAAGTGATATACAAACCGTAGGCATTGGTGTACAGGCCAGCGCAGCTGCATTTTTGTTATGTAGCGGAACCAAGGGCAAAAGATTTTTGCTACCGCACGCAACCGTTATGATTCACCAGCCAAGCAGTGGCACGCGCGGCAAGGTTACAGATCAAGAAATTGACCTTAAAGAGGCTTTGCGAGTTAAGAAACTAATGGAACAAATTATGGCCAAAAACACTGGCCAAAAACTCGATAAAATCCACACCGATATGGAGCGTGACTTTTGGATGACAGCCGACGAAGCCAAAAAATACGGCCTCGTAGACGACGTTATAAGCACACCTCCAAAAGCCAAGTAGCTATCTCTTTACAAAAGTAGTATAATATTCTTTAAATTAGGAGCATGTATGGCTTACTTTGGCCTGGAGTCAGTTAGGGCCTATCAATATAGAATTATTCCCACTTACGAGTTAAGGACTAGGGACCACATGGCACTTGATAGTCTAATGGAAGAATCACTTAGGCATGACTATCCAGATAGATTACCAAGTGAAGTAGATTACGCAGTTAGTAGATCTCGCAACATGCGTGTACGACTTAATGCTCATATTGGGGAGCCTGGCTATCCGCGTAAGGGACAGCGTTATGCCAGAGCTCATACGGTTGTGGCTTTCGATAAAAACGATAGGCCCAAAGCTTATTTAACCGTGGCCAATAATGCTTCGAGCAAAATGGCTGATCCAGTACAGCGCATGGGAGTTAGTCCAGATAAAAAACTGTTAATTAGTGCGCTTGAAACCGCCGGCCGAGCGGAAATAGAAGCCAAGCTACACCTGCCGCTTACTAGATTTACTGAGCATAGGTATCTATGGCTTGGAGCCAGAGCCTTATCACGTGAAATGAATCATGAAATTGATACTACTTTGCCGCGTCCAAACCATGTAAATGTTATGGATGTTCTGGGCTCTTTAGCGCTTAATTTACCTGAGATACATCAACCGCTATCAACCTATCCTCGAGACGGTGAAACTGACTGGGTAGCATCCATAATTGACTGGAATTTTAGCCATGATAGTGCTTTGCCAGAGCCCGTTAATCAGTTCGGTGAGACTGCCGACCCTGTAAGCCAGACACATTACGTGGGTAAACAAATAAGAATGTTTTCCGGGATTCTTAATAAAGTAGATGGTTTTGAAGCTATTGAAGAGTTTGGCGGCAGGCAATATGTCTGAAAATTGTACTTGACTGCACGGCTAAGCACCGCTAAAATAGTATCTGAAGTAGTATAAGGGCAGTGCTTATATTTATCAAAAAATTATGTAACTGCGTCCCCTTAGTGAGCTTCGCGCGAACAACACTAACAGATTAAAAAATCAATTTATTATTTAAGTAATTACACGGGGATGTTTATAGCTTATGGCCAAAGCTACTTCAAAAGTTGCCCAAGACAAAGAACGTATATATTTCACACCAAAAGACGAAACTTTAGAGCTACCTAATTTAGTAAATCATCAGAACAAATCTTTTAAATGGTTTGTAGATGAGGGTTTGGGTGAATTGCTAAATGAAATTAGCCCTATAGATGATTACACCAGTACAAAACTATCTTTATCATTCAAAGGCTACCGCTTTGAAGAACCTAAAATGAGCGAGGCAGAAGCTCGTGAAAATAACATTAGTTATGAAGCACCTCTAAAAGCCACAGTTATCTTAACTAATAAAGTTACTGGCGAAGTTAAAGAGCAAGAAATTTACCTTGGTGATTATCCGTGGATGACAACCAGGGGTACCTTTGTTATTAACGGTGCTGAAAGAGTTGTAGTTAGCCAGCTTATTCGTTCTGCGGGAGTATTCTTTACGGCTGAAGCTCATGGTTCTAATAATTTATATGGCGCTAAGGTTATTCCTGGCCGCGGTGCTTGGTTAGAGTTTGAAACCTCAGCTGCCGGGGCAATTTATGTAAAAATTGACCGAAAAAGAAAGATTGCTGTAACGACTTTATTAAAAGCACTAGGTGTTACTGAAGAGCAAATGCGCAATAGTTTTGGGCACGTAGATACAGGTGATCTTAACTATATTCAAGCTACTCTTGAAAAGGACCCATCTCAGGGCCAAAGCGACGCTTTAATTGAAGTTTATCGCCGCTTACGGCCAGGCGATTTAGCGACTGTAGATAACGCCAAAAGCCTGCTTGAGAATATGTTTTATAACTTTAAGCGCTTTGATTTTAGCCGGGTTGGCCGCTATAAAATTAACAAACGCCT
>CAYYAF010000029.1:0-7318 GCA_964469975.1 uncultured Candidatus Saccharibacteria bacterium
GCCAACCTTATCAGTTAGCTTCTGCAAAAGAAGTAAAGAACCTATACCAGGCCACTCAACTTTATAAAAAACGCGTAAATCAAGAAATTTACGCTAATATCTAACAGCCATAGCAGTTAGACTAAAACTATGAAAACTATTTACTTAGATTATGCTGCAGCTACACCTATGGACTCGCGGGTGCTTAAAGTCATGCAGCCATATTTTAGTGACAAGTTTTATAACCCATCGGCAACTTACTTGTCGGGAAGATCGGTGGCCAAAGATGTTGAAAAGGCACGGACTAGTGTAGCTAAATGGCTTGGTGCCAGGCCAAGTGAAATTATTTTTACGGCAGGCGGAACAGAAGCCAATAATTTAGCCGTTCAAGGTGTTATGAGGCAGTTCCCTGAGGCTAACGTAGTAGTTAGTGGCGTTGAACATGAGTCAGTCGTAAACCCTGCCAAGCAGTACAATCATTCACTGGCAAAAGTTTTGCCAGACGGCGTAATAGATCTTAAAGATTTAGCTAAAAAAATAAACGATAAAACAGTTTTGGTAAGCATAATGTACGCCAACAACGAAATTGGCACCGTTGAACCCATTAATGAAATAGCCAAACTTATCAAGCGGGTCAAAGATAAACGAACCAAAACCGGAAATAAACTACCACTTTATTTCCACATTGACGCTTGCCAAGCACCAACATACTTAGATCTTCATGTAAGTCGACTAGGAATAGATTTAATGACTTTAAATGGCGGTAAAATTTATGGACCAAAACAAAGCGGTATTTTGTACGTAAAAACAGGTACTCAACTTATACCTCAGATTTTAGGCGGCGGTCAGGAAAATGGAAAAAGAAGCGGTACCCAAAACGTGGCGGCAATTATTGGCTTTGCTAAAGCCTTGGATCTAGCTCAAGAGGGTAGAGAAAAAGAATCAGCCAGACTCAAAAAACTGCAGGAACTCTTTATTACTAAATTAACTAAAGAAATTCCAGGTGCCTCCATTAACGGATCACAAATAAAGCGATTACCTAACAATGTTCACATTACTATTACCGACCAAGACAATGAACGGCTTATGATGCAGCTTGATGAGCTGGGCATTATTTGTGCCGAGGGCTCGGCTTGTAGTGCCAGTAATGAAGAACCTTCGCACGTGTTAAAGTCTATTGGTTTAAGTGATAGTGAAGCTCAATCCAGTCTAAGGTTTAGCATGGGTAAATATACAACAGCTAACGATATTAACACTACAGTTACCTCTATAAAAAACTGTTTATAACGCTTTAGTATTACAAGCAAAAGCGCTATACTAAAACCGTTAAGCCACTCTTTGCGGCTTTTGCTTTAATTAGCAGATTAAAAATTACAAATATGAAAAGGTGGGTGCAGTAGTGCAGCTTTCAGGGCTAATAATTATCCTAGGCATCATAGGCCTAGTTAGTGGTGTCCTAATATACATTGTGGCACTAGGCAAAAAATCTTCAAAGCCATCGGATAAAAAACCAACTAACAACCATGATTATGGTGACCAAGCGGAACATGAAGTAGAGCATATTTTTAACGAAGAGTTTCGTGAAGAACTTAAAAATCGTGGTAGGTTGCATTTTGAAAAAATTATTGGTGAAAACGCTATGTTTCTACAACAAGACCTTAGGCTTACTACCTCCCAGCTTAATGACTACATGAAATCAGAAATCACAAGCACCTTAAAAGATGAGTTCGCCAAATACGAACAATCAATCATGGATGCCAAAAAGTTGGCCATTGATTCAATTTCAAAAACCCAAGAAGCTATTGAAGAACAGCGTGAAATTTTGGGCAAGCAACTTGAAACCCAGGTAGGAGCAGAAAAAGAGCGCTTACTTATGCACTTTGAAGAAAATATGGCAGAGATTGTGAACCATTATGTGCTTACTGCCATTGGCGACCAGATAGATTTGAACGATCAATTGGAATATATCTTAAGAGATCTTGAAGCTAATAAACAAGCCATCATAGAGGATATAAAAAGTGGCGCCTGAGCCTAACCAAGAAAATCAGGAAGTGAAATTGCCAGTTAGCGCAATCACTATTCTTGATTTGGGTAAATTGGAGCGAGAATTGAATGCCATTGATGACTTTGCTATTCAATCATCGGTTAGGAGCCCAGGTCAACAACCCAAACTACCCAAGATCAGCCGCTCATTAGAAGAATTAGCCAGACTAAACGGCGTAAATCTTTTAGTTGAAGCAGATCGCAACAGGCTTGCAAAAATGTTAACCGATTTAAGAGAAAACGCGCCAATTGTGCACATGAGTTTTGCTGATGATCCACCTAGTTCTTTTCTAGTCAGAATGATTACTTGGTTTAGAAGCGAAATTCATCCTCAAATATTTTTGCAGATAGGACTCCAACCCGATATTGCCGCCGGCTGTATTATTCGTACGGCCAACAAGCAGTTTGATTTTACACTACGTAAATATTTTGATGCCCACAGGCAACTGCTTATAGATAAACTTATAAAGAAAGAAACGTAAGAAGGCGTGGCTGATAATAAACATTTTAATAGCTTGGTTGAAGCTGGTAACCCCGTGGGTGAGGTTATTAGTGTAGACAGGTTTATGGTAAAAGTCCGGGGTTTAAACCCGGTAACCATTCACGCTCTTATTATGTTTGAAGATGGTAGCAAGGGCTTTGTAAATCATATATACGAGAATTATTCAGTGGTTTTACACTTGGGTTCAACCAATATATCAGTGGGCTCAGTAGCAGTTGTCCAACACCCTGAATTAGTTACAAAAGTAGGTAAAGATTTTGTTGGCCGGGTTATATCTGTCACCGGTGACCCCCTGGATGGAAAAGGGCCAATTGGTGCAGATAGCACCTGGCCAGTTTTTAACGTGGCACCCCCCATTTATGAACGTGAGCAGCTAAACACACAATTGTCAACGGGCGTAACAGTGGTGGACGCACTATTTCCGTTAGTTAGGGGCCAACGAATCGCCGTTTTGGGCGACAGCAAGTCTGGCAAAAGTACATTGGCCACTCAATTGGCAATTAACCAAGCCGGCACAGACGTAACTGTAGTTTATGTACTTATTGCTAAACGACGTAGCGATGTGGAACTCTTGCTAACCCGTCTTAACGAGCATGATGCTATGAAAAATGCCATTGTGATTGTGGCCACCATATTTGAATCACTGGTTATGAGCTATATCGCACCTTACGTAGCTTGCTCTATGGCGGAGTACCTTTGGCAGAAACTAGATCAAGATGTAGCCGTAATTTACGATGATTTAACAAGCCATGCTTTTGCCTTTCGTGAAATATCTTTGTTGTCTGGCGTCAGCCCGGGCCGTGATTCATATCCGGGCGACATGTTTTATGCGCACTCAAGCTTACTGGAACGGGCCGGTAAGTTAAACCGTAATCACAAAACCTTAACCAGTTTACCGCTTGTACTTGCTGCCGGTGGCGACATAACGGCATATTTGCCTACCAATATTATGTCTATAACTGATGGCCAATGGATTTTAGAAATGGACTTATTTCGTGACGGCGTAAGGCCGGCTATTAGCACAGGGCTTAGTGTTTCACGTGTTGGCGGCCGAGGCCATAACGATAGGCAAAAAAAGCAGGGTGCCCAGACCATGAAAGCTTTGGCGGCCTACGTCCAAGCTAAAGAATACTCTCACTTCGGCTCAGAACTTGCCTTGGAATCCAAAAAAGATTTGGAACGAGGCAAGCTTTTACTCGATGTTTTAACTCAAGCACCGGGTGAAAACTATAGCTTGTTGGGCCAACAGTTAATGCTGGATTTAATTTATAATTTAGAAGAGACGGATGTTTTGGATGTAAGTGCTATGAAAAAGGCAGTGGGTGATCTGGCAAAATTAGTTAAAAAAGATGAAGATTTTGAAAGTATACGCGATCAGCTAAAAGTAAAAAGTTTAGTGGAGCTTAAAAAGTGAAACGCCCACAAGAAATAGCTCAAGAAGAAGAAGCCATGGCCAGTATGGTGCAATTAACCAGCGTATTTGAAAGTATTGCCAGTATGCGAATTGCACAAATTAAAAACCAAGTTTTGCAATCGCAACAGTTTTTTAATGAACTTTGGCAAATTTATAAACAGTTAAGAGTTGATGAACAATTTAGATTTGGCCGTAGCCCCGATCAAAAAATTATTAACAAAGAACTATATATTGTTATTACAGCTGAGGGCGGTTTTAGCGGCGATATTGACCAAAAATTAATTGAGCTAATGCGCAAACAATTTAATGCTAGTAGTAACGAAATTGTTGTAATAGGCCACCACGGTGCCATTCAGCTAGCCCAAAGCGGTCTTGGCTTTAAAAAATACTTTAAACTGCCAGCCCAAGATCAAAACATCAACACCATGCCGCTTGTAAAAGAAATTCAAATGTATAAAAACACTACAATTTTTTACCAGACCTATGTTTCGCTTATGGTGCAAGACGTAAAGCGTTTATCGTTGGGATCAGCTATATCTGAAAGAGGTAAAACTATGGCTGGAAATAAAGAGGTTATTAGTGATGAGACTTATATATTTGAACCCAGCACTTATGCGGTGCTAGACCATTTGGAACGCTCTATGGTGCAAATTACACTTAGCCAGTTAATACTTGAGTCAAAATTAGCCCAGTACGCTAGTCGCTTTCAGGCTATGAGCGCTGCCCATACTAAAGCCGATGAATCCTTACACGACATACACCTGCTTTATAACCGTGCTAAACGCGGTATTAAAGATGAGCGACTAAAAGAAATTATTAACGGCTTACGCCTGGTTGCGAGGGCCAACTGATGGAAGCCGGCGTAGTAAAAAGCATTCGTGATCTCATTATTAAGGTTCAATTTGATGAAGAACCGCCTTTGTCGGAAGAAATATTAATTGTTGATAGTAAACACAAAGGCAAGTTACTTGTAGATAGTATTGCACCCGGCGGTGTAGCTGTGTGTCTAAATATTGAATCTGACAGGTCAATTCAAAAAGGTATGAAAGTTGAGCGTACAGGTAAGGGTATTGAAATACCAGTTGGAACACCAACTATCGGCCGTGTGCTGGATGCGCTTGGCCGACCACTTGATGGTAGGCCTGCTATTGAAGGCGATAACATCAAGTACAAAGAAATTCTAAAGTTACCTAAAAGAACTACTAATTTTTCTACACCAAAACCCAAAATTCTAGAAACAGGAATTAAGGTTATTGACTTTTTTACACCATTTGTTAAAGGCAGAAAAATTGGAATCATTGGTGGTGCAGGTGTAGGTAAAACCGTGCTAACCATGGAATTAATTCATAACGTTGCCAAAACAGGCGATGCGCTTAGCTTTTTTGCCGGCATAGGTGAGCGTATTCGTGAAGGCCACGAACTTTATGAAACCTTGCAAGAGCGCGATTTGCTTAAAAATACCTGCATGTTCTTTGGCCAAATGAACGAAAACCCGGTACAGCGATCACTGGTTGGTGTTTCGGCGGTAGCCTTAGCTGAGTATTTTCGCGATGAAGAAAAGAAAGATATTTTGTTCTTTGCCGATAACATGTACCGCTACATCCAGGCCCATAATGAACTATCCACCATTCTTGATCAAATTCCGGCCGAAGGCGGCTATGAGCCAACCATTTTCTCTGATATTAAAACCTTACAGGATCGTTTAAGCTCTAACGAAAATGGCTCAATTACTGCTGTACAAACCATTTATGTGCCAGCCGATGACCTTAGCGATCCAGCCGTGCAGATGATTCAGCACGAGCTAGATTCCACCATAGTGTTGTCTCGTAAAGTAGCAGAACAAGGTATTAGGCCATCAGTGGATCTAATTCGTACTTCCTCATCATTATTGACCCCAGAAATTGTCGGCGATAGACATTATGTACTGAGTGTGCAGGTTCAAGCCTTGATGCAAAAGCATGAATCGCTAAAAAGCATAATTGCTATTATTGGTGAAAACGAACTTTCACCGGCCGACAGAGCAGATTACGCTAAAGCTAAAAAGTTAATCCAATACTTTAACCAAAATATGAATGTGACTTCTTCGCTTACCGGCATAAAAGGTGAATATTTTGGCCGCGAAGATATGCTAAAAGGCGTTGAGGAGATAGTAGTCTAATGGCAGTTCATCAAGAGGCTAGTACGGGGCAAATAGTCGGTAATCAAACCAAGGTACAGGTTGATCCTAACAAACCCTCAACCATGCGCATTAAAATTTACTCGCCATTTAAAGTATATTTTGATGAAGACGCGCTTAGTATTTCGGCCGTAAATAATACCGGTGCCTTTGATATTTTGCCAAAACACCATAACTTTATAACCCTACTTGACCCTTGCGAGGTAGTAGTACGCACAAATAGTGATGAAAGAAAATTCAAAATTGCCCGCGGTGTTATGCACGTTAAAGCCGACAAAGTAATTGTGTTTTTGGACGTTTAATTATTTAGAGGGTGGGCAAATGTCTTCTAATACAGCCCGTGCTTCATGACCATTATGTACTTCAACTGTATCGTACGTATTACCTGCTTGATCTTTTTGATCTAATAATAATGAATCACCCTGCCATTCAAATGTTACTTGACAGGCTTTAGGATCTTTTGGATTAATGCTTAATACGGCATGTCCTAAATTCTCACCGTCAACTTCAATTACTTGAGTAATACCTTGTTGAGCAGCCCATAATGCTACGTCAGCCTGAGTGTCACTTACAGATTTTTCTTTAGTTAGTTCATCTATTCTATTTGTCTTGTATATTTCATCACTTACAACTAGCCCTAGACTAACTACAATAGCTCCAGATAGAATACCCGGCCATAATCTTTTTGTCTTGCGTTCATAACTTTTTGTATTCTCTACTCGTGTTGGAGTTTCGCCTGTAGTAACCATTGATTATTTCCTTATATTTTTAGATTAACATAATACAAAAATTGAGAAAAGTGTTGTAAAATACTCTGTTATGGCTAAAAAAGTCTATGTAGGTATGAGTGGCGGAGTTGATAGCTCTGTAACTGCTGCACTTCTAAAGCAGCAGGGCTATGAAGTTATTGGTGTTTATATGAAAAACTGGAGTAAAGATTTGCCCGGTTTTCCGTGCCCTTGGAAAGAAGATTATCAAGATGCCAAACGTGTAGCAGTACAACTAGGCATTGATTTTAAAATGTTTGATTTTGAGAAGCAGTATAGGCAAAAAGTTGTGGATTACATGGTGGCCGAATACCAAGCTGGGCGTACGCCAAACCCGGATGTTATGTGTAACCAAGAAATTAAATTCAAACTTTTCTTAGATACGGCACTTGAAGAAGGCGCAGATCTTGTTGCCACCGGGCACTATGCCAAAACTA
>CAYYAF010000030.1:0-7221 GCA_964469975.1 uncultured Candidatus Saccharibacteria bacterium
CTAATTGATAGAGTAGCCGATACAGTCACCCGCCAAGGCTTACAAGAAGGTTATTTTGCTAGTGAAGCCGAAGCCGAAGACTACAAACAAGAACTCAAATATATACTAGCAACCCAACGTGCCGCTTTTAACTCACCAGTTTGGTTTAACATCGGTGCCAAAAGCCGCTCACAGCAAGCCAGTGCCTGTTTTATTCTAGCCGTAGAAGACACTATGCCATCTATTCTTAACTGGTATAAAGAAGAAGGCATGATTTTTAAGGGTGGTTCGGGCTCAGGTATTAACCTCAGTACTTTACGTTCATCTGTCGAGCAACTAGGCAAGAGTGCCGGCACAGCTTCCGGACCCTTAAGCTTTATGCGTGGGGCCGATTCATCAGCTGGCGCTATAAAGAGTGGCGGCAAGACCCGCCGAGCAGCCAAAATGGTGATTCTAAACTCAGATCACCCAGACGTTGAGGAATTCATATGGTGCAAGGCTATTGAGGAACGTAAAGCTCGTGTTTTACAAGAAGCCGGCTACGATATGGACTTAGATGGCAGAGACGCCTTTTCTGTGCAGTATCAAAATGCCAATAACTCAGTCAGGGTAACAGATAAATTCATGCACGCTGTCATTAATGATGATGACTGGCAACTTAAGTCTGTAACCACTGATAAAACTGTTAAAACAGTCAAGGCTAAGGCTCTATTCCGCCAAATTGCTGAAGCGGCTTGGGAATGTGCCGATCCTGGCATGCAGTTTGATACTACTATTAATAAATGGCACACTACCCCTAACGCCGGTCGTATTAATGCCAGTAATCCTTGTAGCGAATACATGCACCTAGATAATTCAGCCTGCAATCTGGCTTCAATTAACCTCTTAAAATACTTACGTGATGATAACAGCTTTGATGTAGCTGCTTTCAAACACACAGTGGAGGTTATTTTTACAGCCCAAGAGATATTAGTAGGTTACAGTGAATATCCTACAGAGAGCATTACAAAGAATGCTAAGGCGTATAGAGAACTAGGTATGGGTTACGCTAACCTTGGTGCGCTTCTAATGGCTCAAGGACTGCCTTACGACAGTGGCGAAGGCCGAGCTCAAGCTGCAGCCATAACTGCACTAATGACTGGCCATGCCTACGCTACTAGCGCTCGTATAGCTCGTAAAGTTGGGCCATTTGCTGGTTTCAGTAAAGATCGTGACAACATGATTAAGGTGCTCAAAATGCACCGCGAGTCAGTTTCTAAGATTGATGCCAGGTTGGTATCAGAAGAACTGCTGAGCGCCGCTGCTGGTGCCTGGGACGAAGCGGTTGAACTAGGTAGCCTATACGGAGTACGCAACTCACAGGCTAGTGTACTGGCTCCAACTGGCACAATCGGCCTAATGATGGACTGCGATACTACTGGTATTGAGCCTGATCTTGGCCTGGTTAAGGTTAAAAAGCTGGTTGGTGGTGGTACCATGAGTATTGTTAACCAAACTGTACCCAGAGCCTTAAACGCTTTAGGCTACACCAAACCACAAATAGACGACATTATTGACTACATAGATCAAGAAAAAACTATTTTAGGTGCTCCACACCTTAAGGAAGAGCACGAACCGGTCTTTGCTTGTTCTATGGGCGATAACGCCATTCATTACCTTGGTCATGTTAAGATGATGAGTGCCGTACAGCCATTCTTATCCGGGGCAATTAGCAAGACCGTTAATATGCCAGAAGATGTAACCGTAGAAGATGTAGAACAACTTCACATAGATTCCTGGCAAATGGGCCTTAAGGCCGTGGCTATTTACAGGGACAACTGTAAGGTAGCACAGCCGCTAAGCATGGCTAAGAAAGATAGTGACAAGGCCGAACCTGCTAGTGCGACCGAGACTACTACTGAAAAAATCATCCTAAAAGGCGCGATAAGGCGCGATCTACCTAAAGTTCGCAATGCTAAAACCTTTTCATTCACTGTTGGTGGCCTGCATGGCTACTTTACTGTGGGCGAGTTCGAAGACGGCACTCCAGGGGAACTGTTCATCAGCATAGCTAAGATTGGCTCAACTATGTCGGGGGTAATGGACTCCTTCGGTAGAGCCATAAGTTACGGCCTACAATACGGCGTACCTCTTAAAACCTATGTAAAAGGTATGGCTCATATGTCATTTGCGCCTTCGGGACTAACTGACGACGGGGAAATTAAGACAGCTTCATCAATACTAGACTACATGTTTAGGCGGCTGGCATTAACATACTTGAGCTTTGATGATAGGCTTGAATTAGGTCTAGCCTCAATTGACGATATGCCGCTCGAACAAGAACAACTAGCAATTGAAACGAATAAAGTTGATGCTACTAAAGACGGCAAGGTGGAAGAAGTTGTTGCTAAAAAAGCAACAGATAATAAGGTGTTAGAGACCAAAGTAGCGACTCCTAAAGCTTCTAAAAGTGTAATTGTAAATAAGGATGATACCGCTCCAATGTGCTATAACTGCGGCAACCAAACACAGCGCGCTGGCAGCTGCTATGTCTGCACTGCCTGCGGTTCAACTACCGGCTGTAGCTAAGCAACACACTCCAAAAATTCACAATTCCAGCAATCTATCTTTGGGTCCAAAACGTTTATGGTAAACTAACAAATGTGAAGGTAATTATTCTTTACAGGCCAAAATCTGAACATTCCCGAAAGGTAGAAGAGTTTGTTCATGATTTTGAGCATGCTCAACCAACTCGCCAAGTTCAGATTATGGATGTTGATAGCCGGGAGGGCTCAGCTAAAGTTGATCTATACGATGTTACTCAGTATCCAGCCATTTTGGCTTTAACTAACGATGGTCAGCTTTTAAAGAGTTGGATGGGTGATTTTCCGCTAATGGACGAACTAGCTTATTACACCGGCCCAGAATAGGTTGCGTCTGTTAAGCTAATCAGTTATAGTCAAATTAATCCGTTAAAGCAGCTATCAACTGCGAGGAGTGGGAAGAAATCCAGCCTTTCAAGAAGGCCGGGAAGTAGAACTCACCGGGAAAGGCCCGTAATCGTCCGGTAATTAAGTCCCAAACAGGATGGCACCTTCGCTAGTAAGCGGATCCTGTAAAGCCGGGACTTTTTATTTTTAAAGAGGAGACATGGCAGACAATAAATCACAATTTGCCCAAATTGAAGAGCAAATCTTTGATACTTGGGAAAAGGAAAAAACCTTTCAAAAAAGTGTAGACCAGCGTAAGGGCCAGCCTATGTATAGTTTTTATGATGGCCCTCCATTCGCCAATGGCTTACCACACTTTGGCCACTCCTTGGTAACTAGCATTAAAGATTCCATGCTGCGCTATAAAACCATGCGTGGTTACTATGTACCTAGGCGGAATGGCTGGGATTGCCATGGCTTACCGGTTGAGTACGCTATTGAAAAAGAATTTGGCATTAGTGGTAAGCGCCAAATTATGGAACTGGGGCTAGAAAAGTTCAATGCCGCCTGCAGCGACTCTATATTCAAATATAAAGACGACTGGGAACGCCTACTTAAGAGACTGGGCAGGTGGAGCGATTATGATAATTACTACGCCACGGTAGATACAAACTACACTGAAAGCGTCTGGTGGGCACTGTCGCAAATAAATAAAAAAGGCTTACTTTACAAAGGCTTTAAGAGTACAGCCTATTGCCCTCGCTGCGAAACACCCTTAAGTAACTTTGAAGTTAATGAAGGCTATAAGGATAACGTAGAAGACCCCAGTTTGTACGTTAAGTTTAGATTAGAGGGCGAATACGCCTCTTTGCTGGCTTGGACCACTACACCGTGGAGTTTGCCAGGCAACGCAGCTGTAGCCGTTAATCCTAATGCCCAGTATGTTTACGTTAAGTTTATTAATGACGATGGCGGTGAAGAAATAGTAATTTTGGCCAAAAGCCGTTTGGAAGTTCTGGATGAGCAGGATTATCAAGTAGTTAGGGAAGTTAGTGGCAGCGAACTAGCCGGCAAGGCCTATCAGCCATTATTTAAAACTAATTTAGTTGATCAGGCCGATTTTCACGATTTATACCATGTAGTTGAAGCCCCATTTGTTAGCACAGAAGACGGTACGGGCGTGCTTCACGTGGCGCCAGCCTACGGCGAAGACGACCTTAATTTAACGGCTAAATATAAACTCCCGGTTTTAAGCACAGTTGATCACAGCGGACATTTAACAGACATTAGCAATGAGTCCAATTTACAGGGGTTATTCTTCAAAAATGCAGACCGACCAATTATTGAGTTTCTTACAACAAAAGGAGCCGTTTTTGCCGCCGAAACTACTCATCATACTTACCCATTTTGTTGGCGTTGCGAGACACCACTTTTGTATTACGCTATTAACAGCTGGTTCATTAAGGTGTCTGAGATTCGTTCTCAGCTGCTGAATACCGCCAAGGACATAAACTGGACACCTAAAAATATTAAGACCGGTAGATTTGGTAAATGGCTAGAGGGCGCAAGAGATTGGGCAATAAGCAGAAATCGTTACTGGGGTGCACCTATGCCTATTTGGGTAAATGAGGCCGATGAAAGTGATTATATTGTTGTAGAAAGCTATGAGCAGTTGAGAGATTTAGTTGGAAATAAGGAGTTAAAACTAGATGACGTACACCGTCCTTATATTGACAACGTTGTAATAAGTAAAGATGGAAAAACCTATAGACGAGTAGAAGAAGTACTTGATTGTTGGTTTGAGTCAGGCTGCATGAGCATAGGCCAACAGCACTACCCGTTCGAAAATCAAGAAGAATTTAAGCTATCTTTCCCGGCTGACTTTATTATTGAAGGACTTGATCAAACGCGTCTATGGTTTTATGTGCAGCATGTGGTCAATACTATTTTATTTGATAGTGCAGCTTACAAAAACGTAGTGGTAAATGGCATTATCTTAGCGGCCGATGGCCAAAAACTAAGTAAACGCCTAAAAAACTATCCTCCCCTAGAAGAAGTCTTCGATAATGAAGGGGCCGATAGCTTGCGTTTACTGTTACTGTCTAGCACGCAGGCCACTCAAACAGCTGATTATTTACGGTTTAACAGGGACGCCCTAAAAGATCTTAACCGTAATGTTTTGGGAACACTGCTTAACTCTTTTCGTTTTTTCAAAATGTACGCAGACATTGATAAATGGGAGCCGCATAAGAACGGACATATTACTAAGTCAGATAACGTATTAGATAAGTGGATCACCTCTCGCCTTAATGAAACCATTAAAGAAGTTACGGACAAGGCAGATGAATATAAAATAGCTCACGCCATATTGCCTATTTTCGATCTAATTGATGACACTTCTAATTGGTATATACGCAGATCGCGCCGGCGTTTTTGGAAAAGTGAGGACGACAAGGATAAAAATGAAGCCTACGTGACTTTGTGGTACGTTCTAACGCGCATTTGTCAGCTATTAGCTCCTTGGGCTCCGTTTATTAGCGATTACATCTGGAAAGAGCTTACTGGTGAGTCTGAATTAGCCTCGTCGGTTCATTTAAGTGATTGGCCAGAGGCAGAAAAACTCCAAGGGCGCATATTAGAAGACATGAATCTAATTAGAACAATGATTAACCAGGGTTTAAAAGAACGAGCTAATGCCGGTATTAAGGTAAGGCAACCCTTAGCGGGGCCAGTAGTTAAAACCAGTAAACCAATATCCTCAGCCAGATTAAAACAAATTCTTGAAGAAGAACTGAATGTTAAACAGGCCACATACATTGTGGAGGGGGATGAAAAAGCAGGCGGAATCACTATGAATTTTGAACTTAGTAATGAATTGAAATCGGAAGGCTACGCGCGTGAGCTTATAAGATTTGTTCAAAACGCGCGTAAAAAAGCTGGCTTAAATGTAGATGATAGAATTGATTTGTCGTTACGCACGGAAAACGACACTTTAAGAAGTACAATTGATGAGTTTAGAACAACAATAATGGCCGAAACACTGGCCCTAAATTTGACCGAAAACGAGCAGGACGGCTTTAGTGAAGCCGTCAAAGTTGATGATATGGAGTTAAAAATTTCTTTAAAAAAAGCCCAAAAGTAAAATTATTTTCACCGCTACTTTCAATAGCTCAGACACTTAGACTCTTTAATCCCAGGCTGGAGGTGCACCTGAGCAGATGTAGTTAAACAGTCTGGGCTTGGCTTCCTCAAGCTGTTTGACGAATAAAGCTGCCAGAGGCAAGTTCATGAGGAGTTCTTGAGGCAAAGACTGCTTTTACTGCAGATTCATCAAGTGCGACGTAATGCCTGTCGGTTTTTTGTGTTACTTTTTGCCGAAACAAAAAGTAACAAGCCATGGTTCTTTGGAAAAGAACACCAAGGGGTTTACACAGATACGTATCTCTGTTAAACTCTATCGGTATCTAAAATTTTTGATAGGTCTTATGAAAAAAGCAATTATTTCTACCGGCAATAAACAATACCTAGTTTCAGAAGGTGATGAAATTGAGGTGGATAAACTTCAAGACAAGAAACTTAATCTTGATGTGTTGCTGGTCATTGATGGTGACAAAGTAAAAGTCGGCAAGCCAAAAGTTGAAGGCGCCAGCGTAACTGCTAACGTGACCGAGCCGCTGCTACTAGGCGAAAAGGTGATTGCTATTCGTTATAAGGCCAAAAAGCGGGTCAGAAAAATTCGCGGCCACCGTCAGAGCCTATCTAAAATCAAGATTACTAAAATAACAGATTAAGTTATCCACAGGTTAACAGATAAGCTAACAGATATGTATTCAAACTACCAATTTTAGGTGTTGTTTCTCTTGTAAAACACCTTAGCTAAAGAGTATAATTTGTACTCAGTAGTTGAACACAAAAATCACTACAAATAACAGATATAAAAAATAAAAATGCAACCCGGTGACGAGCTAACCAATTCGCCTAAAAATGCAGAACCTGAAGCTAATGGTGCTGACGTCTCTATACCTGCGCCCTTAAAAATCAAGAAAAGTCATCCCGTTATATGGATAACTGGGGTAGTAATAATGTTACTAGCCATTATGGGCGGCATGTTTTACGTCTTACAGCGTAAAGCTCATGAAAACTCCAAAGCAAACACTGCTCCTACCATCAAAACTCAGAAGGTAGATACAACTAAACTATCACCCCAAGCTAGCACTTTTAGCGTACAAAACGATAAAGTAATTATAAACGGCCAACTGCAAGCCGATAACTCACTAGTTTTAACACCTATGAGTGAACCGAGTAGCGCGGTAATTGGCTTGGTTTATTTAGA
>CAYYAF010000031.1:0-7120 GCA_964469975.1 uncultured Candidatus Saccharibacteria bacterium
GCTCTCCGCCCAGTAGTTGATCGGGGCTTACGATTAACTGGCAGTCGTTGGGCTGTAAAATACTGGCTTCGGTTACACCTACGGCTAAAATAAGAACATCACAAGGTATTGGTTGCACTTCCAACGTAAACTTACTATTGTAGGCATTGGCTTTTTGGACCGAAATTAATACCGCTGATAAGGCTGTTATAAATATAATGAGAGGTAGTACTTTTTTCATGTTAGTTTGCCACCACTGTCATAGTAAAGTTCATTGAATAAGAGCCGGCTGGTTGAAAAGCTGGAACTTTTTGCGACAGGCTAATGCCGGTAAAATCCCAATAACACCTAGTGCCAGCGCTGCTGGAGGCTGAAGATAGAGTAATATTATCGGTTGTACCCTGGTTGAAGGCACTTGATGACCCCAGCGAAACACCAGTCGTGACACAGTTGGATTTAGGTGTGTCTGAGGCACCAGATGGGTCAATACTAAGTTGGCCTGCTAAACTATCGGCGTCGCCGCCATCACTACAGCCGCTGCTTGTCGGATCGTTAAAATCATAGGTAGCGGTTCCCGACGACCAGTTAGATGTTGCGCCACTAGTAGCTGCTATACTCAGCGACCAAGCTGCATTGGTGGTATTGTTGGTCACTCTAACCTTTTGCGAGGAGGCACCAAGTGTGCCTGTGCTGGTTTGGCAAGTGTTGCCTACGGTGATTCCACCAAAAGATACTGATGGACTACTTACTGAGCTACCGCCACTATCAACTATATCTGTGGTAAGAGTACCAGCAGCGGTTGTTATTTGTGGGTAGTTGGTGTAGGTAGTTAGGGCAGTGCCATCTGATTGCACAATTCTAAAACAGTAAGCTGTGGAACTGGGTGCTGTGTAATCTGTCAATGCAAAATCCCACTTTCCATCTTCACTGGTTGCTACTGCGGCTTGGCTATTTATAAAGTTATTGGCTTCTTCATAGGTTTGGTTGCGTATAGTATTGCCTCCATCTGTCGGGTCATTGGCATTAGAAGTCAGGGCCGAGCCATCGGTCGGAGTGGAGTTATTATAGTAAGCAATAGCCGTAGTAGTAGTTACGTCTGTATACGATGAGGGTGTACCGCTGGGGCTGGCACAGGTTCCAGCACCTTTACCGGCAAATTGCAGCTTAAAGTTTTGGCCGTTTATTATAAGCCCGGCCGTAGAAACACTTACCAACATACGTAATCTGAATATCGCATCAGATGAACCAAGTGTAGCGGCCGTATTTGCCGCCGCCAAAGCAGAACTAACGTTGGTTGAATCAGCATTATTAAATAGTCTGTAAGCCGCCTGAGTAAATACCGGTAAGTTATACGTGATAACCAGTTGTATATCGTCTGATCTAAGTTCAGTAGTCGACCCGTTAGTGTTTGGCGTGTTGGCACTCATATCTATACGAATGGTCATACTTGTCGCCGAAGCGCTGCAACTTCCCGAGTTAACATTTACGTTGCCACTTGCATTACGAGAGGTATATGAGCCGTTAGTCGGCGTTGGGTCAAAACTGGCTTCAGGGTCTGATGCCGCACACGATGCTGTATCACCGCTATCTCGTAACTGTAATGCTCCCATGGTTTGTGTGGTGTTGTTAGTTTCTTGTGCCTGCCGATATTTATAGTTACCGTCAACTTGCGTAATTGTTGCCCCTGCCGGCACGCCCATCGTTTCCCAGGTTAAAGTTTTAGTCCACTTAACTATGATTGTTTTGTTTTTTGCACTGCACAAAGTGGACATTACAGTACCTTGGCCGCCGTCTGTTGGAGTAGAGTTGGTGAGTCCTCCTGCGCAGGCGCCAGAAGCGGTAGCCGCCGTCATACTGCCGTCGCTTATGGTATAGGTCGTAGTGGCAGCACTGGCTTTTGGAATAATTCTTACCGAAGATAAGAATAAAGATACTATTAGTACCAATACAAAAATTACTCTGATTATTACCTTAGGATTAAAGGTTCTTAAAACCATGCAGCCACATTATTTAGCTTTAGATTTTGGCTTCGATGTTTTAGGTTTCGTTGTTTTTGACTTTGGCGGGCTGGTTGATTTAGTTTTAGTCTTATCCTTTGGGAGTTTAACTGTCTCGCCCGGTTTTATTGTGTATGGGGGTTTAAGCTTATTGATTTTAGCAAGGGTTTTCCAAGCAATCCCCGACTTCTTGGCTAGGGATTGTATATCATCGCCCTTTTTAACTTTGTAATCAGTCAGCTTCTGAGTAAGAACCTTACGTTCGTTTCGCTTGCGCATATATACAGCAACTACCGCAATAATGAATATCAAGACTGCAATTTCAAGAACTAGAGCCGGTGGCTGTGGTGCTATAAATACCCAGTGGCTATCGGTTGGCAGGCTTGACGGCTGAACATTTTTGCCTTGGTCAGATAATTTAATATATTTAGTTGATACATCGCGCTTGTAAAAGCCGCCCCAAAATGGTCGTTTAAGTTCAAAATTAAATTTGGCGGTGGTTTTAGGCAAAATCGGGAATTGGCCGCCCGCACTGGATACACTATTGCCAAAAACAGTTTTAAGATTAACGTTTGAGGTAGTATCTAGTGAAACGTTACCGTCATTGGCATAAGTTGGTGTAACTACAATCTTATTATTCTTGATGCTTTTCTGCACAACTGCGTTTAATGTCAATTTAGCGGTAAGATCACCCGGTACCGTAATAGCTACACGTATAGCGCTCCTAAAGGATAAGATAACGCCGCCTTGTCTTTGCTTGGCGTTAGGGTTAGCGTCTTGGATGACTATACAGCCGTTGTGCTCACCAGCATCGGCATTATTTGGTAGGGTTATTGTAAACGGTACTGTAACTGACTGAAATGATGGTACGGTTACTTGGGGTTTATTTAAGCTAATCCAACTGCCTACGCCGGTTTTTTTATCCACTGCCTGGGCACAAGCAAAGGCGCCGTCACTGGCAATTTGCGAATCTACCGGATAGACATCAATGGTTTTTGCCTGTGTGGTATTGTTTATAACCTTAACGGCATCGTTTATAGTTGTGCCGCCCTTAGCGGTATAAACGAATATTGACTTACTGCGCGGATTTGAAGGGTTTGGGTTAGCTGGAACAGCACCGATACCTTGTGATTCTATGGCTGCCGTCGATAAAGATGATGCGATAACTGCAACTAAAATTGTTGCTATAGCAGCAAATACTGCCACTGGTCTAATAAAACGCTTGTTCACACGCATCCCCGTTAATTTAGGTTTGATGCTAGTTTATCCTACGAGGCAGTCGCCGTCAAAGTCATATTTACAGAATAGCTAGCTGCAGGCGTTTCGGCTGGAATTGTTTGCGACAAAGATATACCAGTTTGGTACCAGCGGCCTACATCATCCGAGCCAGCCGCAGCAGTAAGTAAGGTAATGGTATCTGTTGTACCCTGAACAAAAGCATTGCTAGAACCCTTGGTAATATTGGTAGTTACACACGAACCACAGTCGGCTGTTAGTGTACTTACGCTTGGGTCCACAGTTAACTGGCCTTTGTAAGCATCAGCGTCACCACCGTCAGTACATCCACTACCGTTGGAATCGTTAAAGTCAATGTGGTTAGAGCCACCATCATCCCAACTGCCAGTAGCACCGCTGGTAGCTGCCAAAGTTAAAGTCCATCCGTTATCTGCACCATCAGGATTATTAACGTAAATTCGCTCCGTGTTTGTACCAAAAGTACCGGTTGAAGCACTGCCGCCACTTTGGCAGTTAAATGAAAACGATACGGCGCTCATACTTACTGCCGGGCTACCGACTGATGCATGTGAGCTGTCTTGAATGTCAGTAGTTAATGAACCAGCATTGATTGTTTGGTTAAAAGTTGAGTTATTGGCGGCGTGAACAGTTCTACCTAACAGGCTAAAAGTAACACTAAAAAGTGATATAAATAATAAAAGTCCCGTCGATTTAACTGTTTTAATAATCTTTGTCTTCACAAACCCTCCTACAGGCTCTACACGTATTAAATATATGTGCAGTATAAACGCTACTGCTTAACTTGGTCAAGGCTATTTGTGAGAAATCTAACACTATTTTGTTTTTATTTATTTCAATAACTAACAAAAAGCCTCTTGCCTTTGTAAACTGTTTATGCTAACTTATATCACAATGCATAAAAATAAGGCGCCTAATGCGTAAGCATAGGAGCCTTATTTTTAAGGAACAGCCCTTCGGGGCTGTTTTTTTATGCATTGATTTTAATAAATTTAAGGAGGTATAAATGATAAACAATTATAAAGGAGTGGAGGATACTCTTGCATTCAGCAAAGTCGTGAACCAACTTCGCGACTTTTGTCTAAAGAAGGGTTTTTGTGAGATCAGTACGCAGGATAGGCTTAGTATATTGGCCGCTTGTGAAGATCCAGATACAGTTGCCACATATAACTATATGGGTGAGGTATGGCCGTTGCCGCAAACAGGTCAAATGTGGCTGGAATATGAACTTCTAACGCGCCCCGACCTTCGGGGCGTTTTTTGTGTCAGCACTAGTTACAGGAATGAGCCAAGGCCGGTATTTGGGCGCCACAAATTAATTTTCCCGATGTTTGAATTTGAACTAAAGGGCGGCATTAAAGAACTTAGACAATTTGAAACTGAACTACTGGAACATCTAGGCTTTGGCAAAAAATCCGATTTTACCTACAAAACTTATGACCAGCTTAAAGACTTTTATGAGACCAAGGAGCTTACCCATAAGCATGAAAACAAAATGGAGACTGATTTTGGGCCAGTTGTATTCTGCCAGGATTTCCCTATTTATACTTCCCCGTTCTGGAATATGAAAAAGAAAGGTAAAGACCACGCCCATAAAATAGACGTAATTATCTGTGGTAACGAGACCATCGGCAGTGCTGAACGTAGCACTAATGCTAAAGAGATGGCCGACGGATTTTACACCATTAGCGGTGGCAAATATGCCAAGAAGCTATTTGATCTGTTTGGTAAAGCTCGGGTAGAAAAAGAGTTAAACCAGTTTTTAGGGCTTAACTTCTTCCCCCGTAGCGGCGGTGGAATAGGGTTAACGCGGCTAATTGATGCATCTAAGAAAGGAGGAATTATGAGCAACAACAATAACAATAACTAATTAATTTAGGCAAAAAACTCCCAAACGGGAGTTTTTTGTTTGTAGTTTTAGATGGGCTTAGCATTATACTTATCCATATGAAAATAACAAACAAAAAACGCTGGGCAGAAGGTGCTATTGTTTATCAAATTTACCCACGCAGTTTTTACGATTCAAATGGTGATGGTATAGGTGATATACCTGGTATTACCGCCAAAATAGATTATTTAAAAGAGCTGGGCGTAAACGTTATTTGGCTGTCGCCTTTTTATCCATCACCAATGGCCGATTTTGGTTATGATGTGGCCAATTATTGTGGCGTGGACCCAATTTTTGGCAAATTAGCTGATATGGATAAGCTAATAGAGCAAGCCCATAAAAGAGACATCAAACTGCTGGTAGATTTAGTGCCTAATCATTCATCTGATCAGCACGAGTGGTTCCAGCAATCTAGGCAATCTCGTAATAATAAATATTCAGATTGGTATATTTGGCATGATGCAAAGGACAGCGACAAAAAAGGCAAGCCAGAGCCGCCAAATAACTGGCTAGATATATTTACTGGCGAAACGGCCTGGGAATGGGAACCAACAAGGCGGCAATTTTATTTACATAGTTTTGATGTACACCAACCAGATCTTAACTGGACTAACCCTGAGGTGCGTGAGGCCATAAAAACGGCTATGCGTTTTTGGTTAGATAAAGGTGTTGATGGTTTTAGGGTAGATGCTGTTCGTTTTATGGGCAAAGATCCCGATTTTAAAGATAATCCGCTAAACCCGTTTTATATACCAGGCCAAGGCTCAAAATACGGCTCTCTTCTCCATATCAACAGCCAAGGCTGGCCGCAGCTTTACGATTATTTAGGCCAAATGGCAGATGTTCTTAAAGAAAAACCTTACCAAAAATCACCGCGCTTTATGGTAACCGAATCGTATCCTGAAACACATGAAGCAGTAAAAGAATACCTGGAGTTTTATGAAGCCATGGACCCGGCGGTAGCTGCACCTTTTAATTTTCAAGGTTTGGGCATGGCTTGGCAGGCTGAACCATGGAGTAAGTTCTTAGAAGAATTCCACGAAGCTTTAGATAAATTTAGTCCGCTTAGTGTAGCTAGTTATGCTTTTGGTAATCATGATCAACATCGGTTAGCTAGTAGACTAGGCGATCAAGCCGCCAGGAGTGCCGCCGTACTACTACTTACCTTGCCAGGTATGGCTTTTATTTATAACGGCGAAGAGATTGGTATGAAAAATACCAAAATACCTAAGGCTTTTATTCAAGACCCGGCGGCTAAGGGTGGTGATAGCCGTGACCCAGAACGTACACCGCTACAGTGGTCAGATCAAAAAAACGCCGGTTTTACCAAATCTAAAACACCGTGGTTACCAGTTAATGAAGATTACCAGCTAAATAACATTAAAGTTCAGCGTTTGGATTCCAATTCGTTTCTATCGCTTTATAAAAGCTTGAGTAAACTTCGCAATAATTCTGCTGCCCTAAAACACGGCAAGCTAAAGGTTATAAAAGCTGGAGATGAAAATGTTTTGGGTTATATACGTAGTAATGGCAAAAAATGGTATTTAGTATTAGTTAATTTCTCGGAGCAAGCGGCCATGGCAAAATTGCCAGCCGCTATAAAATCTGGACGTTTTCAAATATCATCTGACCCCGAAACAAGGCACAAGAGAATAATAAACAACGCCGTTGAACTCGTACCTTACGAAGCAGCGGTTTTTACCATTAACTAAGATTTTTCCATAGCTGCGGCCGTGCTTTTGGGTATTTCGACGCCATGAATCTTTTTACCCAAATTATGTCTAACCTATTTAAGCATCAACGTGGAAACTATACGTTGCTAGCGTTGATTGGCGGCCTTGTTTGGAAACAGAAGTAAGTGTTGCGGTACAATCAGCTGCGCCACTCGTCCAAGCATTGGAAGACAGTGGCATATTCCTTGTATTAGGCCACGGGTAGTCAGGGCCATAGCCAGTGCTGGCAGAATAAACAAGGTTACCGTTTTGTTTACATGCAACATTCA
>CAYYAF010000032.1:0-6972 GCA_964469975.1 uncultured Candidatus Saccharibacteria bacterium
CCTTCTTACTGTCTTTACCAGTAATTTGTAGCACGTAGTGATCGCCATCTTCCCACAGCGCAATAACTCCATCAATTTCTGAAACGTAGGCTTGGCCTTTTGGAGTGCGTACCTCGAACAACTCTTCAACACGAGGCAAACCAGTTGTAATGTCTTCACCAGCAACACCACCAGAGTGGAATGTTCTAAGCGTTAACTGAGTACCTGGTTCACCAATACTTTGGGCAGCAATAACACCAACAGGGTGATGTGAGGCTACAAGTTCACCGGTAGCCGGGTCTAAACCATAAGACTTACGGCTAATACCACGAACACTGGTGCAACTAAGTACACTCATAATTTTTACTCCGTCAAGGCTACTATCAGCATCAATTTTTTCGGCAATTTCATGGTTAATTAATTGACCTTTTTTAACGTGATTACTAATTTTTTCGGCTGCAAAACGACCTTCTAAGCGGCTAGCGTAACTAACACCAATTTCTTCTGAGTCGCTACGGTAAATTGGGAAGCCTGGGTCGGCCGCATCTTCATCTAATGTAAAGACGTCTTGGCTTACGTCAACTAAACGGCGAGTTAGATAGCCAGAGTCAGCAGTTTTAAGGGCAGTGTCAATCATTCCTTTACGTGCGCCACGGGTAGCCGTGAAGTACTCTAATGAGCTTAAGCCGCTTTTATAGTTAGAACGAATAGGCAACTCAATGGCACGGCCGGTAGCATCGGTTGTAATACCAAACATACCTACGGCAGTTTTAACCTGTCCAATGTTACCTCGGGCACCAGATACAACTGATATTGACATGGCGCTATTTTCTTTACTAAATTGTTCAACTAAAATTTCTTGCACCGTAGAGTCAATTTCTTGCCAGGTTTCTACAGTTAATCTATATCTTTCGTCATCAGTAATGAATCCTTGATCATACTGTTCACTAATTTCAGTAGCTTTAACTTCACCTTTGTCGATAATTTCCTTAAGGCCTTTAACGTCACTAAAGTCACCCATTCCAATTGATAGACCAGATTTTGTAGCGTATTCAAAACCAAGATTTTTTAACTCATCGGCAATTTCAGCAGTATCAGCCTGGCCATACTTCAAGTACACGGCTTCCATAACTTGCTGTAGTTTCTTTTTAGTCATTGGTTGGTCTTGGAACTCAAAATCTTCGGGGAATATTTCATTGAACAAAACTCTACCTAAGGTTGTTTCAACCACTGTACCGCGGAAAGGTACACTCACACGGCTTTGTAGTAATATTTCACCTTTATCGTAAGCCATTAGTGCTTCTTCTAGATGGCTGTAATTTTTAACCTTAGTATCAAGCCCTGGGCGGTCGTAAGTTAAGAAGTAACAACCAAGGACAATGTCTTGTTCAATGTGCAAAATGGGGGTGCCGTCAGCCGGTTTAAGCAAGTTTTTGTTGGCCACCATAATTTCTTTGGCTTCAGTTTGCGCTTTTTCGCTAAGTGGTAAATGTACAGCCATTTGGTCGCCATCAAAGTCAGCATTAAAACCCTTACAAACAAGCGGGTGCAGCTGGATAGCTTTACCCTCAATTAGTACAGGTTGGAAAGCTTGAACGCTTAAACGGTGCAGACTTGGTGCACGGTTAAGTAGCACGTATTTGCCCTTAATTACTTCGTCTAAAGCATCCCAAACTACTGTTTCACCGGCTTCAATCATGCGAGTAGCACTGCGAATATTATGAGCATACTCATTAGTAATTAGCCAACCAATTACGAAGGGTTTAAATAGTTCTAACGCCATCATTTTTGGCAGACCACACTGGTCAATCTTAAGCTCCGGACCAGCAACAATAACAGAACGGCCACTGTAATCCACCCGCTTACCTAGCAAGTTTTGGCGGAATCGGCCTTGCTTACCCTTAAGCATATCGCTAAGGCTTTTTAGGCGGCGACGCTGACCAGTAGCAGCTACAGCGCGGCCACTACGTGCATTGTTATTATCAATTAAAGCATCAACAGCTTCTTGAAGCATTCGCTGTTCGTTTCGACGAATGACTTCGGGAGCATTTAAGTCGATTAGCTTCTTAAGGCGATTGTTACGGTTAATTACACGGCGGTAAAGATCATTTAAATCGCTGGTAGCAAACCGACCTCCAGTAAGTTGAACCATAGGCCTTAGATCTGGAGGGATCACAGGCAAGACTGATAGTGTTAAGCTACCTGGCTTAATGCCAGCTTTATGCATGCTTTCAAGTAGTCGCAAGCGCTTCATGATCTTTTTCTTGCGCTGACCCTTGGCTTCATCGGCTTCCTTGCTTAAGCTATCTATAAGTTCACCCATGTCCACCTGGTCTAATAGATCTTTAAGGGCAGCACCACCCATACCAACTTCAATGAGTTTTTGTAGTTCATCTGGCAAGTTGCGGTAATCTGTTTCGCTAATTAAAGTTAGCTTTTCAAGGCCAACCAATTGCTCTTTTACAGTTTCAAATTCTTTGGTTAGTTCTTCTGTTTCTTTAGTTTGGGCTTCAGCTAAGGCTTTTACATTAGCATCATCACTCCCTGCTTCTTTTTCATATCGCAAGCGAATAGCTTCCTTGGCGGCGTTAAATTCAGCTTCTTTATCAGCCAAAATTTTATCACGCGCTTCGGAGTCAACACTTTTAATTATGTAACTTGCAAAGTAAGCAATGCGCTCTAAGTTTTTAACTGTCATGCCAAGCACTAGGCCAATTGCTGAAGGCGTACCGCGCAAAAACCAAATGTGGGCAACTGGGCACGCCAAACTAATGTGGCCCATGCGCTCTCGGCGAACAATGCTTTTAGTTACAATTTCGCCGTTTTTATCTACCGCAGCTTCGCGTGATCGAACTCCCTTAAACTTTGCGTCATGTGGGTTAATATCCTTAACGGGGCCAAAAATGCGTTCGCAAAAAAGGCCATCGCGTTCTGGTTTTTGGGTACGATAGTTAATAGTTTCTGGCTTGGTTACTTCGCCATAAGACCATTCATTAATGTCTTCTGGGCTGGCAACAGCCAAGCGTACAGCTTCAAAATCTGCAATGTTTGTACCAGATGAATAGTGTCGCATTCCTAGGCCTCCTTCTCTTTAGTTTCTTCGTCGGCCGATACCATAGCCGCATCGTCTGCCGTTGTTGGAATATCATCGGCTAAGCCCATTACTGCAAATTCGTCTTGAACTGCATCTTCAGTAACATCTACCTCCGATATTTCGGCTTTGGGCACATCTACCTCAGCTAGGTGAGAGGCCTCGTCTTTAATGTTTTCGGCCAAAATGTTTTCGGCATCTATTACTTCGCTTTCACTCATTAAATCAACTTTTAAGCCAAGACCTTGAAGTTCTTTAACTAGCACGTTAAAGCTTTCTGGAACTTTAGGCCCAACAATTTCAGTATTTTTAATGATTGATTCGTAAGCTTTGCTACGGCCGTAAACATCATCTGACTTAATGGTCAACATTTCCTGGAGCGTGTAAGAGGCACCATAAGCTTCAAGTGCCCATACTTCCATTTCACCAAAGCGCTGGCCACCGTTTTGAGCCTTACCACCAAGTGGTTGCTGCGTAACCATAGTGTATGGTCCGGTTGAGCGGGCATGAATTTTATCAGCAATCATGTGGTTTAGCTTAATCATGTACATGGAACCAACGCTGGTTGATTCCTTAAATGGTTCTCCGGTGCGGCCGTCAAATAACTGCATCTTGCCGTCTTCGGGTAACTTAGCTTCCCTAAGTAAGCTTTTGATTTTATCGGTTTCAACACCGTTAAATGGCGGGCTAGCGACCCTAATACCTAAGGCTCTAGCTGCCATACCAAGATGAGTTTCAAACAACTGACCAACATTCATACGTGAAGGCACACCTAGCGGGTTTAGAATAATATCGATGGGTGTTCCATCAGCCATAAATGGCATATCTTCTACGGGTAAAATTCGGGCAATAACACCCTTGTTACCGTGACGGCCACCTAGCTTATCGCCCACGGCAATTTTGCGCATTTGAGCCACAAAAATCTGAATTTGCATTATTACACCGGCCTTAAGTTCGTGGCCGTTGGCACGGCTAAATACTTTTACGCCCACAACCTTGCCATGCTTACCGTTACTCATTCGCTGTGAAGTATCACGAACCTCTTTAGCTTTTTCGCCAAAAATGGCACGTAGCAAACGTTCCTCTGAGCTTAGTTCTTGCTCTCCTTTAGGTGTAATTTTACCTACCAGTATGTCGCCGGGGTGAACATCGGCACCAATACGTACAATTCCGTCTTCGTCTAAATGCCTAAGGGCCTCTTCTGAAACATTTGGAATATCTCGAGTAACAATTTCAGGCCCTAACTTGGTTTCACGAACTTCGGTCATAAAGTCCACAATGTGGATTGAAGTTAAAGTGTCATCTTCTACTAATTTACGAGAAATAATAATGGCATCTTCGAAGTTATAACCGTTCCAAGGCATAAATGCTACAAGTAGATCTTTACCTAGGGCTAGCTCACCGTTCTGAATAGACATGCCTTCTATCAGCACATCATTCTTTTTGAACTTGTCGCCGCTATTTACAACTACTTTATTGTTAATACAGCTACCTTCATTACTACGAACAAAGTGTTGTGGATTGTAGGTAGTAGTGTGGCCGCTTTTGTACTTAACTTTAAGTTCATTTGCATTGGCCACTAGCACTTCGCCGTTTTCTTCGGCAACCACAACCTGGCCACTGTTTCTGGCCACGGTTGATTCCATACCTGTACCCACAATTGGAGCACTTGGGTTAATTAAAGGGACAGCTTGCCGCTGCTGGTTACTGCCCATAAGGCTTCGATACACATAATTTTTTTCAATAAAAGGAATAAGAGCAGCGCTACTACCAATAATTTGTTGCCTGTCGGCATCCATATGGGTAACTTCATCAGCGTCAACCTCACCAGAAACTAAACGGTTACGAGCACTAACACGCTCGTGTTTAAAGTAACCGTCTTTATCAAATTCTTCGTTGGCGCCAGCAATTACGGCTTGCTCCTCTTCAGAAGCGTCCATGTAAATAATTTCGCTGGTAACCTGTGCCTTAACTGGCCATGTAGCCCGGCTTTTTACGGAGGCAAGTCTTTTAGCTTGAGCGGCGTTAATTTTACTCCCGGCTTTAACTATAACTTTACCTTTTTCATCTTCTAAGTTAATACTGGCAATTTGGCCAACAGCTTGCTTCGGAGTAACAGCGTTAACTACTTTGCGGTATGGTGTTTCCACAAAACCGTAATCATTAATTCGTGCATAACTAGCAAGGTTTAGGACCAAGCCAATGTTGGCGCCTTCTGGAGTTTCAACGGCACAAATACGACCATAGTGGGTAGCATGCGCATCACGTACTTCAAAACCGGCACGTTCACGGCTCAGACCACCAGGACCCATTGAGCTTAATCGGCGCTTGTGAGCAAGCTCAGACAATGGATTAATTTGGTCCATAAACTGGCTTAGCTGACTACTTGCAAAAAATTCACGTACTGCGGCCACAACTGGACGAGCGTTAATAAGTTGTGACGGAGTAACTGTTTCAATTTCACTCATTGACATACGGTCCTTGGTGTTCCGTTCCATGCGTAGTAAACCAATGCGGAACTGTCGTTGTACAAGCTCGCCAACTAGTTTTACGCGGCGATTAGCTAAACTATCTATGTCATCGGCTGGTTCTTGGGTGTTATTAAGCCTAATAATTTCAGCTACTATTGCCAGAATGTCTTCTAGGCGCATTACTCGGTTTTTTATTGTATTAGCTACGTCAAGATTTAAACGCTTATTAATTTTGTATCGGCCAACACGGCTAAAATCAAAGCGTTTAAAGTTATAAAACATATTTTCAAGCAAGCTCTTGGCGTTATCTACGGTAGCCAGATCTCCAGGACGCAAGCGGCGGTAAACTTCAATTAAAGCGTCGCTTTGGCCTTGGGCTGGGTCTTTTTCTAAGGTTGCTTGAATGTAGTTAGTGTTACCTGTATCTACATGAGCAAAGTTCTTTTTCATTTGCTCTTCTGTAACTCCAAGCGCTTTTAATAAAGTAGTAACGGCAATTTTACGTTTGCGGTCTATTTTTACGTAAATTGCACCAGCTGCTGACGTTTCAAATTCTAGCCATGCGCCACGCCCAGGAATAACTTTAGCACCATATAAATTGGTTGATCCATGCGCATCAGCGGTAAAAAATACGCCGGCAGAGCGGATAAGTTGGCTTACAACTACTCGCTCAGCGCCATTAATTACAAAAGTACCACGGGTAGTCATCCACGGGTAGTCACCTAAGTAAATTTCTTGTTCTTTAACTTCGCCTGTAACTTTATTAGTTAGAACAACTGTGGCTTTAAGAGGAGCTTCATAACTAATGTTATTTTCACGAGCTTCCGCCTCGGTCATTTTAGGTGCTTCAAAGCGATAGCCCTTGAACGATAATGACAACTTAGTACTGGTGTAATCATCTATTGGACTAATTTCACTTAAAAGTTCACCCAAACCTTCGTCTACAAACCATTTAAATGATTTGTTCTGGTGATCAACTAAGTTTGGTAGTTCTAATGTTTCGTCTTTTGAAGTGAAATATACTCGCTCTTTATCTTTGACATCTTTCGTAGTAGCTTTGGCCATAAGCTATAAACATCCCCATAGATTAATTAATAATGGTTTTAACAATTTTTATCTGTTAGTGTTACTCGCGCGAAGATCACTAAGGGGTTAAAGACGTACAATTTTTGATAAATATAAGCACTGCCCTTACACTACTTCAGGTAGTAGTATATAGATTGAAACTGCTCTCGTCAAGCTATCTTTTTGTAACTTTTACTTCGCTAATGGCTTCTTGAGCGCCACTCTTTGAAGAAATAACATCACGCACATGAGTAACACCGGGTTCAGCAAACTCAGTCATCGGCGTAGTGTGCCTTGATTGCCACACGGGTTCAGCATTATCACCAAATACATTGCGTTCTTCCTCTTCACCTGTATTGTATATAC
>CAYYAF010000033.1:0-5151 GCA_964469975.1 uncultured Candidatus Saccharibacteria bacterium
GCTACATTAATAGTAATCAAAAATATCATGAATGGTAAAAAGTAGCGGGTACTGCGGCCAACGGCTGCATTAACTTCGCCTTGATCAGCCTGCCTACCAGAACTGGCATCCTTAAGTATTTTTCTGAGCCCTTTACCATCCTTGGGATCGGGTAACAGTTGTTTGCTTTGGAAATATTGGGCAATCACACTGCCAATAACAATAAACATGGCTGGCCAGTAAATGCCGCCGCCGGTTTTAGAAATAGCCGATTTGCTAAGGTCTACAACCCCAAATAGTGATGCGTCAAATTTACTAATATCGGCTGACAAAGTCTGCATCCAGCCAAGGTGGTGTAAAAATGGGTAGGTGAAGGTAATAATCTGGTGCGGATCTACAACAATACGTCTTATGCCACTGTATAGACCTATAAAAATTGGTATTTGCACCAGTACAAGACCTAGGCTGGCAAAAGGGTTAATTTCCTTTTCTTTATAAAGTTCCATTAGCATCATGGATTCTTTTTGACGATTACCGGCAGCAGCTTTCTTGATGCGTTTTATTTCTGGCTGCAGTTCACGCATGGCTTTAGCTTGATGCAGCTGCTTTTTAACCAGCGGCCACATAAGTAAGCGAATAATTATCGTAAATAGTATAATTGCCAGACCAAAATTATGACCCGGCAAAATAGCATATATCAGTACCAACAAGTTAAATATTGGCTGAACTATTAAAGTTGTAAACATCAATTCTCCTTAGTATCTATGATAGCTTAGCATGGGTGCCAGCATCTAGCCCACTGAGCTATTTTTTTTAGTTTTTGTGAGTTATATCGGCTTTATTTAGTAGGTCATCAACTGTTTTAGTAAGTTCTTGAGCAGCCATAGTTGCAACATCGCTGTTAAAAACGGTCATAACAATGTCGTAAGGCTTACTTATCTTGTGTTCCTTAGCGCGAACGATTTCGTAAATTCGCCGTCGCATACGATTACGCCCGACAGCCGATTTTTCAACCTTCTTACTGACTACTATAGCCAAGCGGTAGCTAGCCCGGTGTGGGTTTTCTTGATACCTAAGACTTAAGAGACCATTTTTAACAACTCTGCCGTAACGGTAGACGTTTTTTAAACTGGTGCGGCCATGGAAACGGTGCGCTTTTAATAACATATTTTGATTATACGCTTGGTTTGGTTCTAGCTATTTAAGCCGATAGTTTGGCTCGGCCCTTTAGGCGTCTACTTTTTAGTACTCGCCTGCCAGCTTTACTTGACATACGTTTCAAAAAGCCGTGTTCTTTGGCTCGACTGCGTTTTTTGGGCTGATAAGTTCTTTTTGGCATCTGTTAATAATACCTGCTAAGAGGTTTTTCTCCAAATACTAAATAATTTTTTGGGCCAAAGCTCAAAGGTTAAATTAACAATACTTACCCCGCTGAATTTGACAACTTATCCACTATTTAATGCATGCTTTCCACAATTTATAAGATAAGGCTTACGTATGTGTATAACTTCATCCCTGAAGACTCTTTTTATTTGTAGTTCTGGTTGTTGAGTTTTTTACGGGTTGTGGAAAACTTACATTTTTAGGTATAGTTATAGCAATGAGTTGGAGTTAAAGAGGGTCGTATGCAAGACAGCTTGTGGCAAGCAGTTCTAGGGGAGATTGAGCTTTCGGTGTCGCGAGCTAGTTATATAACCTGGTTTAAAAATACCCGTCTTCTGCGCCAAAAAGATAATGTGCTAGTGGTAGGCGTACCTAATGTTTTTATTAAGCAACAGTTGGAGCGTAAATTTACAGACTTAATTACCGCCACTCTTAAAAAAAACGGTGTTAGGCCAGAGCGCATAGAATTTAAAATTCACTCAGTAGGGGTTGGGTCATACAAAAAGACCGAAGATGAGCCGGTAATTCTAGCTCAAACAAGTCAAAAAACTAATAAGCCGGTAAGTTCGCTAACACATACTTACCGGCAGGGCTTAAATGAACGCTACACGTTTGAGAATTTTGTGGTTGGTTCGGGAAACGAACTAGCTTATGCCGCCTGCCAAGCCATAGCTCAAAACCCTGGCACAAAATATAATCCTTTATTTGTTTACGGTGGTGTAGGAATTGGCAAAACCCACCTTATTCAGGCTGTTGGCAACGCAATTTCAGTTAAAAAACCATCGGCTCACGTAGTTTACATTTCTACTGAACAGTTTGTTCAAGAGTTTTTAGACGCAATTAGATACAAAAAGAATACCGATTTTGCCGGTTTCTACCGCAGTGCTGACGTACTGATTGTTGACGATATGCAGTTCATTGCCGGCAAAGAAAAGACCCAGGAAGAGTTTTTCCATACCTTTAACGCCCTGCATCAAGCCAACAAGCAAATTATTATCAGTAGCGATAAGCCACCTAAAGAAATTCCAACTCTAGAAGAACGCCTCAGGTCGCGCTTTGCTTGGGGTATGAGCATTGATATGCAGAATCCTGATTTTGAAACCAGATGTGCAATCGTGCAAACCAAAGCCACGGTGCATGGTATAAAACTTAACCAGAATGTGGTTGAGTATTTAGCTACTCACGCCCAAACCAATATTCGTGAGCTAGAGGGCGCCCTTAACCAGTTGCTAGCTTTTTGCGAAATGCGCGGCCTAGAGCCTGATATTGCCATAGCAACTAGTTTGCTGGGGGCTAGCAAATCTAGACCAAAACATATAAATGCCAAGCAGGTGGTAGAACGTACAGCTAAACATTTTCAGTTACCTATGGAGGACATTCTTGGCCCAAAGCGCGATAAAGATATTGTTGTGCCCAGGCAAATAGCTATGTATATGCTCAGAAGCGAGCTACATTTAAGTTTTCCTAAAATAGCCCGTGAATTAGGTCGTAAAGACCACACCACAGCTATTCATTCGGTTGAAAAAATAGAAAAAGAGTCAGCCATTGATGCCGATATTAGGTCAGCGATCGCCGAAATCAAGGAACGTTTATATGCATAAGTCTGTGTCAAAGTTGGGCATAACTACGTGGGCTTGTGCAAAAGCTGGCCATGTTTTACACACACTTTATAGTTACGTTTTTCTGCCTGTGTTTAACTCAGCGGGTTGTACAAGATTCGTACTCAATTATTCCATGTATTTACGCACAGCTACTGGAAGAGTTTTAACTCTGTTTACTTACAGCTTTTCCCCACAATCCACAAAGCTATTAATAACAACTACTAATTCTAAATACTTAGGAGATTTAATATGAAGCTTCAAGTCACCCAGGAAAATCTTGCCAAAGCCCTAAATACTGTTGCCCGTGTAGCCAATAGCCGTAGCACACTGCCAATTTTATCTAACGTAATTATTAAAACCGTTGGCACTAGGTTAAGTATTGCCGCCACAAACCTAGAAATTGCCATCACTCACTTTGTAGGCTCAAAAGTCACCCAGGAAGGTGCTATTACAGTGCCGGGCCGTCTAATGCAAGATTTTGTAAGTAGCCTACCCGCCGGGGTTATAGATCTAAAACTGGATGATTACAAGCTAAACATCACAACCGATAAATACAAGTCAGTTATTAACGGCGTATCGGCAGAAGAATTCCCGGTTATGCCAGCTATCAATAAGGGCGCTAAGTGGCGCATAAGCAGCAAGCTTTTAAAAGAGGGGTTACAGCAAGTGGTAGTAGCGGCTTCAAACGACGAGGCCAGACCAGTGTTAACCGGTGTTTACTTACACTCACTAGGCGGCAAGCTTTACGCTGTGGCCACCGATAGCTACCGTTTGGCCGAAAAGGTTTTAACTAAATCGGCCCAAGAAGTGAGCTTGTTAGTGCCAGCTTCGGCTATGCAAGATTTGCTACGAATTTTACCCGATAGTGCGGATGAGGTTGAGGTTGTGCACGATGACCAGCAGGTGTCCTTTAAGGCTGGCGATGTAGAGTTAGTTACCAGGCTAATTGAGGGAACCTACCCAGATTACCGAAAGCTCATACCGCAAAAGTTTGCCACCAACGCCACCGTTTCAAAGGCTGATTTTATTAACATTACAAAGGTTTCAAGCTTGTTTGCTCGCGAAAGCGCCGGTAGCATTACAATTGAGGCTGACGAGACCAATAAACAGATTAGTATTCGTTCGGTGGCCTCGCAGCTGGGCGAAAACACTGCCAGCGCTAACGCTAAAGTTACCGGTGACGGCAGCATTACCCTAAATTCTCGCTATTTACTGGATGCTTTAGGTGCAATTACTGGCGAAGAAGTGTCGGTTGGTTTTAACGGCAAACTTGAACCCTGCGTACTTAGGGGTGAGCGCAAAGACTACTTGCACGTGATAATGCCGTTAAAAAGCTGAGCTTTAGTAGTTAGTTAAAATATTAGCTAATGATAACTAACATAAGACTTCAAAACTTTCGCTCCTACAGCGACTCAGCTTTTGAGCTTGACACGGGGGTGAACATAATTGTTGGACCCAACACTAGTGGTAAAACAAACTTGCTAGAAGCTATTTTAGTACTGGCTCGCGGCAAATCATATAGGGCCAAAAGCGGTGAGCTCATGAAATTCAATAAAACTTGGGCCAGGCTGGATGCCAATACCGAAGAGGGTGGCTTAAGAACACTAAAGCTAACTGGCGGCAATGAAACCCCAACAAAGACTTTTGAAATCAATGGTCAAACCTTCAAACGGCTACCACTCCTAAAAACAATACCCACGGTTTTGTTTGAACCCCAGCATTTACTACTACTAACCGGCAAACCTGATCTGAGACGCGATTATTTAGATGATTTATTGGAACAAACAGCGGTTGGCTATGGCTCTACTCTCAGAGCCTATAAACGGGCCTTATCTCAGCGCAACGCCTTACTTAAACGGCACAAGACCGGCGACAGCCAACAACTGTTTGCTTGGAACGTGCGGCTTAGTGAGCTTGGTGGCAAAATAGCCGGGCCAAGGCAGGAGCTGGTACTAAAGTTGAACGGGCAGATAGGCAAACTTTATAAACAGCTATCGCAAACAAGTGACAAAGTCAGTATTAACTACATAAGCTCAATTGATACAAATAATTACAGTTCTGCCTTACTACGCAAACTTGAGGCCAGCGAAAAACTGGATTTTGAGCGTGGTTTTACAGCTCACGGACCGCATCGTGACGACATAGACACGCAAATAAATGACCATAGTGCACCTAAAGTAGCTTCACG
>CAYYAF010000033.1:5251-6770 GCA_964469975.1 uncultured Candidatus Saccharibacteria bacterium
GTAACTCTAACCAAGAAATAGTCCCCGCTATTTATATATTCAATCGAATAGCCACTAGTTGTATACGGCAGACTTTGAATAAAACGATTGCGGGCAGTATCGGCGTCGTGATACTGATCGGTTTGACTAATTTGCTGCTGCTGCTGTTCTGAATTTAAATCATTAAATGGTACGTACGCAGCCCTAAAGCTAATAGTTATATCACCAAGCGTTCTGCCATCGGCAGCTTTAATTTTGCTTAAACGAACTATGTAAGTTGTATTAGCAGTTAAACCCTGGACACCTGGCTTAAATATAACTTTTTTACCATCAATTTTTACTTGGCCAGGTATCAACGGCTTTATATCTATGCTGTTGTACTCAAAACCACTATCTAAATTTGCATCAAGGTTATTAGCCGTAGCCAGATCCTGGTTAAAGTAAAAAGTTATATTTTGGGTTGTTGGCACCTTGCTAGCGCCATTATGTGGATCAGTCTTTACTAATCGAAACGAGTTATTTAGCATCAATTTAACAGCAATAAAAATCCCTGTCAGTACAATTATCAAAATAGCTACTAGCCATTTTTTCATTTTAATCTCCCCCAGCCAATTATGCGGTTAGAGCTTGGATAATTAACGTAAGTATTACGTCTTACAGAGTCAGATGAGTTCCCTTCAATTGTAGTTACGGTTGTACCGCTTACAGTTTCAATAATGCCAGTATGGTCAAGATTACCACTGATATCAGCATTATTGCCCGAATTGCTGAATATAACTACGTCACCTGGTTGTGGTGCAGACACGCCCGGCGCATTATCGTACCAATTGGCGTTGGCTTTTAGCCAGGCCGTTAGCCCTATGACTCCAGGCAGGCGCCAACCACCGCTTACCCCGCCAGTAAACGGAACGCCGGCCGTCATGTAAACCCAACTAACAAAGTTTGCGCACCAAGACTCACATATACCGCCCATATATTTATTGTTTACCATTGGCAAGCAGTTAGAACCATCAGGCACCTCGTGTACACCTAGTGCCAGCTCGGCTTGAGCTATAGACACTATTTTCTTACCTACTTCACTACCACCAGCCGAGCAGTCTACGCCTGGGTTGGCCTGCGAAGTTATATTATTTATAGTTTGGGTAGCAGTATTAACGTAATCACTAGATTTATTGCCAGCACTATCAACCGCGCCGGTCACATTACCTGTCAGCCATTTGTTAATAATCTTGTCAAAAGTAGCAACGCTTGGGTCATTAACGTAACCCTTTTTTAATCTGGCGAATACGCTGTTACCGGCCGTTAAGCTGGCCTCAAACGAAGGAAAGATTATCCAAGTAAAATCACCCACTTTTAAGCCAGGGTCGCTTTTATCGGCTGTCATACCAAAAGCATTATGCGTGCCCTGATTTATGCCACCGCTTTTTTGATCTTGGCCCATGCCTGATTCTTGGGCACCAATAGCAATAACTAGCAGCGGATTTACGCCAGTGGCTTTACCCTGGTCAACCATTAACTGGCCAAAGTTAGATATTTGTAA
>CAYYAF010000034.1:0-6465 GCA_964469975.1 uncultured Candidatus Saccharibacteria bacterium
CTGGCTTTTCGTTAGATTCTTCTGGTAGTATTTGGTCTTCGTCCATAATTTCGCTCATTTTAAACGTCCAAGTCTTTTACGAACTTGGCATGGGTTTGAATAAAGTTTTTGCGCAAATCAACTTCTGTGCCCATAAGTTTGTTAAATATGGCGTCTGCTTTCTCTGCATCAGCTAGCCTAACTTGTATAAGCACTCTATTTTCGGGGTTCATGGTAGTTTCCCAAAGTTGTTCGGCATCCATTTCGCCCAGACCTTTGTAGCGCTGAATATCTGATAGGCCAGCTTGTTTTTTGCGGTCTTCATCGCTTTGCACGTTGGTGCCTTTGTCCTTACGGCCGGCAATGAGCTTATCAATTAGCTTGTCACGCTCGGCATCACTATAGGCATATTGCCTTTTGTTGGTACCCGTCTTAAGTAAATAAAGCGGAGGTTTGGCCAAATATAGATAACCGCCGTCAATAATGGGCCGCATATGGCGGAAAAAGAAAGTTAGCAGCAAGGTGCTAATGTGCGATCCATCAACATCGGCATCAGTCATTATGATAATGCGGTGGTAACGTAAGCCCTCCATGCTGAATTGTTCCTCTATGCCGACACCCAAGGCTTTTATTAAGGTAACAATTTCGTTATTAGCCAGCATTTTATCTAATCTGGCGCGCTCTACATTCAAAACTTTGCCTCTAAGCGGCAAAATGGCTTGAGTTTTGCTGTCACGGCCACTTTTGGCTGAACCACCAGCTGAATCACCCTCTACTATATAAAGCTCAGAATCTTCTGGACTGCGGCTGGAACAATCCGCTAGTTTGCCGGGTAAGCCGGAGCCTTCTAGTACACCCTTACGAATAATATTTTCGCGGGCAGCGCGGGCAGCTTTGCGAGCCCTGGCAGCTAGTAAAACTTTGCCGATTATTTTGCGGGCGACAGCCGGATGTTCTTCTAGATAATAGGCCATATACTCAGTTAAAACTTGCTCAACATAGCTGCGTACCTCGGGATTGCCTAGTTTGTTTTTGGTCTGGCCTTCAAATTGAGGATCGGGCAGTTTAACCAAAATGATAGCCGTTAGACCTTCGCGGGTGTCTTCGCCAGATAGGTTTTCTTCCTTTTCTTTAAGCAAGCCGTTTTTGCGAGCGTAATCATTAATAACCCGGGTCAGTGCCGACCTAAAGCCAGTTAAATGTGTGCCGCCGTCTGGGTTAAACACGTTATTGGCAAAAGCTTTAATGGTTTCTGTATAGGCATCGGCATATTGGAGAGCAATTTCAACTTGGCTGTCTTTTACATCTTTTTCGACGTAAAAAACATCTTCATCAATAACTTCCTTGCCCAAATTAAGGTGTTTGACATAGCTTTGAATGCCGCCTTCAAAGTAAAAGCCATACTTATTACCGGTAGTTTCGTCTTCTACGTAAGTCTTTAAACCTTTGGTTAAGTAGGCTTGGTGACGCAAATAATCAATTACCCATTCATAGTCAAACTTAACTGATTCAAAAATTTCTGCATCTGGATAAAAGGTGATTATTGTACCGCTGGCACTTGTGGGCCCTATCTTTTTAACTGGTGCTAGTGGTACACCACGCTCATATTCCTGTACATATATGCCGTCATCTTTGTGAATTTCTGCCCGAAGTTTGGTAGATAAGGCATTAACTACACTTATGCCGACACCGTGCAAGCCACCGGATACTTTATAGGCGCCACCGCCAAATTTACCGCCGGCGTGCAGTACAGTTAGAACCGTTTCTAGGGCACTTTTGCCGGTTTTGGCCATTTTATCTACGGGTATACCGCGGCCGTTATCGCGTACAGTTACACCGCCATCAGCTTGTAAGGTAATAATTACCTCATTAGCGTGCCCCGCAATGGCCTCGTCAACTGAGTTATCGGCTATTTCTTTTATAAGGTGATGCAAGCCTTCAATGCCAGTGCCGCCAATGTACATTCCCGGACGTTTTCTAACCGGCTCCAAGCCCTCAAGCACTTGAATTTGTTGCGAATCGTATTGTTTTTGTTTAGCCACTATTAGCAAGCCCTCTCATCACATTTGTCTTTCATTATTACAGATATATTATAGAGGAATTTGGCACTTTAAACAAGTGTTTGAGGCAATAATTTAAACAACAAATTAGCAGCATTATTCTTGCCTGAACACACACTTTTATGGTTACATAAGCAATAGCAGTTTAATAATAACTAAAAATGTTTAACAAATTAGTAAGCAGTTTGCCATTTAACCCTAGCCTGATTAACCAGGTATCTTTTTATGCCAAGCGTCTAAAGCAAGAAGCATCAATCCGCCGATTAGGTTTTATTTTGGTAGTTCTAACTATGGTCTTGCAGTTATTTGCAGTATTTTCACCTGCCACACCAACCTTAGCCCGAACCGGCAATGATATAGTGCCCGGCGGTTTTACGTCGGTTAGCCAATTAGTTAGTTATTGCCGCAGCAATACTTACGACCTGGCTACAATTTTAGGACACTTTGCTATTAAGTGTGATTACTTGGTTAATAACAGCCATATTGAGTATATTCATTCAACTGATGCCAATAATCAGCTTTATTCAATGGGGCGTTTGCCGCAAGGTCCAGTTAACAAAAGTACAGGTAAAATAACCAATGAGGTACCGATTCAGATTGGTCAGCGTACCTATTACATGCGATTATTGTCAAGCTGGGACAGTGGTGGACCATCTACCTATAAAGCCCTAGCTGTAGGAAATGGCTTCTTTGTTAAATACTATATTTTGTTTACTTGTGGCAACATTGTGCAAATAGGTAAACCGGCTGTTTCTAAGCCTCCAGCCAAGCCAGTACCACCACCAGCACCAAAGCCTCAGCCTAACGATGTTTGCCCGCTTATACCCGGTATACAATCCAAAAAAAGTGAGTGTTTACCTTGCCCACAGTCAACCAATAATAATGATGTGGCAAACTGTTTAGTATCGGCTAAAACTGCTCGGAATATTACCCAGGAGGTTGCCGATGCCAATAATACTATTGCTAAGGCTGGAGATGAAATTATCTATAAACTTGTGCTTAAAAATAATGCCAAAATTAAAGTTAAAACCACGGTTTCTGAAAACATGACCGATGTCTTAGAATATGCCAATATTACCAACTTAAATGGCGGCGCAATTGATAGTAATAATATTGTGAATTGGCCGGAGCAAACTATCAATGCCGGCGCTACCATCGCCCATTTTATTAACATTAAGGTTAAGAATCCTATACCAAACACGCCTTCACCTTGCCCACCTAGTTCGACTGTTTCAAAGTGTCCAAAAAGCGGTTCGTTTGATCTTATTATGACTAATACTTACGGCAACACCATAAATATTAATCTGCCCGAGACTGTAATTAAAACTACCGAGAAAGTAACCACCACCACGCTTCCAAACACCGGCCCGGGCGCAGGAATAGTTATTGGCGCCAGTTTAACCGTAGTTGTAGGATATTTCTTTGCCCGCAGCCGACTAATGGCTGAGGAGTTAGATATTATAAAGAACGAGTACACAGCTAGTGGGGGTGCATGATGAGTGAAAAGTTAGAACACAATCATGAAAGTCATGAGCACTGGAAATCCCCGGAGGCTCAGGAGCATACTAACGAACATCACACAGAGAAAAAGGAACATCACCACGTTGAAGCCAAGCGTGAAGACGTTGAAGCCATAAAGCACGAGGCCGAAAAAGAAGCCAAAAGCGCTAACGAAGTTAAGGTAGATAGCGGCGAAAAAGAGCCTGAACATCACTACGTTAGTGCCGAACTTAGACAAGAAGCTTTGCATCGTAGTCTGCAAAGGGCGCGCAAGCATCTATCTAAGGCGAATAAAACCTTCAGTAAGGCCGTACACCAGCCTGTAATTGACGCTGTTAGCAAAGCTGGTGAGAAAACTATTGCTAGGCCAAAAGGCTTGCTACTGGGCTCTATTTTAGCTCTAGCGGGCAGTAGTTATGTGCTATATAGCGCTAAACATTATGGTTACACCTATAACTTTGGCGTAGTTATTATTTTGTTTGCTGGCGGTTATGCATTAGGGCTACTGTTAGAGTTTTTGATTTATATGTTCAGACGATTAGCCCGCAGGGCATAGCCAACACATGCCTAGATTAATCTCTGCTTTTGCAATGATCATAGCAGCTGAAACTCCTTTTAATCTTGAGCCTCAAAATTCAAATTCCAATGTTATTTTGAATAACTTAGGAGTAATCATACTAATTGTAATAGTCGGCGGTGCCTTTTTTCTTAAATGGTGGCGAAGATACCAAGCATCTAAAGTTGTAGTAGATGCACCTGTTTTGATGTCTCGTTATATGACCGGCATGAAATTAGAAAAAATGTCCAGCGGAAATATTAATGACTATAGTTACAGCCTTTTAATGACCCAGCCTATTCAGATCGAAGTACCAGAAGGACCAATTCATTACTCTGACAGCAATAATGCCGTTGGAGAAGCAATTGGAACAGCTTTAATTGCTAGCCACAACATGTCTAATGCTGGCAAAATTATTATGACCTTGCAGCTGCCGGTCAAAAGCCCGGTTCACATCACTAGTTTTGGTGTAGCTGATACCAAAACTCATTCATTATTAGATAAAGAACTAACTAGTTATAATTTGGAACCGGCTAGTTTAGAGGGTGATTTTCCAGACTATTTTAGCCTTTACTGTACTAAAGATTACCAAATTGAACTGCGTGAGGTGTTAGATCCAGCAACAATGGCTTTCTTAGTAGACTTTTGCCAACGGGAAGATTGGGAACTATTTGAAGACACTGTTTATTTTGCAGAAAATAATGTTAATAAAGGACACGGAGCGGATAACACTTCTCTGGTAGATGATGCTCAGCAGTTTGTCAAAAAAGCACTTCCGGTGCTACAAAGAATGCAGCCTAAAAAATAAGTAAACAAATGAATGGGCTACTAGTGCTAAGTAAATTAACTTAGTAAATTTTTAAGTTCGTAATCAGTAAATAATTCGCAGTTGGCTTCGCTAATTTTTAATGTAATCTCGCTTTCATCTTTAGTATTAAAAAGAGATTCCTGGCTGAAAAATGTTTCGTTAGCGGCCATGAAATATAAATTAAAGTCTTTAAAAGATCCACCGTAATTTCGTAGTTCGAAATCTGACAATTTGGCCATTGATATAATAAAAATTCCTTCGGCTTCGGCTGGGTCAACAACGCAATACTTAACCAACTCTTCTTGCATATAATCCGCCCGGTCATAATAAACTGCTAACCATGTAGAGTCTTTAGGAGCCATTAAAAGTGAGCGTTTTATAGCTTCTTGATCACGACGTATTAAAGTATCTAGCAAAGCCTTAGCCAAAGGGTCACTGCTGGCATTATATTTGGATTGTCTAGATTTAAGCTGCGTGTACCCAGAATAAAATCTGTCAGGTATATGGTCTTGTTCCTGCTGCCATTTGACTTCATCAATGTCTCTTGGACCTTGTTCCGCCCCCATAATATCCATGCTAGAACTGCGTCGGTACTATTGCAAGCATTAGTAGTTTTAGTTTTGGTCGGTATTGTCGATTTTTAGTGTATGTTCGGCTGGTTGCTGTTTAGCGTCAACTTTGCCGATGTGAATTTCGCCATCTTTAGCCGACTGGGGTGCTTCTGGCTTGGGCGGATTATCCAAGATACTTTTTAGCTCACTAGCAATATCGGACACTTCTTGATCCGTGGTTTGGGCACTAGAAATATTAGCCGTGCCGGCAGTTGATAACGAGGCGGGGTTAGTTTGAACTCCGGCTGGTACAGGTGCGGGTGGTGGAGGCATGGTGTAGCCGCTAGATGGCATCGTAGCAAAGCCTTGCGGAGCCCTGGATGGCCCTGACGTTGGGCTACTCATTGGGTTTGGCGCTGGTGAAGTTGGCGAGGTTTTACGTTTAGCTAGCCACTCGTCCAAGAAAGATGAACTACTAGATGGTGGCCTGGCACCCGCTTGTTGCGGTAATGGTCCAGTGGCTGGCCTGGTGCCAGTTGGACCTCCATAAGGTGGAAAAGCTGGCCGTTCCGGTGCCTTAGTAGTAATACGTTCAAATATTTCGGCTTCTACAATTGATTTTGGCCGGCCGTATTTAGCCGCACTGAGCTGCCGCAGTGCCTGGCCAAGCTTGGCATTAGGTGAACCTAGTGGTGGTATAGTGGCCATACTAAAGGGCTGGGTTGGCACACCGCCAATTAACATTTGAGTAATGGTGTTGTAGTTGGGGAGCCGTAGAACATCTTCACGGTCGAATATAGGTTGGAACTTTTTGCTAAGCGCATCGGCGTCAGCATCTGCTCCTACCCTAAATGACACAATTGAACCAACATTGCCAAACACAGCATCGCGGATTTCATCTGATAACTGGGTTGTAAACTGATTGGCTACAATTAGGTTCAATCGATACTTCCGGGCCTCACTTAGAATGGTGGCAAATGAATCGGTGCTAAAGTTCTGGAACTCATCTAC
>CAYYAF010000035.1:0-6300 GCA_964469975.1 uncultured Candidatus Saccharibacteria bacterium
AACTGCTATACATCAACACCGGCTACTTTTTAGTAGTTTTGCTTATAAACGGCGTTATCTTAGCCGCCTGGCACTAGTCGCGTTTGAGCATTACGGTGAAGGCTTCGGCGGGGATATCCACTTTGCCAAAGCGTTTCATGCGTTTTTTACCTTTGGCCTGCTTGGCCAGAACTTTCTTTTTGCGCGACACGTCACCACCATATAAACCAGTTGTAACATCTTTGCGGTAGGCACTAATGTCTTCGCGGGCAATAAACTTGCCGCCAATAGCTGCTTGCAAACTAACTTGGAAATTCTGGCGCGGAATTACATCTTTTAGCTTACCCACTATTTCCCTGCCCAACCTATCAGCTTCACTTCTGTGAACCATTAGGCTTAACGAATCAACCCGCTCGCCAGCTACGTAGAAATCTAACTTAACTAGGTCTTCAGCCCTGTAATCAGCCAGTTCATAATTAAACGAGCCGTAGCCGCTGGTAATACTTTTTAATTGGTCATAAAAATCGGTTAGCAAGTTGGCCAGTGGCGCCTCAAAATTTATAACTGCCAGCTGTGAATCCATATAGCTAAGGTTTTTTTGCAGGCCACGCTTGCTTACAATTAGCTGCAGCACCGCACCCACGTAATCTTTGGGGCACACCACTTCGCCACTAATCCACGGCTCACGAATCTCTTTAATTTTGGCAACATCTGGTAAATCGGCTGCACTTTTAATATCCTGCTCTTCGCCATTTAGTAAGCTAACCTGATAATCCGTAGACGGATTAGTAACCACCAGTTCTAAGTTATATTCACGCTCCAACCGTTCGCGCACAATATCCATGTGTAGTAGTCCCAAAAAGCCAATGCGTACACCAAATCCCAGCACGGGTGAATTTTCTGGTGCGAATTGCAAAGCCGAGTCACTAAGGCTAAGCTTTTCAATGGCATCTTTCAGTTCTTGATATTTTTCGTTACTTTCAGGGTAAAATCCGGCATAGACAAACGGTTTTACATCCTTGTAGCCAGGTAGCGGTTGTTTAGCAAGTGGGTTTGGTAGCGTGACTGTGTCGCCGACTTTGGCTTCACGAGTACTTTTAAAATTAGTAATTATATAGCCGATTTCGCCAGCTTTTAACTCACCGGCGGGTGACATTTCGGGTTTTAGTGATCCGACTTCTAAAGCTAAACCTTCTGCTGCAGTGCCCATCATTTTAATCTGCGAATTTTTTGCCACTAGCCCATCTACAATTCTCACATACAAAATCACACCTCGGTAATCATCGTAATAACTATCAAAAATTAGTGCCCTGGCAGCACTACTAGCGTTTCCTTTTGGCGAGGGAATGTCTTTAACAATTTTATCCAGTACTTCACCGACACCCCGTCCGTTTTTGGCCGAAATCAGTAAAATATCCTCTTTTTTGCACCCTAGCAGTGAAATAATTTCTCTGCTAACGCGCTCTATATTGGCAGCGGGTAAATCAATTTTATTAAGAACAGGAATAATTTTAAGCTCTGCCGCTAATGCTAAGTAAACATTGGCTAGAGTTTGGGCTTGAATGCCTTGGCTAGCGTCAACTACCAGTAGAGCACCTTCACAAGCCGCTAAACTGCGTGAAACTTCGTAGCTAAAATCTACATGACCGGGTGTATCAATTAAGTTAAGCTCATAATTCTTATACTTCATACGCACAGGTGCTAGTTTTATGGTTATGCCCTTTTCGCGCTCCAAATCCATTTTGTCTAGAAGCTGATTTTTCATTAGCCGCTTTTCAACTGTGCCAGTCAGTTCCAATAGCCTATCGGCCAAGGTAGATTTACCATGGTCTATATGCGCAATAATGCAAAAATTACGAATATGCTCCTGATTCATGCTTTACAGATTATATCAGAGGAATGCAATATTCTTCTCTGTTGTTTTGGGAAGAGCAGCGACCGGTTCGCTTCAAGCGAAACTGGATTCATTCCAGTAGGGAGCGATAAGAGAAACCCTAGCCGGAGGGTACCCATTTATGGGGCCGCGTATGGGTGTCTCATTTATTAGTCAATGCGCATTGGCTTTAGTATAAATTTACGTGCTTTACTAAATGCAATTTTAGATTCATCTAAGCCCATTAAATAAGACACAATTAGATGTACTAATAATACAGGTACAGCTATTAATGCGAACTTAATGCCTAGAGTCACAAAGCCTTTATCAGCTTTTTGTAGTGGCAACAAGGATACCATAATAAAGCCGGTAACTACCGTAAAGCCCGTTACAGAAATAATTTTTAACACTGCACTCCAAAAGGCTCTGTTAAAAATATAAGGATCACGAATCAGCATGATAAGCACCAGAATAAACACTTCAGCCGATGCTGCAACCGATTGAGCTATAGCTAGCCCCGCTATCCCATACTCACCAGGCTTAGCTAAGCTAAACACTAACACTATATTTAAGGCGATTACAAAAAGTGATACAAAAAGCGGTGTTGAAGTATCTTTTTTTGCATAAAAGTAGCGTGAAATAATGGTGTACATAATCCGCGCAAAAATAGCTGCGGACAAAAATCCCAAAATTACAGCAACGTCAGGATTAACATTGCCGTATATTAATCGAGCTAAATAACCTCTGGTAAAGAAAGCAATTACAGCTACGGGCAAGGCAATCCACATCATAACCTCTACAACTTTAAAAAAGTCTTTGTGAAACAAATCTTCGCGGTGCTGAGCCAGCCGGCTATTTAAACGCGGAAAGGCAGCAGTGGCAATAGTTGTGCCAAATAACATAACCGGCACGTTCATAATTGTAGTGGCCAGGTTGTAAGAAGTTACGGCACCTGTTTGATTTAATGTTGTGGCACGGTTAGTTTCAACAATACTGTTAATTGAATCTACGCCTTGGTCAATAGCCCTAGCTGGCAGTTTGCGCATAATTAACTTGAAGTCTTTAGATAAGCTTATGCGTGGGCGCCATTTAAATTTTAGTCCCCATAAACCAAACAAAGCTACCACAAACTGAAGTCCAGCACCAATTACGGCGCCAATGCCAAGGCCAATTACGCCTAGGTGGTATTTAAAGACGTAGATGCTGACTATAATGGCCAGGTTGTACATAAGTGGCGCTACAGCATAAAAGAAAAACCGGCCGAAAGTTTGCTGTGCGCTAGTTAATATACCAGCCAAGGTAAACAGCATGGGATTTATAGCCACTATTCGCATTATTGTTGTGGCTTGGTTCAGCTCAACCGGGTTTAAGCCCGGGGCAACAATACTGTGCAGTAGTGGCTTTGCAAACACAAAAATAAAAATAGCCGCTACAAACATTACTAAAAACATTAGGTTAAACAGGCTGCTGGTAATATCCCATATGGCTTTTTTATCTTTGGCATGCAAGCGTTCGGCCAGCACTGGCAATAAGACCACACCTAACACGCCAGCGGCAATAGTTAAGTAAAAAAAATCAGGTATTTGAAAAGCAGCAAAAAAAGCATCTGTGCCACCCGGATCAATAGTTGCAAAGTTAGCCACCACCAATCGATATCTAAAGAAGCCCAGTAACTGGGTCATAAAGGTCGCAACAATTAACAGTAACGCTGCATTACTTAGTGATAGCTTTTTGTTTGCCCTGCTTATTACGCGATTCATCCAGCTATAGATTATAGATTATAGGAATTGGATTATCGAAATAAAATGAACTAAATTGATAGATATTTAGTAAAGCGCCGCTGTTTTTGGGAGAACTGAGCCATCTAATAATCTTTTTACTTCGGCAGCTTCAACGGTTTCTTTTTCTAGCAGGCGGTTTTTAAGCTTTTCTAGTCTGCCCAGATTGTGTTTTATTACTTCCCTAGCCCGATGAGCTGCTTCGGTAATTAAGTTTTCTACTTCATCATCAATAATCTTGGCAGTTTCATCTGAATAGTTACGTTCGTGCACCAATTTTTCTATCATCATACCTTCGTCTACATGGAAAACTTGATCACGCAACTTGCGGCCCATGCCTTGGTTCATAATCATATCACGAGCTAGTTCTGCGGCTTTTTGTAAGTCATTACCAGCCCCAGTGGTAATACGGTCATGGCCATAAATAACTTCTTCAGCAATACGTCCACCTAGCATTCTGGCTAAAATATCCTTGTACTCAATTACGGAGTGATAGCTTTTGTCTTCTGGCGGGATAAACCATGTTACGCCGCCGGTACCGCCGCGCGGAATAATTGTTACCTTATGAACAGAATCACTATCTGGCAGTACATAGCCAACAATAGCATGGCCAGCCTCATGGTAGGCAGTAAGCTCTTTTTCTTTTTCGTTCATAACCTTACTTTTACGCTCTGGCCCAAGTGCTACTTTTTCAAAAGCCTCGGTTACATCTTCCTGGCTAATTTGGCTATGATTTAGTCTAGCCGCAATAATGGCAGCCTCGTTAGCAATATTGGATAAATCCGCTCCGGAACTTCCAGCCGTTTTGGCGGCTAATGCATCTAGGTCAACTTTTTTAGATAATGGCTTTTTAGCAAAGTGAATTTTAAGTATGGCCTCGCGGTCTTTGCGTTCTGGTAAGTCAATATTTACGCGGCGGTCAAAGCGGCCGGGGCGCAGCAGCGCCGGGTCAAGTACGTCAGATCGGTTAGTAGCAGCTAGAACAATAACGTTAGTGCCTTGCTCAAAGCCATCCATTTCTACCAAAATTTGATTAAGTGTTTGCTCACGTTCATCATGACCACCACCCATACCAGATCCTCTACGGCGTCCAACAGCATCAATTTCATCTATAAAAATTATGCAAGGTGCATTTTTCTTGGCTTTGGCGAATAAGTCGCGTACACGGCTGGCACCTACCCCCACAAACATTTCTACAAATTCTGAGCCAGAAATACTAAAGAATGGTACGTTAGCTTCACCAGCTACAGCCCTAGCCATCATAGTTTTGCCTGTGCCTGGTGGGCCAATTAGTAGCACGCCTTTTGGTATTTTGGCGCCTACAGATTCAAATTTTTTGGGGAATTTTAAAAACTCTACAATTTCTTGCAAATCGGTTTTGGCTTCAAGGGCTCCGGCCACATCACGAAAGGTAACTTTATCTTTTTCGTTGCCATATAAACGCGCGCGGCTTTTACCAAAACTTAAAGCTTGGTTGCCTTGGCCTTGAGCACTTCTAATCATAAAGAACAGCACCGCACTAATTAAAATGACTGGCAAAATAGAAATGCCTATGTTCGCCCAGGTGGTACTAGCGCTAGACGGCGCTTTAATTTCGACTGTCACATCTTTGTTGGTTAGACCTTGCTCATAGATGCTGCTGCCACTTTCTTTGCGCGATTTTTCAGTGGCTTTATTTTCGCCTTTTGGGGTGATTTGTAGGTCATCGCTCTGAATAGTAATTTGTTTTATATCGCCAGAGTTAGCTTCAGATATAACTTGTGAAAATGGTACGGTTTTAAGTGGGCTTGGCTGATTAAAGGCTGCAATTATAATTAAGGTAAGTAAAATCAGCAGAGCGGCAAAGCCGAAATTTTTAAAATTCTTTCGGCCATTTCCTCCCGTTAGTGATGGTTTCTTGAACGGCTGCTTATCCATACCTGGTCTATTATACATAACTCAATTTATGAGTGCTAGCGCTCGAGGGTAACGAGTGCTAATTTTTTGTCGTCTACCTCTATTCTACGGCTCCTATCTACAATAATCTGCTTGCCAGGCTTATACGTTTTTGCAGCTCTAACTAAGATTTCTATATTCTTTTTATCTAAATCTTTAACGCCGTGAGCTCTCAACCAGCTGGCCATAACATCCCGGGCCACAGTGTGATCTAGAGCCGTAAACCATTGTTTATCTAACTCGCTTTCTTTAATTTGTTCTTCAACAATTAAATCAATCTCTTTATTTAGTTGGCTTAAGTTATTAATGTGATCTAGCATCTTTTTACGATCGGCTTCACCAAAATTGGGCAAGATATTTTTGCGCACATAGTTTCGCAAGTAAGTCTCGTCCTGATTAGTAATATCTTCTCGCCATACAATACTATGTTCCTTGGCGTACTTAAGTAATTCAGGTTTAGGAATATGAAGTAGCGGACGCAAAATATTGGGCTGATCTTTTAGTGATGATAAGCCGCGCCGGTTAGTACCGCGCAACATATTTATAATAGCCGTTTCAATTAAATCGTCTTGATGATGCGCAGTAATAATTGCTTTGGCGCCGGCCGCTTGTTTAACTTTTTTTAGAAAATCATATCTTGCTCCGCGAGCCCGCGCTTCGCTTGCACCCGCCCCCAAATTACCCTCGTCAAAAACAAAAGCTAATCCACGGCTTTCGGCCGTTTGCTGTACTAAT
>CAYYAF010000036.1:0-6120 GCA_964469975.1 uncultured Candidatus Saccharibacteria bacterium
GCCAGAAAATTAAAAGTTATTGGTGTAACAGGTACAGATGGCAAAACCAGCACCAGCAGTTTAATTGCCCAAATGTTAAAAAATAGTGGCTACAAAGTTGCTATGATGACTACCATTTCGGTGGATTATGGCGACGGCCAGGGCCTGCACGATAATCCTACTAGGCTAACCTCACTGGGCTCATTGCAGCTTATAAAAGAACTCAAAAAAATTAGAAAAGCAGGAGCCGAGTGGTTGGTACTAGAAACTACCAGTCACGCTTTGACCCAACACCGGGTGTGGGGAGTGCCATATACAGTAGCTGTTATGACCAACGTGAGCCATGAACATCTTGACTACCACGGAAGTTTTGATAAATATCGCGATGCTAAGAAGCGTTTATTTAAACAGACCAATCACAACCATAGGGGACTACAGGCTGGTATAGCCAATGCCGATGACCCGAGTGGTGCACTTTTTGCCCAAGCTGTAGCCAACCCCACGCTTTACGGTGTTAACAATGGTGATTTAAGAGCCACAAACATTCAGCTGACACCGGCTGGTAGTCAATTTATAGCTAAAACTGAAAACCAAGAACTTAAAATCACTTGTAATTTACCAGGCAGCTTTAACGTTTACAACTCGCTGGCGGCTATTGGCGTGGGCCTAGCTATAGGGTTAAGCAATACCCAAATAGAGCAGGGAATTGCCAGCCTAAAAGCTGTGGAAGGCCGCATGACACGGGTAGATGAAGGCCAAGATTTTGATGTAATTGTAGATTACGCTCACACGCCAGAAAGTTTTGAAAAAATCTTTAAAGAAGTAAAACCGTTAGTAAAAGGCCGAATGATAACTGTATTTGGCAGTGCTGGCCGCCGCGATGAAGCTAAACGGGCCGCCCAAGGTGAGATTGCCGGCAAGTATTGCAATATAGTAATAGCTACTGAAGAAGATGATCGTGACATCGATGGTAAAGAAATACTCGAGCAAATTGCCAGCGGCGCCATTAAAGCCGGTAAACAAATGGGCCAAAATCTATTTTTAATTCACAAGCGTGAGGAAGCGGTTCAATTTGCAGTTAATAACGCTCAGCCGGGTGATATGATTTTGCTACTTGGTAAAGGTCACGAAAAATCTATTTTAAGTAACGGCCCAGAAGCGGCTAAATATCGTGAGCAAGTTCAGAACGATGATGATCCGCGCCGAGTTGTAAAACGCCCATACGATGAAGTTACAGTGGCACGTACAGCTTTAAAGATTCGGCTTGGTAAAAAATAATCTATTGTTATGCCAAATTCTCCAGAAATTAGCTGTCAAAACTGTAGTGCGGCTTGTTGCCGAGGCAATGAAATTATGTCACTAAGCTTAGAAGAGCTGTCATTTATGTTGCGCGGAGGTAATAAACTTCTAACTGTTTCGCAGCCAACTGATCATGATAGAGATGACGTTATATATCCCATAGGCATTGAATATGATGAGGATAGTCCAAGTGTGCGTAAATGGCTAGTGGAGCCTGGCAGAGAATATGAGCCTCTTGAAGCTGGGATGGGCAGGTATATTCTTATGAATGATTGCGCCTATTTGAAAGTTTCAGAAGATGGCTGGGAATATTGTGGTGCCTACGAAGAGCGTCCCAAAGTCTGCCAAGACTTCGAAGTCGGGGGTGTAAAGTGCGTTAAATTAAGGTTGTTACGGGGTGTGGACTCAACAGACTAGTTCCGTAGCTCCAAAGTCAAACATTTCACTCCGCCGCCGGATTTTTGGAATTCACTGATTGGAGTAGGGAAAACATTCATACCTTTTTGGCGATAAATTTGAATTAAACCCAGGGCCTTATCACTTAACACAATATTTTTACCGTCACTCATTGCGTTTAGCCCATAAGCCATAGCATCTTCATCACTGGCCTCAATTACATTCGGCACAAGTTCATGAATCTTTTTTAAAGCTTCGGCGGTAAAAGCTTTTGGCCATACAGCTACAGTTTGCTTGTCCACAATGGTTAGGCAAGTGTCCAGGTGGTAAAACCGCTCGTCCGCCAATTGAATATCAACTACCTTAGCACCAAAAAATTCGGATAGCTCTGCATGCCCATATTTATCACTGCGCCAGGGATAGCCGGCAAAAATAATATCGTTCCAAACCAGCGCATCACCTTCACCTTCAAAGTCGTATTTGGGCTGTAAAAATTCCGTGTAACCGCTATTTTCAAACCATTTTTTAAAATGCTCAGTTTCCGGCTGGCGATCCGGTGCGCGGAAAGTAGGCAAGGCTACTTTGTGATCAATTACTAATGCGCCGTTAGCTGTAAAAACCATGTCTGGCAAGTGCTCCACTGGTTCAATTTGTTTTAGATCCCAGCCCAATTGACCATAAATGCCATTTAATTGTAGCCATTGCTGGCGGGCCAAATCATTTTTTACCTGATTATCGGTGTGCATCCAGGGGTTAATTTCATACTCAATGTCAAAGTACAGGGGTGAGCACATCAAGATTGACATAGACATAACCGTTATTGTAACGCAAAAAACAGGAGTAAAACACCTTGCTATATTTAATAAAATATGCTATAGTTTACACCGTATGACTGAATCTATGCACCCTGCAAATATACCTCGTCATGAACACCTAAGTTCTGCAGCTCATAATTTATTTCCTGGATCTATTCCGGTTGACATGCAGTTTAATATTGGACGACTCGAAGGTATGCCCGAACGTGGGCTGGACATAGTAGATCCAGGCAATGTGAGGCATTATGTTTGTGAGGGATCAGATATTGAAAGCGAGACCTTGGTTAAGAAAAACTTAGGTGGTGCCGCGATACTTCGTTTAAGGGGTATTGAGAATGAAATGTATATTTATGATGTGCCGGAAGGGTCACTAATGCTGGCTAAATTCTTCAGACAGGCCCCATATACAGAAGAATATGTAAATCGCCAAGCTTACCGAACAGGCCAATTTATTAAAAGACTTAGATCGCTTGATAAGGGTGTGTTTGGCTTAACGGTTCAGGACATTGCAGTTACCTATGGTACTCCGGACCGAAGAAATCTAGACGACGTTAATTTAACCGTTGTACCTCCTCTTAAAAGGATGGGTTCAGTTCCTGCCGTTACAGACGAAATGCTAGCGATGCAAACAGCTTGGTTCTTTAAAAAGAGCCATCTAGAAAACTTCTTACAAGGTCTTAGGAGCGAATAATGGCTATTGTAGCAGAAACTTTACCAGTTATAGAGCAAACCTTTGAAGAGAGAATAGGTGATAGGCTAAATCGTATACCTAGCGAAAAATTAGCAAGTGGCGCTGAGTTTAAAACCTTTGATATGGATGCTCACCTCGATGCATTAAATAGTGGACAAGCCATTGTTTCACCAGAGTATAGCTCCGAGCTTGAACGACTAAAAACCCATGAGGTTTTTCCGGATAAAACTGTTGAACGTAGGCGATCGGCCCACGGAGTTAGTTTTGGCCGGCTTGTTGGCTATAAGCCAAGCAAAAAAAGAGACGGCAATTTAATGAGCGTAGCTTTTAAACTTTTTGAAAAGCCCAAAAAAGCCTTGCAGGAATTTTATGGTTATAAAATTCTGCAAGAAATTGATACCGAAACATTTGATCCTATTGGCATTGTGCCTTCAGAAGACGGAAATAGCTTTGTTGTGATCACAAAAAAACGCGATGACTTTCAAAGTTTAGACCGTGATGAATGGATTGTAGGACGCCAACCGCACGATGCTAGGGAAGTGGAAATTGGCCAAAGAAATAATAGAACCGTAGCAGAAATATCAAGCACTTTGGCCAATCTACACTCTAACGGAGTTTTTCACCCAGACGGGCAGATTAAAAACTTTGCCGTCAGCGTTAACGGTACTGTGGGCGTAATTGACACCGAAAACCTAACCGTGCGTAATACCGATGATCTTGATAATCCAGCACTGGCTTGGGAAGATTTAGAAAAACTTGCTCGTTCATTAATTTTAGAGCATGACACAGAAGAAAATAGTCAGGGTGAAGATAAAATTTTTGGCGTTGGTATGTTAGCACACATGGGTTTGCCACAAATAAGAAATGCTTTTTGGGAACTAGTTTTTGAACCCTATCTTGCAGTCTTAGAAGATAAAATTAGACATGGCGGCGACAGTGATTATTTAACTACTTTGGCCTATACAATTCAGGAATACTTTGAAAATGATTCGAACTGGCCGCTAGATTTAGTCTCAAATACGCTAGGATAAATTATGGGTGAAGTTATTAATTTTTCAGATTCTAATCCGGACAAAAGTCGAAAAGACTCTCCACAATCACCCGAAGGCAGAGTATTAATGGAAATGATTGAGATACCGGGCACGGCTATTGTAGCTGATTTAGAAATTGCTAAAGCCTTAATGAAGGCTGGAAAATCAAAACAGGGTTGACAGTAGTTTAAACTTTCGGCTAGTATATATCCGATAGTTAGCACTCTCATGTCTTAAGTGCTAACGCACAAAATGACTTAATAGGAGGTCTATATTACATGGCTGTACCAATTCAACCGCTGGCCGATAACGTGCTAGCCCAGCAAGAAGAAGCCGAAAGCAAAACTGCCAGTGGCTTATACCTGCCAGAAGGCGCCAAAGAAAAACCTAAAACTGCCAAAGTTTTAGCTGTCGGTAAAGAGGTAAAACAAGTAAAAGTTGGCGACCGTATTATTTACAAAAGCTACAGTACAACTGACATAAAGCTTGGTAAAGATGAATATATTGTAATTAAAGAAGAAGACGTTTTAGCAACGGTTAAATAGGAGATTTTGATGGCCAAAAAAGTATTTTATGATGATGATGCCCGCCGCCGCGTATTAGCTGGTGCGGAAATTTTATATAACGCAGTAAAAACTACGCTGGGGCCTAAAGGTCGTAACGTAGTAATTAGTAAAAGCTATGGCAGCCCAACTGTTACACACGACGGCGTGACGGTTGCCAAGGGCGTTGAAATTGCCGATGTTGACGATGAAACTTTGGGTTATAAAGTGGGCGCCGAGCTTATAAAACAAGCTGCCAATAAAATGAACGATGTAGCCGGTGATGGTACAACCACCGTTACGGTTCTGACCTATCACATATTAAATGAGGCTAACAAACTAATTGCTGCTGGTCATAACCCAATGCTACTGCGTAAAGGCTTGGAAGCGGCTGCTCAGGATGTAATTAGTAAATTATCAGGCATGGCCGAAGATATTAAGAGCAACAAACAACGTGTAGCCGAGGTCGCCACCATCAGCGCCGGCGATAGCGAAATAGGCAACCTAATTGCCGATGTTATAGATAAGGTTGGCAAAGACGGCGTGGTAACCGTAGAAGAAGGCCAAACACTGCAACTAGAAAGCGAAGTGGTAGAAGGCTTTACTTTTGACCGTGGCTTTGTAAGTGCCTACATGGTAACCGATGCTAACCGTATGGAAGCGGTTTACGATAAACCAGCCATTGTAATTACCGATAAAAAAATTAGCTCTGTGCAAGAATTTTTACCTCTGCTAGAAAAGCTAGCTCAAGCCGGTAAAAAGGATTTGGTGCTTATTGCCGAGGATGTAGATGGCGAAGCCTTGGCAACACTAGTACTTAACCGACTAAAGGGTGTATTCAATACGGTGGCTGTTAAAGCCCCAGCCTTTGGCGATAGACGCAAAGAAATTTTAGAAGACATAGCCGTACTAACTGGCGGTGAAGTTATATCAGACGAGCTAGGTGTTACGTTTGAAAACGCTGATATTTCAGCCGTAGGTAATGCCCGCAAAGTTATTGTTACTAAAGATGAAACTACCATTATTGAGGGCGGTGGTTCGGCTAGCGCTGTAAAAGCCAGGATTGCCCAAATCAGCAAACAAGCTAACTCGGCCAGCAGCGAATACGATAAAGAAAATCTAGAAAAACGCCGAGCCGCACTTGAAGGTAAAGTAGCCGTCATTAAAGTTGGTGGTGCCACCGAAACTGAAATTGAAGAAAAGAAATTCCGCGTAGATGACGCAGTAAATGCTGTTAAGGCTGCTTTAGATGAAGGCATTGTACCGGGCGGTGGAGTAACGCTTATAAACTTAATTGTTGCAATCAAGCAGGGCACAGCTGAAGATAAATCAATCAGCGCCGGTAAAGACATTCTAAAAAGTGCGCT
>CAYYAF010000037.1:0-4311 GCA_964469975.1 uncultured Candidatus Saccharibacteria bacterium
TAAATGTGCCAAACTGACTCTTTTAGACGTTTCATCTATCTATAAATTCCTTGCAAAAACGCTCAAAAACAGCATTTGTCCAACCAAAACCGGTTTGGCTGGGGTACAAGCCTTTGGCGGGAGGTTTATCTGGGTTAACAACATTATACTTTTCTAAAAATACGCTGTTTTTATCAAACCAGCTTAGGTTAGTTTTTAACCACTTCATGGCTATACGTCTAGCTTCATATTCATAACCATAGCGTCTTAAGCCTTCCACGACAATAAAATGCAGCGGTGCCCAGCCATTGGGGTAGGCCCACTGGGTGGGTGTAGCACCTGGTACTAAAGCACCTAGTTGCTGATCGGTGGCGCTAAGGCCACCTTTTTGCTCAAACCGGCGTAAGTTTTTAACCAGTTGGCGGGCTTGTTTTTCGCTGGCCATACCTGCCCACATAGGGTAAAAACCGGCTAATGAGCTAACTGTGCCGCGCCGTTCTTTTGTAAAGTTGTAATCATAGTAAAAACCTTTGGTTTTGTTCCACATAAGCCTGTCCACCACTTTCTTGCGGCGTTTGGCCATCTTTTCCCACAACTTAGTTTCTTTAGTGTCACCAATTATTGCGGCCGCCTTGGCAAAGTCGGTTTCGTACTTATATAGTAGAGCGTTTAGATCAATTGGAATATAGTTTAAAGCACGGCGGTTAAAGCGCGGTGTCATATCCCAGCCACTTTCGGTTTCGGCCAAATCATGAATATAGTTTATATCGTAGTAGCGGCTAAGACCTTGATAAACTTGCCTGTCATTAGGCTTAGCTTGACCCATCCAAACCGTGTGATATTCAGCTTCGGCCTGAGCCATAGCCTTTTGAAGCCAGGCCTTTCCTGGGTTGTAGGCGTTATAAACATCAAAAATAAAGCTTGTTAATAGCGGTGGCTGTGAACGGCCCATTAAATAGGTCCTTGAGGCATTTGGTATGACATCAAAGCGTTTCTGCAGATATAATAGATTTTCTAAAATACCAGTAACTAACTCTTTGTGCTGCTGATCCAGCATTCCCTGCACCATAAAATAGCTATCCCAGTAATATAGTTCATTAAAATCAAAACTGTGGCCTTCCTCAAAGGCCGGTACTAGGTAAATATTAGGAAGCCCTAGCAAAGTGTCATCATCTTTGGGGTGATAGCGTTCTAACTTATGCCAGTAACTAGCTATATATTCCCGGGCACGTCTTACATCATCACGAACAAGTTCTGAGTGCCTTGGAATCATCAGGTCTTTAGCCTTTGAAACGAATGTTTGTATTGTCCCTAACATCTATTAACCAGCTTAAAGCTAGCTTAGGTTAGCGTCAAGCTTATGGTTTGATTAAATACCTGTCAAGAATTGTATTTTAAAAAATATTACTGCAAATTATATTTTTGGACTAATAAAGAAGTAAGCCAATGTGCTTGGCGGCGTGAGGCAGTTCGTCTGTTAAGTACATTGGCGTTGTGATGAGGCTCTCCCTGATAGGAAGTATTAACTACTGTGAGTCTATTTTTTGAATCGTTAACAACACTCACTACTTCATAAGTTTGCCACAAGTTTCGGGCTTTTTCATCCCTTGCCTGAAACGCAATTTGTGGACTGTGCTCTACACTTTCACTTATAAATCCCCAAAAAACTGGTTTGCCTGATTGTAGGGTTTTATCTTGATAATAGTATGTATTAGGTACTTGCTCGGGGATTGAATCAAGGGCATAGCTCATATTAAGAGATAGTTCTTTGTAATATGATTGATTTACAGCTATTCTTAGCCAATCAATTGCAGCCAATTTACCCGGTCCAAGTTCAGGCACATAAATACCTTTTGGTACAAATAATTCAGCACCGTCTGAACCACGTTCCATAGGTACACTACTCATCTTAGTAGTATATTCCCATGTTCTGCTGACAAATACAATTTAATTAGGTTCCAAAGTTTGTTGCAAGAATTGATAGATCTAGGATATTAACCGTGCCGTCACCGTTGATGTCACCGGTTGACAGAGTTTGGCCCGTTTGGTTCCAGTGAAGAGCTACAACCGAAAGGTCTAGTATATTAACCGTGCCGTCATTATTAACGTCGCCGGGTTTAGATGTAGAGTTGTTGACGGTGATAGTCACGCTTGAGCTAGTAGTAATATTACCGGCGGCATCGTAGGCTTTAGCGGTGATAGTGTGGGATCCATTTGGTAATGATGTCGAGTTCCAGCTAAAACTATAAGGGCTGGAGATGTCAGAGTTGACTACGGTGCCATCAACCAGGAACTCAACCTTAGTTACCCCAACATTGTCTGTAGCATTAGCGACCAGGAATACACTTGAGCCACTGACGGTTGAGCCGTTGGCTGGTGATGTTAAGGAAACTGTTGGGGGTGTAGTATCAGTTGAGCCGTTTTGGACATTGATAGTTATAGACGATGAGGTTGCTGAATTATCAAAATAGTCGTAACTTTTAACATTTAATGTGTGGCTGCCATTACTGAGTTTAGCGGTATCAAGCTCGATTGGCCCGGTGGCGGGTGTTGAATTGGTATTTATGGCACCGACAATATTACCATCTACATATAGGACTGATCCTGTGACTTGATTATTGTCTGTCGCCGAATATGTGACATTTATTTTACCGCTGACGGTGGCACCGCTAGACGGACTAATTAGACTAACTGTGGGTGGTGTGGCGTCACTTAATGGCCAGCTGCCACTAAGATATGCAAAAATTTTAGTGGAAATTCCAGATGAGTTGCCATCACCATCAAGTGCTTGGGTCCAATAGAAATAATTTTGCGATTTTTGCGGAGTCATTACTACCGCACTCGGAACAGTGACAGTTGAATAAACATAGCCACCGCATGAGTTGAGCGAACCGCTATCGCAAACATAAATTTTATAACCGGTTACAGATTTATCGTCAGAGCTGGAATCCCACCATAAAACATTTCGATTGCCGGAAACCTCTACAGCATTAAAGTTTGCAGGATTGGTTGGTGGTAAAGTGCCGGGTTTTGATGTCATGATATGGGCGGTACCTGGTTCGGGATTTGGAGTTGATCGGTTGCCATCGCCGTCAATAGCTTGGACATACATGTCATATTTTTCTGATGACCGTAATCCTTTATAGCTTTGTGATGTAATACTCGGTGATAAGCTTGGTATGGAGCCATTCGTTCCGGCCACTATATAATAGGCCACTCCTGTGCCTGCATCCGTTGACGCTGTCCACGAAAGATTTACGGTATGAGCATCACTCACCGTAGCGTTTGCTAGTGGCACTGAAGGGAATGTCGAATCGGATTTTGCAGGATTAGATACTGTTATAGTTGAGGTACTAGCTGATTTGTTATTCTTATGATCATAGGCCTGTATGTAATAAGAATAAGTTGTCGATGGCTGCGCCGTAGTGTCAACATAATAAGAATTTGGTGTGGCATCGATATTGATACCGTCTCTATAAATTGAATACCCAGCTACTCCCAAGTTATCGCTACTGCCTGTCCAACTCAGGGTATTGACGCTTGAACCTTTTACATCAACCTTAAAATTCCCTGGCACGCTAGGTGCAGTTGTATCTGCGGCAGTCGAAAGCTGATAAATAAAACTACCTTGCGTTACTGTATTGCCAAGTGAATTTGATATGACAGACCAAGACGATGAATAGTAGTTATCGGCGTATTGTGTTGAGGGCGTGACATTTACTGTTACTGTTTGCGAGGCGCCGGGCGCCAAAGTTAAGTTGTCTGGTGACGCGATTGCATAACCCCCAATTCCATCCGTAAAGACTTTGAAACTGTTATTTTGGCAACCTGAAGTATCGGCATTTGTTATTGTCAAAGTGTATTGAAAAGGGGTTCCATTACCCGGAATTGTGGTTGGGGCATTGACTGTCGGCTTATTATGGGTGCAAGTTTGAGCCGGAATAGTGACTGTTATGGGTAATCCAGATGCATCTGGGGTGCCGACAGTGATGCTTATTCCATACTCTGGATCGGTGAAAGTTTGGCCCGGTAGAAAAGCCGAATCATTCCAGTCTTTTATGCTGGGGCGATATAAATTAGTGTTTAGACTGCCAGGCGTCGCATCAAGTAACTGGGTATCGCTACCCCCACCAGTACCTTGTGTATCAAAATTGAACCTGATCGATGCACCCAGCGTAATATTGCAGTTTGGGCATCTTAAACTGTCAGATAGAAACGAATCAAAGCCAGTTGCTTGCCGATATTCAACACTAAATGACGTACCGGAATTACCGCGAGAAATAGTTAAAGCCTTAATTGCACTTGCCGGATCCTCAAACGGGCCAATTTTGT
>CAYYAF010000037.1:4411-6102 GCA_964469975.1 uncultured Candidatus Saccharibacteria bacterium
GAAATAGTTAAAGCCTTAATTGCACTTGCCGGATCCTCAAACGGGCCAATTTTGTAGCTATAAGTTCCTGGTGCGCTCAATGCCACATTTTCGCCAGTGTTGAAAAATGGTTCTGCATCCTTGTGTAAAGTGTCAGTTTCACCGGCAATATTGTTTGAGTAACGTTCTTTGCTGCCCAAGACATCAAATTCATCCTCGTATTCACCAGAATCACAATTATTGCCATAAAGAGAAGGCGGAGTAAAAATGGCCGGAATGCAAATATATCGGCCAGCGTGACTGTTGCCAAAAGCCGGTTTGTCAAAGCCAATGACATGGGATAGCTCGTGTGTGTACATCTCTTTATCTGTATAGCTATTGCCCCCAATACTAATATAGGCTCTCACTATACTGCCATCAGGTGTAGAGGAAGGTGCTGATGACCAGCTTGCTACACCGCCGCCGCCGCCACAGCCATCGATTACAATGACTCTAGGGAAATTTAAATAGTTAATGTCAGCGTTAGCCAAATTGTACATGGCATTGTTAAATGTTGAGTTCGGAAAGTTGTTGCTACAACCTGAACTTTTAGTAACAGGTACTTGATAAGGTCCGAAAAACGACGGTACTAAATTATACCGGCCGTAGGAGATCTCTTTGAAATAACTGTTTATATCGCTGCCAGCTGAACCATTAAACAACGACTGTACTTTTGTCATATCGATAGTATTTGTGACATCAGAGGGATTAGCTACAATGACCGCCACATTATAGTTACCACTGGCGGCCTCAGCCTTTCCAACCAGGTTGATTAGCGGATTTGATTTCGCAACTAGTTTGTCTTTAGTTATCCCAGTCGCCAGTATTTTGTCACCAATTTGATAGCCCGTGACTTTTATCTGACGATTAGCTTCGGTGGTAGGGACTTTGGTGTCGTCCGTGAAATATAAGGGATACTTAGTGTAACCATCTGGCGTAACAAACGGAACAGTATATTCATATCCGCTCTTCCAATCGTGATAATGATCGACACCGTAATAAGCAGTCAGGCTAACTTTTTTCTCCGTTTCAACACTTGGCAAACTGCGGGCATCGGCAATTTGTTTGTCGGATAGTACAAGTTTAAGTACAGCATCCGGATCATCATCCAATAAGGCAGTTAAGTTACTAATTCTGTCTTTTGACAGTTTAACAAGTTGGCCATGAGTTTTTGTTTTATCATGCGGGTGCCCGTGTTTAATGGTACGCGTTAATATATCGACGTTTTTATTGCCTTGTTCTACCAAGAGTTTGTATTCCTCAATCTTAGCAGCCGAGTCTGGTTTACGTTTTTTTAAAAAATCTGGTTGATGTGATGATGGGGCGGCAAATGTTTGTATAAGTATAAAAGTACCTATGGAAGCAAATAATATAACAAAGACGAGTGATCTCTTAGAGAATATTGATTCCCTTTTTGGTTTCCAAATTTTTGCCTTCACAGCAGTCTAGTTAACAACTAGCTCCTTATATGCCCGTTATTATAGCATTTTGGTTAAGCTTACAAAAAAGTACCGTTTAGCTGCCAAAATACGTGGCTAGTACTGAAAGATCCAGAACATTAACTGTACCGTCACCGTTTAGGTCACCGGTTGCCAGAGTTTGGCCGGATAGATTCCAGTGTTGAGCTAGTATAGAAAGATCAAAGACATTAACTACTCCGTCATTATTAACAT
>CAYYAF010000038.1:0-5976 GCA_964469975.1 uncultured Candidatus Saccharibacteria bacterium
AGTTATAGATAAAACAACTGGCGAAGTCGGCTCCAAAGAAACAGTCACGACCATTCAGAAGCTTGACACCGCGACTGGTAAGCTAACAGATCTAAAAGTTACCTACGATACCTATTTTTTCACGGCTTTCGGTAATGACTATGCCTTGTTTGAAAAAACCAACAATGCGGCTTATGGTTCACAGCAAGAAATCGATCTTGTTAGCTTAAAAGATGGCAAAGCTACGGTCATATATAAACAAGCAAAAGAAACCGATCCATTATTTACACTTGTTAATATAAGATAAGTTGGTGCGGGATGGGAGGATATAGCGCCTCCGCGCATATATTCTTGCGGCGTGCTCGGTGCAAGCACCTGTGCGCGTCCTCGAATATCGAACCAGGTTCAATTCCAAGTAACATAAAAACAGATCAACAAAAATTGATCTGCTTTTATGGTGACCTCAAGGGGAATCGAACCCCTATTGCCAGGATGAAAACCTGGTGTCCTAACCGTTAGACGATGAGGCCCTAAAAATGCCTGATGGCATTTTTTGTAGACGCGAGCGAAGCGTCAATAGTTACACCTGCTCGGGCTATAAAGTTCTTATATTCTTGAACTGTAAAACTATACCATAACAGGGGTAAAAAGAAAACCCCGCTTATGCGGGGATTCTTATAAGATTTTTGTTATCGAGCGGGTCAGTCAGTGCTCTTTATGCTCTTATACTAGCACATTTTTGACAAAAACGCTATAGCTTTTTCCACAAGCCTTATTGGCTGTTGCGAATGCTCCACTTACGGTGTAAGAATGCACCCACAAGTGAAGTAGCAGTAAAGATTCCAACAATGTTACCTGCACCCGTGTTTACCAAGTGGGTAGGAGTTGGCTGACTGGTAAAGCTAACTGTTTTAGCACAATTTACGCTAGTTACCTCACCCTTATCCGTTAACAAGGTTGCAGTAATTTTACGGCTAGTATTGCCTGTGTAAGTGTGGCTAATTGGCAGGTCAGTAGTTTTAACAGTCTTAACCGTACCATCGCCAAAATCTATTCGGATGTTGCTTACTTTAGCGTCGTTGGCAGTAAAGTCTACACTTTTAACAGTTACAGTGTGGTTAGACTGGCTAATTACTAGAGCTGTACAAACAGCTGGTAATTGGCTTGGAGCTTCTGTTACTTTAACTTTTAGGAAAACTAGGACTCGTTGTTCAAAACAACCCCATACATCGCCATTTACATCGTGGGTGCCAATAAGTGCACCTGTACTTACAATACTGTCACTCAGTGGAGATGTAGAACCGTCCATACGTTGTTCTATAGCAGAACCGTTCACATAAGATAACTGCATAGTTTTGCCATTACAGTCAATTGTCAGAGTGTCATTTACAGATGCGGCGTTACTGGCGCTAATAGTACCCGTTAGCTTGTTGGCAGTTGTAGAAGGTACACTAACTTTTACTTTAGTGTCGTGAGCAACACCTGGGCCTGTGCCATTGTTGTTCAAGGTTTGGTTAGCAGCATTGTGCACATAAACCCTTACGCTAAACTGTGTGCCGTTATTACAAGAGTCATTTACTGGGTCAGTAAAATCGTTAGAACTACCGCTTACACGGCCACGTACAAAGTCAGATTCGTCACCGTAACCTGGAACGCCAGTAAAAACGTTAAAACCTGGGTGGTCTAAACCGGTAGCTGTTGGGCTCCAAGGCAACGCTTTAGCTGTGCCGCCAAATATAATTGCGCTTGAGGCAACGACTAGTAAGCTAGCAGCAGTTAAGTTCATTATTCGTTTGATTAATTTCTTCATATATTGCTCCTTAATCCTTTGTTAAATCCTTAATATCCGCCCGGAGGTTTAGGTAATGTGCTTGGTGTATCTTTAGGCGGCAGAGTGGTTGTCTGTGGAGGTCGTGTTGTAGGTGGAGTGGTTGTACCTGGGGTCGTTGTATTAGGTGTTGTGTTACCTGGAGTGGTAGTACCAGGTGTCGTTTCTGGAGTTGTTCCACCGCCGCCACCTGGTGAATTTGTTACGCCACCAGGACCAGCTTCTGGGTTATTGCCGTTAGGGCCAGCGGCACCACCAGTTGCACCAACTCCTTGGTTAGTACCATTTTGCTGGCCGCCACCGTTAGCTTGATTCTTCTGATTCTGCTTTTGCTGATTTGCCTTGGCGGGCACAGTTACTTCACTTGTATTAGGGGTGGGTTTACCGCCCTGGCCTACTGTAGAGCCTTTTACATACATGTTACCTTCAAGGCCATCATTGGTAGAAATTAGCACTTCTGTAAAGTCATCAAGACCCCTAGTGGTATCGTTAAAGCGCAGAAGTATGCCTTTTAAGTCTTGGCCAATAACACGCTTGGTAAGTTTCATGTCAACAATGTTATTGTCTTTATCGCGAATGGCTGTAAATTCGGTTACAGTTGAGCCATTGCTTACCCATTTATCGGTGTAGCTACTAACCTGCACAGCGGTTTCATAAGCTTGCTTGCAGTCAGCCTGAGCTACCACAAGGCCGCCTTCAGCATCGTAGCTAGCTAAAGATCGGTTATAGGATTCCGCGTAGTTAGAGTTTGGATTTACGGCTTTGCCATCATGAGCTGGTTTAACTACTGCAGACATAAAAGTAGCCAGTGAGCGTTTGTTAGCCTTGCCAGCTAATGGCCCTTCTTTGCCAAATAAGTTAGTAACATATTTTTTAGCATCATCCTGGTTTTCAACTGCGCCTGGCTTAGGCAAGAATGCTTCAGAGTTATAGATTGAGCTATTTGAACCAGTTTCTGAACTAAAGCTCAAATCGGCGCAGTTTTGACCAGCTTCAGCAGTTGAAACGCTTGGCACATCAGCTTCTGCCCTACTTGAGTGTTCGTATGCAAAAACTCCTGCTCCGGCACCAAGTGCTAAAACAGTAGTGCCAACGGCTATTAGCCTATTGCGCCCCAAATTAAAACGTCCTTTTTGCTCTTGCGCCTGAACTTGTGGTACTTCAACTGGTTGGTTCATTATGTCTCCTGTAACCAAAAGGTTAATAAAATAGGAAGGCTACTGGCCCTCCCACCTCTTAAAATAAACATTAACATGATAACATTCTATTGGTTATTTGTCAATATTATTTATTAATTACTTTTAGCGTAAGCATTTAGTGCTTCTGCCAGGTCGGAATCAGTTTTTGTATCATCAAATTTACTAGGCTGTTTTGGGTCGTATACAACCTCTACAACAGATAAACCTGCGTAGCCTAAATTAGTTAATAGTTTTTCTCTTTGAGTTGCTAAATGAGAATTAACAATATTTAAACTAGCTGGGATATTAGTGTTGACTTCTACCCCTTTACCCAGGCTAATGACCCCAACATTAGCTGGAATCTTTAACTGGGCGGGATGATTTACTTTTATTGCTACGGCGTCACTAAGTTCATTTTGTAACAAATAAGCAGCCGGGAAGTTCCTAAAGTCACTTATTATTAAAGTTAAACCGTTTACGCATAAGCCTTTGATGCTTTCAGCCCGCTGCTCTTCTGTCTCGCTAGCCAGACTCTCTGGCGTATTCGTTGTTCGTACATCCTCTGGCAAGGGTCCAAATGAGTAGTTAAATTGCCTGTCTGTAATAGATGGCAGAGCACCTTCAATAGTTTCAGTTAAGGCAAATGATATTAGCTTTTTTAATGAGGAAATTTTTGGTATATCGCCGGTATTTTGGTAATCAGTTAGGACGTTAATATTTACGGGTTTATTTGGTAAAACTTCGTTAACATAATGTTCCCCTGTTGCTTCGCCCATAACAGATAGTAGATCAATATCAGTAACCTCATGTTTATATGGATCAAACTCAACACTACCTAATGGAATTCCCATTTGGCCAGTTCTAATTTGGTCGTGTGAATGCACACCAACAGCGAACTGGCTGTTAGCAGCCAGTTCAATTAATGCATCGTGTGTTCTTGGTAAAAACATGCATTTACCTTTTTAATTTACTGATTTAAGGCTTGGTGATAGACGCCTTCAATATTTTGATCAGCATTTCTGTCTAGCGCACCTAGCCGTGAAGCAATAACGTATTTAACTGCCTGATCTAGGTTTTCTGGTTGAACTTGACTTTCTGCGCCTAAGAATGCGAGCGTACGGGCAATTTTACCAATTTGGTAGCTCATTCGGGCACGAGCTTCTACTACACCCTTGGTACGAAGTGCATCCATTGTGCCACCACCTAACTTAACTGCATAATCCCAAAGGGACTCTGGGATAGCTAGCTTACTAGCGGTCTCGCGGTAGTCATGCAGTGTATCAAGATCAGTCACTGCATCTACTTGGTTTGGTTTTGGTGCCCAACCTAAATTAGTAACATTATGGGCAATATCTGTTTGCGTGTATCGCGAACGTTTTTCGTCACCTTTTCTTAGGCCAGTTTTATCATCATCTACACCTAATATGGCGCCTAGCCCGTGTCTTGACGCATTGGCGGCACTAACCGGGAAAGTACCGTTACGGGCATCTGATGGGTTCATAGTAGCTATAGCATATTCCAAACCCTTTAAACTACTTTTACCGGCAGTTGTTGAAACTGTTCGGCTGACGTAGGCTTCCATGGCAGCATTTAAGGCATATGGGTTAACACGATTCATTTCGTTAACAAATAATACTTGTGTGCCTTCGTGTAAAATTGGATCAACTTGTGTGCGGTTAGTTTCGGTGTAGTGCATATCTTCACCATTAATCTCTTTAGTAGTTGCAACGTCACCACCAATTAATCGTTGTGGTGTTAGGTCGGCTTGAATAGGAACCGTTACCACGTTTTCAGCTTGAATACCATCAATAACTCTGTAAGCATCTTCGCCTAAAGTAGTTTTACCTGCCCCAGGAGGGCCCGATAAAAGTACTGCTTCGCCCATAACCATAGCGCCAAGGATGGCTAGTTTGGCTTCTGTTTCACCAAGTAATAGCTTATCTAATTGCTCTAAGCCTTGTGTTCTAAACGTTAATGCTTCTGATGGATTTGCCATAATAATTCTCCTTATTTAACTTCGTTTCCCAGCGTCATTGAACGGCGTCTCTTAAATAAGCCACCAAGTGTAGCGGCTGTTACTACAGCTGCCACACCGCGCATTGGCCAGCGGTTGGGATGATCCTGAGTATCAACATTCTGTGGAACTAATTCATCTTTAACTACTTTGCCAACTTGATTTATGTTGTTTTTGTTAGCATCCCAATATTTGCCACCGCTTTGTTTGGCAATGCTTTTTAGCTGATCTGTAGTATCAACTTTTGTTTTAGCAGCTTCAACATTAACAACAAAAACTGGCACGCCTTCACTCTTAGCTTCTTTAATTATTGAGGTTGAGGGATTAATGCGGTTACCGTTAGTTAACACTAAAACACCGTTACTTTTTTGTTGAACTGAAGCGTTACCTTCAGCTTTGTTAAGCCCGGCTTGATCTAGTGCACTTTTGGTAGCCCTATAAAGAGGTGCATTACCAAATGGTAGGTTCTGTGAAACTTTGTTTGGAGCAGTTTGTTGAACTTCACCAGAACTAGCAATAAAAGCTTGGGCATCAATTTTTGCTTCGTCATCAAAAAGATTTACCAGTTCGGTTATTTCATGGGCGGCTGAGCCACCACCTAAACCTGTGGCGCCTGAGTGATCAACAACAATTTCTAGCTTAGGCGGTATATTGTGCACCGTACTTTCTGACTGCCATGCAAAGCCATTTAAAAAGCCTAGCCCTACCCCAGCCACTAAAAGTGCGCCACCAAATTTGCGTAAACGACTAACCGGCTGGCTTTCAGCAATCGGGCCGTATTCACTAACAAGCGATTGCGTATTGGCTGCAATTCTGCCTTTAGCTGAAGCTTCTAGCACGGCGCCAATAGCTCCAACGCTAGCCGCGCTAACAATAAAAGGTAAAGCATCCTGTACTTCTGGAGTCATATCAAAAAAACTCTTAAATTACTTATTTACATTAGCACTTTATTGACTTTTTTGCAAGTATAATATTAA
>CAYYAF010000039.1:0-5922 GCA_964469975.1 uncultured Candidatus Saccharibacteria bacterium
AGTCAACGCAAGAAGTTCCGTTTAAGCAAGGCTTAGATCAAGACAAAGCCAAAAAGATTACCAGTCTGATTCGTGATAAATTGCCAAAAGTAAAAACCGTCATTCAAGGAGATACTGTGCGAGTTATGAGTGGCAGCAAAGATGAACTCCAAGCTGTAATGCAACTTCTCAAAGCCCAAGACTTCGACTTCCCGCTGAGTTTTACAAACTACCGCTAGCTAGCACAGACAGTAACTTACTAACATCTTAATTAGTCTGTATTTTGGTACCTAATAATCCAAGGAGATGTATAATTTTTGACATCAATCAAGGGTTCAACCATATACTGCCTGCCACGATCATTACGCATTAAAACTACACCGCCCTCCTCTGTAAAATCTGCCCGTAAAATGGTACCGCCGACATGATGAACAAAATTCCCAGTCACTTCGCCGCGATCATTCAAAACTTGTATCTCCGCCTCATTTTCACGTGCTTCTACGTCTAACACAACTCCTCGCGGAAAAGCTATGGTTGTACCCCTGGCCTCATCAACAATTTTGTGAGGATAGAGTTGCCCGGCAGTTGCTTCTACGACTTCATCTGCCCTAGCGGCATATAAAACAGAACGTGCGGCCAACCAGCCAGTGATTTCATCACACTTATAACCCGCTATCGCCTCGTTGCTTAACGACGCTAGATCGCCGCCTTTAATTGTCAGTGGTGCCATCTGTAAAAAGCTATCTCTTGCATCATCGGCTCGCTTTCTAAGTTGCTCGCTTAGTTTGACGGCAGCATTGTAGCGCCTTAAAAAATCTGCGTATCCCAACAACAATAATTCACCTGCGTTTTCTGGTGCAACTTCGGGCGGCAGGTATGTAACTTCTGTACTAGTCATTTTACTATTCAACTTACTTTATAGACTACCTTGTTAAACTGGTTTTGCAAGCACAAGCAGGATAGTCAGCTAATGTATACTTATGTTTATGGAAGAACAGGCTAAAAAGCCTACAGATAAAGAGTTGCAAGAGGGCGCAGAGGCTGTGCTAGAAATGAATGACCAGGGTAGTTTTACCATTCCTGCCGAGGGTTTGTATCCACACCAATGGTTATGGGATAGCTGTTTTATTAGTATGGGGCTAAGGCATTACAACATTGACCGCGCTAAACAAGAAATAATGAGTTTGCTGCGTGGCCAATGGGCCAATGGCATGATTCCCCACATGATATTCGATAAAGACTTGCGCTACCGCCAAGACCGTAATATTTGGCGCAGCTGGGTGAACCCATTCGCACCAGATGATCTAACAACTAGCGGTATTACCCAACCGCCAATGTTAGCCGAAGCTATTGTGCGGATTGGTGAAAAGCTGCCGCTGGCTGAGCGACGTAGCTGGTATAACACCATTTACCCGGCCTTGCTAGCTTACCATGAATGGCTATACAAAGAGCGTGATCCACACGGGGAGGGTTTGGTACTGCAAATTCACCCTTACGAAGTTGGGTTAGACAACACACCTCCCTGGATAGATCAGTTGCATGAACATAACCGGCCTTGGTGGATTGCCCTAATTGAAAAACTACATCTTGAATTCCTAATAAACATGTTTAGACGAGACACTAAGCATGTACCGCCTGGGCAACGTATGAAAAACATCGATGCATTACTTTATTTTGATGTTATTCGCCGCCTTCGCCGCAAACGCTATAACATTGACTCAATACTTACCCGTTCACTATTTGCCATTGAAGACTTGACTTTCAACTCTATATTTATAAGAGCCAATCATTGTTTACACCACATAGCTAGTACCATTCACCAGACCTTGCCGGGAGAGCTGGAGGCCAATATGGCCAAGTCCGAAAAGGCCTTTGAGGCCCTGTGGGACCCATATACCGGCCAGTATTACTCACGTAATTTTGTAACCCATAAACTTATAGCAGAGCCATCTATTGCCGCTCTGATGCCCCTTTATAGTGGTGCAATTAGTAAGGAGCGAGCCGGGCAGTTGGTAGAACTACTTAAAAATAAACATTTATACGCTGCTAACCATCCAGTGCCTAGCGTGCCACTTAATTCAAACTGGTTTAAGCCATTGGCATACTGGCAGGGGCCGACCTGGCTTAATACTAACTGGTTAGTTATTGATGGTCTTAAACGTTATAATTTTCATGCCGAAGCCGAACAATTAACAGTTCAAACAATTGAAATGGTTAAAAGTTCCGGTTTTTCGGAGTACTTTTCACCGTTAGATGCCCAACCCGCCGGAGCCGAAAACTTTTCCTGGACAGCCGCGCTAACAATTGACCTGTTAAAGTCATAAAAATTGTTGCTTTTTTATAGTTTTTATGTTTAAATTGCATACATGAGTGAGACATCTATTCCAAGGCAAGATAGCTTGATTGATGCTTTTAGAGAAATGCCGCGTGCAAAAAAAAGATTGGCAGTACTGCTGACCGGTATACTCGCAATTGGTGCAAGTTCGGCGGTTTTTGGTGACTATAAAACTCGCAATGATACCGTTAAATATACACGGGAAAGACTAATCAAAACTTACAATAACAGGGCAGGCGCAAACGTTCTTGAACTATTAATGCCTAGTGTTAGTGGCGGACCCTACGAAATTGTCGTGCACTTGCCAAATTGTTTTAATGATCATTCTGCTATAACAGAAGATAATGGCATGCTTGAAGTTTCCGATCAGGTAGGAAATAAACATCCTTTAGCTTCTGATAACATGGGTGCTTTTAAGCCGCTACCTGATATTGATGCTTATGACGTTGGTGCAGATATTTGCGAGACTCTCAGATAAAAGATTTTAAAGATCTTATTCATCCCCTCTTACGGGGCGGTCAATTAACATAGATTCCACGCCAGCTTCAACGCCAGTTATTTTAACTACGTCTTTATCTATTTTACCCAGCTCTTTATAGGTCGCATTATAGTGCACAACAGTTGCTCCAAGCGAGTTGCCGAGCTTTTGCATATAACCATTGTGGGCAAGTAAGTGCTTGCTTAGCTGCTCTATGTTTTTTTGGATTTTTTCGGTGTCGTTATGAATTTGTATGCTGCGCATTCCCTGAACAATAATTTGCAGCATTGCCGCCAAAGTACTAGGGCCAACAATTGTGACCTTTTTCTCTGCAGCAGCGTAATGCATTAAATTTCGGCCAGATACACCGCCTAACCCAATTTTATTGGCCAGTAAATCGTAGTATATGGCTTCACTTGGTATAAACATTAAGGCTTGGTCCAGGGTGCCCTTCCCTGGCTTAATGTATTTGGCGGTTTCATCAATGCGCTTTTTTAGATCTTCTTTAAAAGCCTTTTCTAGTGCCGAGCGATGTTCGGCCTTAGCTTCAACCAGGCGGTTATAATTTTCTAAACTAAATTTGCTGTCAATCGGTAATATTTTGTTATCGAGTTTAACAACTGCGTCTACTACCATGCCTTCACCTAGTTTATATTGCAATTGAAAAGTACCGGGCGGCAGCATATCTTTTAATATCTGTTCCAAATAATATTCACCCAAAACACCTCGCTGTTTAGGGTTTTGCAAAACGTTTTGCAGAGTTTTAAGCTCGGCCGCCACGTCACCAACACTTTTATTAGTCTTATCCAGTTCAGTTAACTTTTGGGTTACATCGGCAATAATTTTAGCACTGCTTTGGAACTGGGCGGCCATTTGTTTATTGCTAGTGCCTAGCTGATCGGTTAACTGCTTCTGTAATCCCTGCTGGAGCTGGCCCATGGCTTTAGTTAATTCTGTCATATCAGCCTTTAGAAGTAGTGCGCTGTTATCTGTTTTTTCAGCTGACTTGCGCAATAACATATATGCCACTAGTCCTAGTAGTATTAAAGTTAATGCCCCCAAGAAGATCACCGCTACCAACATAGCTATATTTTAACAGTTTAACCGATAAAGTGATGCGCAATTAAGATTACTGCGCCCACAAGTGCCGCACCAAATAATACCAATGCGGCTTGAACATCAAATATCTTTGGTTTCTCGCGAGAACTTTTAATGCTGGGGATAATATCACTGGCGGCGATGTAAATAAAGAAGCCAGCGGTAGAACCGATTAGCCATGCCAATAAAGTGCTGTTGTATCTAGCAGTTTGATAAAAAAGTAAAGTACCGAGGGCCGTGACAATTATAGCAATGCCATGCACACCAATAACTTTTTTAACACTCAAACCGCGTCTGAGCAAATACCCAGAATCAGCCATTTCACGCGGTATTTCGTGAAAAGCGACTGCCAAGGTGGTTATCAAACCCGTACTAACACTAACCAGAAAGGCGGCTGCTATGGCCCCACCGTCAATGAAATTATGCAGCCAGTTGCCGCCGGCTGCTAAAACTACGACTGGGTCGGCTTTTTCTTGGTGAGTATGCTTAGTCTCATACGGTTCAATACTATGATGATGAAACCAATGCAGCCAGCCTTCCAGTAAAAAAAAGAATAACACACCAATTAAAGCTGCTGTTAGCACAGTCAGTGGCTCGTATTGTTCAACACCGTCGTGCAAAAAGTCCAAAAAAGCTGCTGCCAGTAAAGCTCCGGCCGCAAAGGGAGTAGCATAGGTTGCAAGTAGTGTCACAGTTTTTTTATGGCTCAGCATTAGCGTGCTGGAAATAAATACAGCTATATCGCCTGCTAAAGACACCGCCAACACTAATAATAAAGATGGTTGCACTAGCTAAAGAATATATTATAGTCACAATCTTTTGCAAATTTTTCGCAATTTAAAGTATAATTGCAATATGTCACCAGAGGTACGGCGTTTTAAATCTTTGTTAGGGCAAAATTTGCTTTTTATCACCAAGCCACGCTTACGCTTGTTCGCAATTTTACAAAGACGCCCCGCCCTAACCATGCAGGAGCTGATTAAATTAGTTGAGACTCATGACCAAGCTACTGTTTACCGCAATATTGATTTATTTGAAAAATTGGGCATTATAAATCGTCTACGATTAGGTTGGCAGACCAAAATTGAGTTAAGTGATATATTTGTTCATCACCACCATCATTTTACTTGTGTAAATTGCGGCAAAATATATGATTTACCCGATAATCAAATTATTGAAAAAGAAATTGCAGTTTTGGCCAAAAGTAAATTTTTTAAACCTATGGATCATCAACTAGAGATCCGTGGTCTCTGCCAAAATTGTCAAAAATCGTCTTAAAACATAGGAGCCCCGGGCGGACCGGAGCTCAGTGGAAGCCTCACACTTCCACTTTTAGCTTAAGCCGATTGGTTAGCTTTTTCAAGCTTTTTGGAGCGTCTTTTGGCAGTCCAAGTATGTTGAAAACTGGCAATACATATACCCAGCGCTACACCGCCAATGACGTCAAGCGGCGCATGTACCCCTAGGTAAACTCTAGATAATGCCACACCAATTATCCATGTTGGTACCAGCCAATAATACTTTTTGGGTAAATACGGCATGGCTGTTAGCGCTAACACCGTGGCCATTGCAGTATGGCCAGATGGAAAACCATTGCCTATAGCAAACATTTCCCGCGGTTTTATACTGGAATAAAAAACGGCTGGCCTTGGTCTGTCTACAATTATTTTTAGGTACTCAACTGCGACATATGTGACAATTCCGTTAATTAATATTTTATGCGCTAACCCTCTTACGTGCTTTAAGTAGGCCAGCAGGCTAAGTATTATTACCATCCAGGCACTGCCTAGCTGTGTAATTGTCCAAAACAGGGGCGTAAGAGCAGCCGGTAAGCTATAAATTAATTTAAAAACTTGGTACTCGATACCAACAAAATTTTGGGTGCTAGCAATAGCTGTGGTTACAGCCAGCACAACTAAGCTAACTACGGTAATCAAAGCGTGATTTTTGGGTTTTAAATGCTTGGCTGTTGGTTTTTTTCTTTTTGCCATAACCGTTTTAAGTATACGAGAAAATTTAGGGTTTAGACACA
>CAYYAF010000040.1:0-5898 GCA_964469975.1 uncultured Candidatus Saccharibacteria bacterium
CGAGTTGTGTCCTGGAAACTGGCCGCACTTAGGAACGAATCAGTAGACAGTGAAGCTTTGGTAATACCAAGCAGCAGCTGGTTAAATTTAGCTGGTTGCTTGCCCTCATGAGCTAATTGTTCATTAGCCTCAACTACTGCTAGCTTGCTAACCACATCACCCGTTACAAATTCACTATCACCAGAGTCTTCAATCTGTACACGGCTAAACATCTGGTGAACAATAATTTCAAGGTGTTTATCGGCAATATTTTGGCCCTGTGATGCGAATATTTTAAGAATTTCATTCATGATGTATCGCTGAGTGGCCTCAATACCTTGCAAATTCATAAGTTCATGTAAGTTAATTGAACCGTTGGTTAATCTTTGGCCAGCTACAACTTCATCGCCATCTTTAACAACTAGCTGTCTAAAGCCAGGGATTTCATAGCGAACTGAATTTTCACTATCTGGAACTATGACAATAGTCTTAGCTTTTAGTTCAACTTTACCGTCAATTGGCGCTACCAGTGGATCGCTATTTTTAGCTTTAGCGGCCACTACGTCACCTTTAACAACGTGCGAACCCTTAGCTATCTGAGCTTTGCGACCATCAAGTGATAATTCAACTTTTTTACTATCCTTTCCGGTTATTTGCAGAACGTAGTGATCACCTTCTTCCCAAAGCGCTACTACGCCATCAATTTCTGAAACATAGGCTTGACCTTTAGGTGTTCGAACTTCAAACAGTTCTTCTACACGGGGCAGACCAGTGGTGATATCTTCACCAGCGACACCGCCTGAGTGGAAAGTTCTAAGTGTTAGCTGAGTACCTGGCTCACCAATACTTTGGGCAGCAATTACGCCAACTGGATGATGTGAAGCTACCAGTTCACCGGTGGCTGGGTCTAAACCGTAAGATTTACGACTAATACCACGTACGCTAGTACAGCTTAGTACGCTCATAATTTTTACGCCGTCTAGAGCTTTATTGGCTTCGATCTTTTCGGCCAGTTCATGAGTAATCAATTGTCCTTTTTTAACTAAATCACCAATTTTTTCGGCGGTAAAGCGACCCTCAAGACGGCTTGCGTAATTAACACCTATTTCTTCTGAGTCAGAACGGTAAATTTGGAACCCTGGGTCCGGTGCGTCCTCGTCAATAGTAAAGACATCCTGACTTACATCAACTAAGCGCCTGGTTAGATAACCTGAGTCGGCAGTTTTAAGAGCCGTGTCAATCATACCCTTGCGTGCACCACGCGTAGCCGTAAAATATTCAAGTGAGCTCAAACCGCTCTTATAGTTGGATCTAATTGGTAGCTCAATCGCGCGGCCAGTAGCATCGGTAGTAATACCAAACATACCTACTGCTGTTTTAACCTGCCCAATATTACCTCTAGCACCCGATACAACTGAAATAGACATGGCACTATTTTCTTTAGAAAATTGCTCTACTAAGATTTCTTGTACGCTGGAGTCAATTGCTTGCCAGTTTTCAACCGTCAGGCGGTAACGCTCATCGTCAGTAATAAAACCTTGATCAAACTGTTCACTAATTTCAGTAGCTTTCACTTCTCCTTCTTCTATAATTTCTGCCAGACCTTTAACGTCACTAAAGTCACCCATACCAATAGATAGTCCGGACTTGGTCGCGTACTCAAAGCCTAGATTCTTAAGCTCGTCGGCAATTATGGCTGTGTCGGCTTGGCCGTATTTTATGTAAACAGCCTCCATAACATGTTGTAGCTTCTTTTTAGTCATTGGTTGATCTTGGAAAGGAAAGTCATCTGGAAAGATTTCATTGAACAAAATGCGGCCCAGTGTAGACTCTTTAAGACCCGTGCGGAAAGGTAACCTTACATGACTTTGCAGTAAAATTTTACCTTTATCGTAGGCCATTAGAGCTTCGTCTAGGCTACTGAAATTTTTTACTTCACTACCGAGGCCCGGACGGTTGTAAGTTAAGAAATAGCAACCCAGCACAATGTCTTGTTCAATGTGCAGTATTGGTGTACCGTCAGCAGGTTTTAGTAAGTTTTTATTTGCAACCATAATTTCTTTGGCTTCAGTTTGAGCTTTTTCGCTTAGAGGTAAGTGAACTGCCATTTGGTCACCGTCAAAGTCGGCATTAAAGCCTTTACAAACTAGCGGGTGAAGCTGTATAGCTTTTCCTTCAATAAGCACAGGTTGAAAGGCTTGAACGCTCAAACGGTGCAAGCTTGGTGCACGGTTGAGTAGGACATATTTACCTTTAATGACTTCATCGAGTGCATCCCATACTACGGTTTCGCTAGATTCAATCATACGGGTAGCGCTTCGAATGTTATGGGCGTATTCATTAGTTATTAGCCAGCCAATTACGAAAGGCTTGAATAATTCTAATGCCATCATTTTAGGGAGACCGCATTGATCAATCTTAAGTTCTGGTCCGGCCACGATCACTGAACGGCCAGAATAATCAACTCGCTTACCAAGCAAGTTTTGGCGGAAACGACCCTGTTTACCCTTAAGCATGTCGCTAAGAGACTTCAGGCGGCGGCGTTGACCGGTAGCAGCCACGGCTCGTCCGCTACGCGCGTTGTTATTATCTATTAGAGCATCAACGGCTTCTTGAAGCATTCGTTGTTCGTTGCGACGAATAACTTCAGGAGCGTTAAGGTCAATTAATTTTTTTAAACGGTTGTTACGGTTAATAACTCGGCGATATAGATCATTTAAGTCACTGGTAGCAAATCGTCCACCAGTTAGTTGAACCATGGGCCTAAGATCAGGCGGAATTACAGGCAATACTGACAAGGTTAGGCTACTTGGCTTAATACCGGCTTTGTGCATACTTTCAAGTAATCTTAAGCGCTTCATAATCTTCTTTTTGCGCTGACCCTTGGCTTCGTCTGCTTCTTTGGTTAAATCCGCGATTAGATCACCCATATCAACTTCAATAAGCAAGTCTTTGAGCGCAGCTCCACCCATGCCTACATCTATTAATTTTTGAAATTCTTCTGGCAGGTTGCGGTAATCTGTTTCGTTAATTAAGTAAAGCTTTTCTAGATTAACTAACTGTTCTTTAGTTTGCTCAAATTCTTTGGTTAACTCTTCTGATTCTTTGGTTTGAGCTTCTGCCAATGCTTTGACGTTAGCGTCCTCGGCCTTAGCCTCATTTTCATAGCGCAAACGGATAGCCTCTTTGGCGGCATTAAATTCAGCCTCCTTATCAGCCAAAATCTTATTGCGGGCTTCTGTGTCTACGTTTTTAATTATGTAGCTAGCGAAATAAGCTATACGCTCCAGGTTTTTAACGGTCATACCAAGCACCAAGCCAATAGCTGAAGGTGTGCCCCGTAAGAACCAAATATGTGCCACTGGGCAAGCTAAGCTAATGTGACCCATACGTTCACGGCGAACTATACTTTTGGTTACAATTTCTCCATTTTTATCAACTGCTGCTTCACGGGAACGAACGCCCTTAAATTTGGCGTCATGGGGGTTAATGTCTTTAACTGGGCCAAAAATTCTCTCACAAAAAAGGCCGTCTCGTTCTGGTTTTTGAGTACGGTAGTTGATTGTTTCAGGTTTTGTAACTTCGCCATAAGACCATTCATTAATGTCTTCTGGGCTGGCTACAGCCAAACGCACCGCTTCGAAGTCAGCAATGTTTGTTCCAGATGAATAGTGTCTCATTCCCTTAAGCCTCCTCTTTGTTAGTGGCTTCGTCTGCTATCACCTTTGCGGTATCGTCTTCATCGTCTGAAGTAGGTATATCATCGGATAGGCCCATAACGGCGAATTCGTCCTGTACGGCGTCTTCGGTTACATCTACTTCCGAAATTTCCGCCTTTGGAACGTCGATTTCTGCTAAGTGGGCTGCTTCATCTTTAATGTTTTCGGCTAGAATGTTTTCAGCATCAATAACTTCGTCAGAACTCATTAAATCAACCTTTAGTCCAAGACCTTGCAGTTCTTTAACAAGCACATTAAAGCTTTCCGGAACTTTAGGGCCTACAATTTCAGTACCCTTAATGATAGATTCATAGGCTTTGCTTCGGCCGTAGACATCGTCTGACTTAATTGTCAGCATTTCTTGCAGTGTGTAGGAAGCGCCATAAGCCTCAAGTGCCCATACTTCCATTTCGCCAAAGCGCTGACCACCGTTCTGGGCTTTTCCGCCCAATGGTTGTTGAGTTACCATCGTGTACGGACCGGTTGATCGAGCGTGAATTTTATCAGCAATCATGTGATTAAGCTTGATCATATACATTGAGCCTACGGTGGTTGGTTCTTTGAATGGCTCACCGTTTCGGCCATCAAATAGCTGCAATTTACCGTCCTCTGGAAGTCCTGCTTCTTTGAGTAGACTCTTAATTTTATCGGTTTGTACGCCGTTAAATGGCGGGCTAGCTACTCTAATCCCAAGTGCTCTGGCAGCCATACCAAGATGTGTTTCGAATAACTGACCAACGTTCATTCTTGAAGGTACACCCAGCGGATTCAAAATTATATCAATTGGCGTTCCATCGGCCATAAATGGCATATCTTCAACTGGTAAAATTCGGGCAATAACACCTTTGTTACCGTGTCGGCCACCTAGTTTATCACCAACGGCAATTTTACGCATTTGAGCCACAAAAATCTGAATTTGCATAATTACGCCGGCTTTTAGCTCGTGGCCATTGGCACGGCTAAAGACTTTAACTCCCACGACTTTACCGTGTTTACCGTTGCTCATTCTTTGTGAAGTATCACGAACTTCCTTAGCTTTTTCGCCAAAGATAGCCCGAAGTAAACGTTCTTCGCTACTTAACTCTTGTTCACCCTTAGGTGTAATTTTGCCTACTAAGATATCGCCAGGATGAACATCGGCACCGATGCGAACAATTCCATCTTCATCTAAATGCCTTAGGGCTTCTTCGGAAACGTTGGGAATATCACGAGTCACAATTTCGGGACCCAGTTTGGTTTCGCGTACTTCAGTCATGAAATCGACAATGTGGATTGAAGTTAATGAGTCGTCTTCAACTAACTTGCGGGAAATAATAATTGCGTCTTCAAAGTTATAGCCAGACCAAGGCATAAAGGCTACTAGCAAGTCTTTACCGAGTGCCAATTCGCCGTTCTGTATGGACATGCCTTCAATTAGCACATCGCCCTTTTTGAATTTGTCGCCACGGTTAACTACTACTTTATTGTTAATACAGCTGCCTTCATTGCTGCGTACAAAATGCTGCGGTTGATAAGTAGTTGTATGTCCACCCTTATATTTAACTTTTAGCTCGTTGGCATTAGCCACTAATACCTCACCATTTTCTTCGGCCACCACCACTTGACCACTATTCCTGGCTACAGTCGCTTCCATACCCGTGCCTACAATTGGTGCGCTAGGTTTAATTAGAGGCACAGCTTGACGCTGCTGATTACTACCCATCAAGCTTCTATACACATAGTTCTTTTCAATAAATGGGATCAGCGCTGCGCTACTACCAATAATTTGTTGACGATCAGCGTCCATGTGTGTAACTTCGTCAGCGTCAACTTCACCCGACACTAAACGATTACGGGCACTGACACGCTCATTTACAAAGTATCCATCTTTGTTAAATTGTTCGTTGGCGCCAGCAATAACTGCGTGTTCTTCTTCGGACGCATCCATATAAATAATTTCGTTGGTCACTTTGGCTCTAACTGGCCAAGTTGTTCGACCTTTAACTGAGGCTAACTTTTTGGCCATAGGCGCTGTAATTTTTGTATTTGCTTTTATTATAATTTTGCCCTTTTCGTTCTCTAAATTTACAGCCGCAATGTAACCAGCTGCCTCTTTTGGAGCAACAGAGTTAATTACTTTACGATAAGGTGTTTCAATAAAACCATAATCATTAATCCTAGCGTAGCTGGCTAGATTTAGCACCAAGCCAATGTTGGCGCC
>CAYYAF010000041.1:0-5528 GCA_964469975.1 uncultured Candidatus Saccharibacteria bacterium
ATGGCAAATTTAGCTCCATTGTTAAAGAAGTAAAACTACTTCATCAACGCGGCCAGCCTGTGCTACTGGGCACGGTTTCTATTGAAAAAAACGAGCTTCTTAGCAATATGCTTAAAAAAGCGAGCGTACCACACCAAGTCTTAAATGCTAAAAACAATGAACGTGAAGCGGCAATTGTATCTAAAGCCGGCCAAAAAGGTGCGGTTACACTGGCTACCAACATTGCTGGCCGTGGTACAGACATTATCTTGGGTGAAGGTGTAAAACAACTAGGTGGTTTGTTTGTGCTAGGTACTGAACGTCACGAGTCGCGCCGAATCGATAATCAGCTACGTGGCCGTTCTGGTCGTCAGGGCGATCCTGGTGTAACCCAATTTTTTGTTAGTACTGATGATGATTTGATGCGCGTGTTTGGTGGAGAACGCATTGCCTCAATTATGGATAGGCTAAAAGTGGATGAACATACACCCATTGAAAACCGTATGATTTCCCGCAGTTTAGAAGCCGCTCAGAAAAAGGTAGAAGGCTTTAACTTTGACCAGCGTAAAAACGTGGTGCAGTACGATGACGTTATGAACCGTCATCGACGGGCAATTTATTCTATGCGCCGCGAAATTTTAAACCAGCCAGATATCAGCAAACGAGTCACTTTAATGGTTAAAGATGAAGTTAAAGACTTGGCCAGCTCACCGCAGATAACTTCAGAAGATTTTGAAGACATTGTAAAAGAAGTTTTCCCATTTGATGAATTAACCTTAGATAAATTGTTCGATACCTCAACCGATAAATTTGGCAAAGCCTTAGAAGCTGAAGCAGTAAAACTCTATGAAAAGCGAGCTAAGGAATTTGACAAAGAAGTCATGCATAAAATTGAACGCGACGTATACCTGCAAGTGCTTGATAATTTGTGGATGCAACATCTTGAAAACATGGATCACTTACGTGAAGGCATTCACTGGATTAGCGTTGGCCAACGCGATCCTTTAGTTGAATACCGCCGCCAAGGTCAAATAATCTTTGACACTATGCAAGCTGGGCTTAGACATGATGTCGTAAGAGCAATTTATCATGCCGAATCTGTCGATGAAGATGAACTAGAACAACCAATCGAGACTGAACTCACCAGAGCAGCTAGGCAATCTGTTGATAATGCTAGCCGGATTGTTGAAGCCGAGGAGTTCCAAGAATCAGACTTTAGAGATTTAGATGTTAGTGCCACCAAGAAAAAAGTGACTACACAAAACCGCAAAAAGAAACGCAAAGCAGAACGTCAACGCCGCCATAAAGGGAAAAAGCGTAGGTGAAGCACACCACCTCTGAACTAGTTCTGCCAAATGGTTCGCGTGGCCTACTAATTCATGTCCCGGATGCTTCAGTCATGAGCTTTGATATAAATTTTAGGGCTGGTGATTGCTACACCTTGCCAGGAAAATGGGAGACAGCTCATTTAATGGAACACGTTTTGCTTGGAGCAAATAAGCTTATACCTAAGGCACGGACTTTTCAGGCCGAATTTGAAAAAAATGGCGCATATTCTAATGCCAGCACAGGGAGCTACGATATAACTTACGAATCGGAGTGTGCCGATTTTGAGTGGGATAGAATTTTAGATCTACTATTAGTAGCAATCACTAAGCCGCTATTCTTAGAAGAAGAGTTTACAGCCGAAGCCGGGAACGTACGCGAAGAACTGCACTCCCGAGCAAATAATCATTACCGACACTTGAGTTTAGCCCTGCGCCAAGCCTATGGTTTTAAAATGCTAACTGATCAGAAGCGCCTTAAGCTTATGAAAAACGTTAGCCTACAAAATATTGTTGATCATTACAAAAATACTCATACGACCAGCAATATGCGTTTTGTTATTGCCGGTCAAATTTCACAGGAACGCAAAAGGCAAATCAAGACTGTTTTATCATCCGTTGAACTGCCAAAAGGCGAAGGTAGAACCGAGCTACCCGATGAAGCACCAAAGGGCCTGGATAAACCACTATATATTCATAATCAAACGGTCGAAAATTTATATTTCTACGCCGACACTTTTATGAACCGGCGTTTACGTGACCCAGAAGCTGATGCTTTGGGTCTAATTAATACCATGCTAACCGAAACCCTATATTCATTAATACTGGGCACAGCACGTGAACAAGGATTAGTTTACGGTATGAATTCGGGTTTTGGCCAAACCAAAGATAGTAGCGGCTGGTGGATTGGTGCTCAAGTCATGCCTAAAAATGCCCACAAGCTGATGGATATTATTATTAAAGAGCTACAAGATGTGTTTAAAGGTAAATTAAAAGAAGAAAACTTAGCGGCGGCTAAACAATATTCACTGGGTAGGTATCAACGAAGCGGACAAACCGTCGGTGGTGTGGCGGCAGGTTATTCATATCGATACTTTTTTGATGATGTAATTGACGATTATTATAAAGTGCCAGATAGAATTAGAGCTGTATCTCGTAACCGGATTGTAAGTATTATGAAAGATTTGTTTGAACAAAAAACTTGGGGACTGGGCGTACTTGGCAACGCCGGTGAAACTTTTGCTGAAAATCTTGCCGAACAACTAAAAGTCCTCTGGTAGCCCTGTTATAATCTTAGCTATGCAAGACGTTATAAAACAGGCAGAAGCCCTAAGTAGTGAAATTAACGTTGCTGCGTCTAAATTAAATCTTGAAAATGCCGAAAAAAATCTTAAAGACCTAAAAAGGATAGCTAATAATCCCGATTTTTGGAACGATAATTTAAAAGCGCAAGCTAATATGAAAGAGCAGGCAAAACTGGAAGCTAAAGTAAGACCTTGGCTCGATTTACAAAAAGAATTAAGCGATATATTAGAATTATCTAAAACAGGCGACAGTAGCCTACAATCAGACTTAGAGGCACAGCTAAAACAATCTAAGCAAAAATTTAACGAGCTAAAACAGCAATTAAAATTTAGTGGTCCATATAATGAAAACAGTGCCATTTTAAGCATTTATGCTGGTGCTGGCGGAACGGATGCTCAGGATTGGGCCGGTATGTTAGAGCGTATGTACCTTCGCTGGGCCGAAGCCAATAGTATACAAAGTAAAGTATTAGAGGAATCGGCTGGTGAAGAAGCGGGTATTAAAAGTGTCACCATTGAACTAGATGGTGATTTTACATATGGCAAATTAAAAGGTGAACATGGTGTACATAGGCTTGTTCGTTTAAGCCCTTTTAATGCCGATCACTTGCGTCAAACCAGTTTTGCTAAAGTTGAAGTTATGCCTAAAATTGAAAAACCAGATGATATAAAAGTTGACGATAAAGACCTAAAAATTGATGTTTTTAGAAGTGGTGGTCATGGCGGGCAGAGTGTAAATACAACCGATTCAGCTGTACGATTAACGCATATTCCAACAAATATTACCGTGTCAATTCAAAATGAGCGCAGTCAGCTTCAAAATAAAGAAACTGCTTTAACAGTTTTGCGTTCAAGATTGGCCCAGTTACAGCTTGAACAACATAAAGACCATTTGAGTGAACTAAAGGGCCCAAATCAATCAGCAGAATGGGGCAACCAAATTAGAAACTATGTGCTTCACCCCTATAAACAAGTTAAAGATGTACGTACCGGACATGAAACTAATGATCCAGATAAAGTTCTGGACGGCGGCTTGGATCCATTTATTAACGCTTATCTTGAGTACAATCTTTCTACATAAGCAGTTTTGATATAATGGTGGATGATACATGATTCTATTAGACAGGGTAACCAAGAGCTATACGCGTGACCTGGCTCCGGCTTTGGAGCGTATTAGTCTGCATGTTGAACCTAAAGAGTTTGTAATTATTGTTGGTCCTAGCGGGGCTGGTAAATCCACTTTACTAAAACTTCTAACCAGGGAAGAAAAACCAACCGGAGGCAAAATAATTGTTGGCGGCATTGATTACGACAAGTTAAAAGATAAAGAAATACCGCTGCTAAGGCGTAAAATTGGTGTGGTTTTTCAGGACTATAAGCTGCTACCTAATAAAAGTGTATTTGAAAACGTGGCTTTTGCGCTTGAAATGGTGGGTATGAGTAACAGCGAAATTCATCATACTATACCCAGGGTTTTAGATATTGTTGGCCTAAAAGGTAAAGAAAAACGTATGCCCCTGGAACTATCTGGCGGTGAGCGCCAGCGGGTTGCCATAGCCAGGGCCATTGTGCGACAGCCAAAAATCTTAATTGCCGATGAGCCAACCGGCAACCTTGACCCGAAACATGCCTGGGATGTTATAAAAGTGCTAGAAAAAATCAATCGTTACGGCACGACCGTACTTCTAACCACCCATAACCAAGAAATTGTTAATCGTTTAAAGCGACGCGTTATAACTATTCAAGACGGTAAAATAGTAAGCGATAGAGCTGGTGGGACGTATAAACAATGAGTAACTGGGAAAGATTTATACGCTGGCTAGTAACTATGAGGCGAATTGTTCGCAATGGTTGCATAAATTTTGTGCGCAATTCTTGGCTTAGTATTGCCGCCATGGCAGTGATGCTAATAACACTTACAATTGTGTTATTTTCGATAATTGCTAACGCGACTTTTAATAATACGGTAGAGCAAATAACTAGCAAAATTAATGTTTCGGTGTACCTTAAAGATTCAGTCGATTCAGGCGAAACCAACCAGCTAATCGACCAAATTAAACAACAGGATAACGTAAAATCGGTTAACTATATATCAAAACAAGAAGCATTAGAAAATTATAAAAAGCAAAATGCTAATAACGTAGATTTACTATTGGCTATTTCAGAAACTGACAATCCTTTGCCGGCTACTATACAAATTACGCCAAAAAACGTTAATGATTTAACTAGTATTAAATCATTCTTAGATAAGTCCGACATTAAAGATTTACAATCAGATCCAACATCCTATTCAGGTGACAGAAAAGAAGCGGTAGACAACATTACTCATGCGGCCACTTTCCTAAAGCGTGCAGGTATTGCTGGCGTTCTGATTTTTGCGGTAATTTCTATGCTAATTATCTTTAATACAATTCAAATGGCCATTTTTAACCGACGTGATGAACTAACTATAATGCGGCTATTGGGAGCAAGTACTTCTTATATTAGGGGTCCGTTTGTAGTGGAAAGTATATTATATGGTGTAATTTCTGCAGTAATATCAGTAGTTCTACTTAACTCTTTATTTGTAGTATCTTCATCTGCCTTGCAGGCTAGCAGCTTGGGCCTACTGGATATTAGTTATGCCAGTAGGTATTTCCGCGATAATCGCTGGTTATTTTTGACATTGCAGATAATGCTTGGTATATTCATTGGAGCCGTTTCTTCTATTATTGCGACCAGACGGTACCTAAAGTTTAAATCAGCCAAATAAAAGTCTTATTAGTAAAAAACAAAACCGGAAATGCCGGGGTATTTTAGTGACCTTACTACTTGAAATAATAGGGGGTATATGCTAGCATGAGTATGCTAATGCTAAAACAAAAATTAAAACTAAAATCATCAATAAAATTGTCCAAAATATCGCTAGTTTTTATTGCGG
>CAYYAF010000042.1:0-5416 GCA_964469975.1 uncultured Candidatus Saccharibacteria bacterium
GCTATAAAACAGATATTTAAATCTTTTTCACTTAGCTCGATGGTACTGATTGTTTTAGTAGTTGTGTCGGTGCTGTTACTTTTTGTATCACCTAATTTTTTAACGTTTTCATTAGTAATGGCTTTAATTATTATTGGCGCCAAGGCCAATAAAGTTAAGCAACAAGCTTGGCGCCAGTTTGCGGCTGATAATCACTGGCCGATAAACGCTGGAGACACAGAAGTTATTCCGCCCGGCCTACAAAATATTGGCCATGACCGTAAAACCAGTGAAGTTATTAATGCGCAGTTTAATAACCTAAGCTGTGACCTATTGTTTTATCAATATACGGAAGGATCCGGAAAAAGCAGCCATACCTACTACTTCACGATTGTTAGAAATCATTTAAATAAGCAGTTTCCGCACATAATTTTAGATAGTAAAAAGAATTTTAGCCAACTGCGTAATATACCGGGCAACTATGAAAACTTAAAACTAGAAGGTGATTTTTATAAGTACTTTAACTTGTACGAGGCTAAAGGTGAAGAAGTGGATGTTTTAAGTATAATTACCCCAGATGTCATGCAAGTATTAATAGATGCTCAACAGCAACAAGATATAGAAATTTTTAGTAGCTATTTATATTTTGTAGCCGTTAGTGACAAAAGAACTCCAGAGGCAATGCGAACCCTACTAACCTCAGTCAATGCTTTAGCACCAGAAATTCTACATCGTGCTCAAACCCTAAATTACCAGCCAATCGCCCAAGTTGCGTGAGGTTGTGAACAAGATAATTTAATCTAAGCTATAAGCCAGCACTATTATTGGACCAATGATTGGCGGAAACAAAGTAACAACGGTCATAACTTCCGCAAAATGTTTAGTTTTATTAATTGAAATAAAATATTCAACCAAAGTTGCGTAAATTAACCTAAAACAGGCAAGTGCAAAAGCTAATGCTACAATTGCTAAGCTCCACTTACTCTTAAAAATCATGTAAGGGGTAGCTACAAGTGCAAGGTAGGTTAATGCAGTTAAAACAATATATTTAACCGAAAAAGCAAAGTATTTTAATCGCATAGTGTTATTCTTACGCTAATTATAAATAGTTCCGCATCATCTTGGCAATGAAGTATAATACTGGCTATGTTAGATATTCAGTTTATCCGGGATAATGCTGAGCTGGTAAAAGAAAAATCCAAGCAAAAAGGCTACGAGGTTGGTGTTGATCATTTATTAGAATTAGATTCCAAGCGACGTGAACTTATACAGCAGACAGATGATTTGCGCGCAAAGTTAAATAAAGCTGCCGAGGATTTTAAAAAACAGCCACCATCAGAAGCACAAAGAAGTGATCTTAAAAATATCAAAAAACAGTTGTCAGATCTGGAAACTCAACAAGAACAGGTGGAAAAAGAATATGTATCAATTCTAAAAACAGTACCAAATGTTTTTCCGGATGATACACCCGTTGGCGATGAAACTGCTAACCGTGAAGAAAAAAAATGGGGAGATACTAGCGATAAAGGGTTTGAAATAAAAGACCATTTAACTTGGGCTGAAGAACGCAGCCTGCTAGATTTTGAACGCGGCTCTAAAGTAGCAGGTAACAAGTTTTACTTTACGCTCGGAAGTTTAGTGCAGCTTGAACAAGCTGTTTTTCAACTTGGCCTAAAAGTAGCCTTAGAACATGGTTTTATGCCCATAACGGTGCCAAATATGGTTAATACTCGCACTATTGAGGGCACTGGTTTTTTGGCCAAGGGCGAGGAGGAGCAAGTTTATAGTATTAAAGATGAGGGCTTGCACTTAATAGCTACCGCAGAAATTCCAATAACTGGTTTTCACTCTGATGAAGTCCTAGATTTATCTAAAGAACCTAAGCTATATGCCGGCCTAAGCCCTGCTTATAGGCGAGAAGCCGGGGCTTACGGCAAACACGGCAAAGGTTTATATAGAGTGCATCAATTCAATAAGCTAGAACTATATGTATTTTGTAAGCCAGGGGATAGCGAGCAGTGGCATCAAAAATTAGTTGATATTGAAGAAAGTATATGCCAGTTACTTAATATTCCATATAGAATTGTTCGCATTGCTAGTGGAGATTTAGGTGCCCCAGCGTATAAAAAATTTGATCTAGAGTACTATAGTCCACCTGAAAAAGCTTACCGTGAGTTAATGAGTTGTTCAAATGTTACAGACTATCAAGCCAGGCGGTTAAATATTCGTTATCGTAACGAAGCAGGTGATGTACAATATGTGCATACGCTTAATGGTACGGCAGCAGCTTTTAGCCGCATTTGCATTGCACTTATAGAGAATCATCAAAGCCCTGACGGCAAAGTTTCAGTTCCAGAACCATTAAGGCCTTATCTGGATGCAGAATATATAAATTAAAAAAAGGAAGCTATGATTGAGAAGCTTGAAATTGGCGGTGTACACTTAAAGGTAGACGAAGATCTTAAGAAATATGTTACCAATAAGATAGGTAAGTTAGATAAATACATGAGCCGCCATGCACGCAGGAGTGCACACGCGGAAGTTAAGTTAATTGAAACTAAAATTAAGGCTCGCAAACAAGCAACTTGTGAAGTAATATTATTTTTACCGCGCGGTAGACTAACAACTAAAGAAACGACCTTAAATATGTACGCAGCCGTAGACATTGTTGAGGCCAAGCTTAAAAATCAACTTAAAAAGTATAAAGAAACACACACCGATGGCAGGTTTCATCAGCGAGTTTTGGCTAAAGTTTTAAGACGTAGTGGAGCCTAAATTCAGTTATGGTAACTGAACCAGTAGGCGAGAGTGGCTACACAGAATATGAACATATAGCTACATATGGGGAAGGATTTTATCCAATTGATGATGCCGTTGTTGCTCATACAGATCAGCTAAAAGAAGCAGCCGTCAAAGCCGGCTCAGAAACACTATCCTTTACTTACATTGACCCGGAAAGTGGTATAAGCCAAGTACTGCCACTTGATCAGTTAAAAGATATAGAAAGGGCTGAAAAAAGCGGCCATTTTTTGGTAAAACTTGGCAAAGGAGCGGCAGTAACTACAGTAACTGCCGCAACATTATTTGGAATTTGGAAAACAATCCGCCACTTCCAAAATAAAAAGTAAGGTTAAGCGGGTTGAAATAATTTATTACTGGGCCCATACTAAATTTATTACCTGGAGTAATGTAAGTGGCCAAACAGCGCAAGAAACAAACAAGTGAACTTTTGCTGGCACTTTTATTTAGTGTAATTGCAGTAGCTGGCTATTATTTTAGTTTTGCAGGACCTTATAAAAGTGTGGCATATGTATCGTTATTAAATAGCCAGCCACAAACACAGGCTAATAATACTGAAATTAGAACTGAACTAGATTTTGAAGACATCCCTTTCAAAACAACAATCGTTTATAGCAATAGCTTAGTCAAAGGCAGTAGTGAAATCACCGTTAAAGGCGAAAAAGGAAAAAAAACCGTTACGTACCAAATAACCCTGGTAGATGGCAAAGTCGTTGGTAAAAACAAATTAAGCGAAGAGGTTATTAAAAAACCAGTTGACCAGGTGGTTAAGACTGGTACTTATCTGGCTCTGGCAAGTACGCATACATTGGGTGCAAACACGACCACACCTACTCAACCACCCGTACCTCCACCTGTTAAACCTTGCCCGGACGGACAATACTTAACTTCTTACAATAACTGCGCCCCAATTGGCTCTACGGGCTTATGTTACGACGGTACGTATACCTATAAGACGACTAAATACCACGCTTGTTTTGGTCATAATGGTATAAAAGAGTGGTATTTGGCTTAAAGCCAATAAATGGCTAATGATTTGGTTTTTAGACTTATACAAAGTTATAATAAATCAAAATAGGGAATAAAAATGGCTGAAATATTTGGCTCATTAGATAATCCGGCGGAGTTAGCTAAACCTTTTGCAGAGCATGTAAGTTCACGTACTGTTTTTGGCACACAGCCAGACGAGGCTTTGTTACTAGCTCAACTTGATACTTTAGCTACGGAAATAAAAGCAGAAGGTAATTATTTTGTACAAACCGGTAGGGCTTTATCAATCCCGGCATTTTTTGAAAAAGATGAAGAGGTTGGATTAATTGATTTCTATGGCCTAAGCTTTGAGGGACCATTTAGAACTTATTCAATTATTCATGTTGGAAAATTAGTAGGGCAAGCAAGCGTAAGAGCACTTTGTTTAAGCTTTAGTGAAGCTACACTTCTGCCTTATCTATATTCACTGCCCAGTGATCATATTCTTCATGTTCCTGTGTTAGCCGTAGAAGACATCGCTCGCGCTGCATAATACAAGTTGTTTTAAAAGCAAATATAGGTTCATGTTTTGGGGAGGAATACGGTACAATATAGCCTGATATTCTGAGTGACTAACGAGGGAGTGTTTTAATTTAATGAAGAAAATTTTTAAAAGGGTATTGGGCGATCCGCAAATAAAAACGCTTAAACGTTTAAACAAGCGGATTAAGGAAGTAAATGCCTTAGAGCCCAAATACAAGAAGTTAAGTGATGCTAAATTAAAAGAGCAAACAAAGGTTTTAAAAGCTAGGCTAGAAAAGGAAAGCCTAGATAAAATACTGCCTGATGCATTTGCAGTGGTGCGTGAAACGGCCGATCGTACACTCAAACAGCGACATTTTGATGTTCAATTAATTGGAGGTATGGTTTTGCACGAAGGCAGTGTAGCCGAAATGAAAACTGGTGAAGGTAAGACTTTAGTAGCTACATTACCGCTATATCTAAATGCTTTAGAGGGTAAGGGCGCTCACTTAGTAACAGTTAACGATTACTTAGCTCAATTAGGCGCTGGTTGGATGGCGCCAATTTATCACTTTTTAGGTTTAAGTGTAGGGGTTATTATTCCAGACGAGTCGTTTATTTATGACCCCAGTTATGAAAATAAAGATCACTTTGATGAGCGTATGCGCCATTTAAAACCATGCACAAGGCAAGAAGCATACGCGGCAGATATTACATACGGAACTAACAACGAGTATGGCTTTGACTATTTACGTGACAATATGGTGCGCGAAACAGATCAATTACGCCAACGTGATTTGCACTTTGCAATTGTAGACGAAGTAGATAGCATTTTAATTGACGAGGCTCGCACACCTTTAATTATTAGTGCTCCGGCCGTAACTAGTGGTAGCGCCTATTCCCAATTTTCTAAAGTTGCCCGGCAACTAAAAGTTGATGTGGACTGTGAAGTTGATGAAAAACGTAAGGCCGTAATTTTAACAGATGAAGGTGTGGAACACGTAGAAAAAATCTTAGGCGTTCAAAACCTATACGCTACTGAAAATATCCGCACAATTTACCACCTAGAACAAGCCCTTAGAGCTCAAACCTTATTTAAACGCGATAAAGATTACGTGGTAACCCGTGAAGGCGAAATTGTAATTGT
>CAYYAF010000043.1:0-5363 GCA_964469975.1 uncultured Candidatus Saccharibacteria bacterium
AGCCTATTTTTGGTGGCGCATTTCCACTCAACTGTTATTGGCGGCGTGTTGTTTGGCATTTTCTGTGCCATGTCATATTGGTTCCCGAAGTTCAGCGGCATTAAACTCAATGAGCGGATTGGCCGCTATGCCTTCTGGTGCTGGATAATTGGCTTTTGCCTTTCGTTTATACCGATGTACGTACTGGGTATTATGGGAGCTACCAGACGGCTTGACCATTACGATGCTTCCACCGGCTGGCAACCACTGTTTATACTCATGTTCATTGGTGGGATAGTTATTGCTATTGGTGTGGCACTGCAGCTGGCCCAAATTTTGGCCAGTGTTATTCAAAAGAAACATTTGCGCGACACAACCGGCGATCCCTGGAACGGACGAACACTGGAATGGGCTACCTCGTCGCCGCCTCAGCATTACAACTTCACTGTTATACCGCATGTAGAAAGCCGTGATGAATTTTGGGAAATGAAGCGCCGGGGCTTGCCGGAACCTGCCTTTGAGGACATTATTATTCCCAAGAATACGGGCGCAGGTATTTATATTTCTATTTTTGGCACCCTGGCCTGCTTTGGCTTTGTTTGGGAGATTTACTGGCTGGTTATAGCATCGTTTATAGGCATCATTGTTAGCTTTATTGTTCGTGCCTTCAACGAGCATGTCGAGTACACCCTAACCGCCGAAGAAGTGTGTGAGCACGAAGCTAAGTTAAAGAAAGATCGCGCTACTGACAACGTCAAGGACGACGATACGGATGAAGATATGGGGCTAAGGGAACTCATTGGTATTGTTTATAAATTTGGTTTAGATTTTATGCGGAATAAAAGGTGGCGCACATGGTAGAAGCTGAAGGATTGAGTCCGCACGAAGCCGGTGTCAACGATAGGCTGATGTTTGGCTTTTGGGTTTATTTAATGACCGACCTTCTGATGTTCGCAGTCCTATTTGCTTGCTACGCGGTGCTGCACGGCAACACGAATGGCGGAGAATCAGGACGCCAACTCTTTAGTCTACCGCTGGCTTTGGCCGAAACCCTCATTCTTCTTACCAGCAGCTTTACCTGCGGAATTGCCATGATTGCGGCCCGGCAACGTAATAAGGTCCAAACACTTATTTGGTTCGGCATAACATTCGCCTTTGGTCTAGCGTTTTTAAGCATAGAGCTGAGCGAATTTACAAAGTTTATCCATGAAGGCCACACTTTGCAAAGTAGTGCTTTTCTGTCTTCATTCTTCGTGCTTGTAGGCACGCATGGGCTGCACATTACTTCGGCACTGCTGTGGATGGCTATTACTATGATATTTGTTATGAGACGAGGTCTTAACAAGCACATGATACGAAAACTTAGTTATCTGAGCCTGTTCTGGCACTTTCTGGATATTGTTTGGATCTTTATATTCACAATCGTTTACTTAATGGCCCGCGTATGAGTAACCAAATACGAAGTTCTAACCATCATCAAAAACCGGAACATGGCACAACTAAGAGCTACGTTATCGGCTTCATATTGTCGCTAGTACTCACACTTATACCGTATTATTTGGTAGTCAACCAAAGCTTATCGGGTACAGCGCTGGCGGCAACTATTCTGGGGTTTGCAGTGATGCAAATGATCATTCAAATAACCTTTTTCTTGCATCTGGGGCGCGGCCCAAAACCAAATTGGAACTTTTTCTTTTTCATTTCTACGGTAGGAATCATTCTAGTTGTAGTAGCAGGATCTTTGTTGATCATAAATAACCTGCACTATAATATGGCGCCGTCCGATCAGGTAAAGAGGCTGATAAATGATGAAGGTATCTATCAAGTTGGCGGCGAGAAAACCGGTGCTTGCCAAGGGCAACACGCCAGCCACATAGTAACAATCAAAGACGGCCAGGCATATCCTTTGCATACCGACGCCAGCCTGTGTGATACGTTGACCTTTGTCAATAAAGACGCAGCAATAATAGATATGGCTTTCGGTGAACACCCCCAGCACGAGGTCTATGCCGGTCAGTCAGAGCTGACTATTAGAAGCAATCAAAGCAAAACCATAACACTTTCCGAATCCGGTACGTATAAATTCCATGACCATTTACATGAAGAGACGGCTGGCAGCTTTACCGTAACTCAGTAGCTCTATTACTATTGCCTTTTTTGGTAGTAAAACCAGGCGCTAGAATAATTTAAATATCAAATGCCAGGCAGCGGAACCAAGACTTATTTCTATAATTATGCCAGCCGTGCCAAGTGCCATACCAAATAAAAATATTAATATATCTTCTAAGATTAACGAGAGTGATATTAATACTATCCCTAGTGCCGGCAGCGTATCTAGCATTGAAAAAGGCAAGGCTACGGCCGCCGCCAGGGCAAGTACGAATACCACCACACCCACAAACCTTAAAAACCAGCCATTTATTAGTAGGCTTCCCATGCGCTTTTGTGAGCGCCGTTCAAACCAGCGAACAAATTTTACAAACTTAGGCAGTGCTTTGGTTTCAAGAACATTGCCAAGGTTGCGCTTGCGCCAAAATCTTGGTGACCATATGCGTTTTCGACCGGCAACTAGTTCCAGTGCAAAAAGCATTGTGATTATTTCGAATACGTGGGTAATTCCACCGGTTGGTATAGGTAGGGCGGCAGTTATCATAAGTAGCAAAAACGCTACTGCAAAGCTTTTTTCTTGAAAGACTTTTTCTAAGTCACCAAACGTTTTAGGACCCTTAGTATTTAGCCAACCGGTCACTTTGTTACTAAAAATATAATCAGCCATAACGAAGGACTTATTCAGTTACCTAAATTTAATAGCCCGAGCTGCTGTTGCCTTTAATGAAAAGAAGATATATTAAGCCATATACAACAATAGCAATTACTACATACAGCAGTACCCACTGCCACAGTGCCCGTTTGCCATAGCCTTTAGCTGGTTTGGATTCTTTCTGTTCTGAGCTTTCATCTGCCATCTTACTTCTCCTTCTTAATTAATATTGTACTATTAATTATCATAACCTATTTGGCTTCTAGTTCATCTATTTGAAAATGGTCCAAGCCGTAGTAATGGGCAACTTCGTGCCAGATAGTCTGTTTAACCCTATCAACTAGTTCTTCGTGGCTGTTAACGCTAAACTCAGTCGGCCGTTTAAAGATTGTGATTTTATCGGGAAGTACAAGGTTATAGCCGCCTGGGCGTTTTGTCATTGGCACACCTTCGTATAAGCCAAATAAACTCTGGTAAGGTTGTAGTTTTAGCTTATGGCGCTGTTGCTGTGAAGGTTCATCTTCTACTACAAAAGCCAGGTTTTTAATATGCCGAGCATACTTATCAGGTATCTCATCAATAGCCTTAGCGACAATTTTTTCAAAACTCTTTTCGTCTACGCTGTACACTAAATTATTTTAGCACTACTTCGCGGGTCTATGCCGCTTAGACCGTATTACAATCCATAGCAGAGCCGCCAAAATAAAGAAAATGGTACAGTAAAAACCAACTTCCCCGTAAAGCTCAATTTTATAGCCTTCGTTAAAATTAAGCACAAAATAGCTATAAGCCGTGGCCATATAAGCGGCGGCTGAAACCGCTGCCGTAGCAAACAGTGCTACCCGGCTTAGTAAAACTGCTGATACTGCAATCGGTATGGCGTATAGCATTACTGCCCGGCTGGCCATTCCGCGTTGTGTATAAACGCTGAATGAGGCTACTGCAATATCCGTAACAATCAAGCTAAATACTAAAGTCTTAAAACCTAGCGTACTTTTTACTGTGTTATGAGCTAAATACCAAACGGCCGCTGTAATAGCAACTAAAATACCAGTCACAATCCATCTGTTCATAACCGCTACCGGTGTAACTAAGTTCCAAGCGTCATAAATAATGGTCTGTGCGGCAAATACAAAAGCATATGCAAAATGGACTAATGAGAGCCTAGTTACATTAGTGTGTAGCCAACTTGTTGGTGTTGATTTAACTGGCATAATACTTAGCCCATTCAAGCATAAGCATTAAATCTATGTCAATTAGCAAAAAGAAAAAGAGCCTTTTTAGGGGCTCTTCTTCCGAATAAAATATCACTATTTTATTCAGTTATCTTTCGATAACTGCCACCTCACGATGGCAAGTTTCACTGTACTCCTCTACTAGCATAGCTGTCAATTGCTTAAGTTAGAAAATGACGATATATCTCTGTTAAATCTGTGGAAAAATAAAATTACTCAAAATTGTTTATACTAATTGATAATGAGAAATTATAAATTGTGGCTGCTTGCCGGGTTAACAATAATCGGTGCTTTGCTGGGCATAGTTGCCTATAGGCAAAACTACTCTTCCAACCAAGTTAAAGTAGTCACCAAGGCCCCAAGTAAAAAAATAGCCCAGCCAACAACCAAGGTTTTTAAAAACCGGCTTTTGTTTATGGGTGACGTTATGCTGGCCAGATCAATTGGTGATCAAATTTTAGCCGGGAACAACCCCTTTAAGTATGTTCAACCGACACTAGATGAGTATGGCGTTAGAATAATAAACTTAGAAACGACCATTGCCGAGCCAAGTGTAAGCCGTCAAGCTGCCGGCAAACTTTTTACTTTTAATGCGCCACTAGAAAGCCTAACTACATTAAAAAATGCACATATTGAAATTGCGTCGCTGGCCAACAACCATACTCGTGATTTTGGCCCGGCCGCTACTGCCAACATGCTTGATAATCTAAAAAAAGCCGGAATAAAAACTGCTGGTGCCGGCAAAAATATTACAGGGGCCTTTCAGCCCCTAGTTGTAGATATCCCCGTTTCTACAGATAATACTCAAACTATTCGTTTGGCAATCGTAGCTTTAAATAGTATAGAAAATATATACACAAATGCCGGGCCAAACACTGCCGGCTCCGCCTATTTTGATGAGAGTTTAGATGCTAAGGCTATAAAAAATGCTCGTAATATTGCCGATATTGTAGTTGTGTTCCCCCATTGGGGCGTAGAGTATCAAACTTTACCATCGGTCTATCAAACAAAGTGGGCGCATTTTTTTATAGATAACGGCGCTGACATTGTAATTGGCAGTCATCCGCATGTGGTTGAACCGACTGAAAAATACAAGGGTAAGTACGTTGTTTATTCCTTAGGTAATTTTATATTTGATGAAATGAGCGGTAATTCAGCGCTAGGGCAAATGATAAGCCTAGATATAAGCGCAACGGTAAACTTTAATGCAGACGGTTCAGTTAATACCAGAAAAGTTGCAGTGGGAATCCCAAAGTCTATACCGACAAAAATTGATAACTTAGGCTTTCCCCACATAATTCAAAACTAAATAAAATGGCTTCGGGACTAGGACTCGAACCTAGATTGCTGGGACCAAAACCCAGTGTCCTACCATTAGACGATCCCGA
>CAYYAF010000044.1:0-5336 GCA_964469975.1 uncultured Candidatus Saccharibacteria bacterium
TTAATCTGTAATCTATGAGTATGTTTGTGGATAAAGTACAAGTGTCGGTTAAAGCTGGAAATGGCGGCAATGGCATTGTTAGTTTTAGACACGAAAAATTTATTGATAAGGGTGGCCCTGACGGCGGCGATGGCGGTAATGGCGGTAATGTAATACTTAGAGCTAGTCGTAATCAAAACACTTTAGCGGCGTTTAGATATAAAAAAGAAATCAAAGCACCTTATGGCCAAAATGGCAGCAAGCGTAAAAAGCACGGTAAAAGCGGCCTAGATTTAATAGTAGATTTACCGGTGGGCACCATAGCTTTAGATGAAGCTGGTAAAGAACTGGCTGATTTAACTCAGGATAACCAACAAATAGTAATTGCTAAAGGCGGCAAAGGTGGTTTTGGTAACGCCCACTTTGTATCTTCTCGCCGCCAAGCTCCCAGAGTTGCTGAAAAGGGAGAAAGTGGCGAAGAGCTAAATATTATTCTAGAGCTCAAAATGATTGCCGATGTGGGCTTAGTTGGTTTACCTAACGCGGGAAAGTCTACCTTGCTGGCGACAATTAGTAACGCTAAGCCAGAAATTGCCGATTATCCATTCACTACCCTTACTCCAAATTTAGGTGTTGTTGATATAGACGAAAAAACCTCACTATTATTTGCCGATATTCCTGGTCTTATTGAAGGTGCTAGCAAGGGCAAGGGTTTAGGTGATGAATTTTTGCGCCATATTGAGCGAACCAGCGTTTTAATACACTTAATTGATATCTACCAAGAAAATATATTGCAAACTTATAAAACAGTTCAGAAGGAACTAAAAGATTATCATATCGATCTAACCAAACGTCCTCAGATTGTGGTGCTGAATAAAATCGATGGAGTTGACAAGCATTTAATAGTCGAAAAAGAAGCTGAACTTCAAACAGTAATTCCACCGCTTACGCCTATATATGCCATATCAGCTGTAAGTAAACACGGTATTAACGATTTATTATTCGAAGTTAAAGATGTGGTTCAAAAAGAACACACTAAACAACTTCGTAAAGCAAAGAAGTCTAATCTACCAATTTTAAAATTTACTGGCAGTAGTAACGATTGGAATGTAAAAAAGGAAGCTGAATTTTTTGTTATTACCGGCCACAAGATTGAGCGCTTTGCTGCCAGGACAGATTTTAACAGCATAGCTGGTGTAGAACGATTGCGCGATATTATGGGCAAGATGGGTATTTTAAAAGAATTAGATAAGCATGGCATCGAACCTGGTCAAACTATATTTATTGGCAAAAAACGTTCTTACCAACTTGAATTCTAGACATGACTTTTTACTTTTATGATTTAGAAACCACTGGGTTTAATCCACGAACTGATAGAATTATGCAGTTTGGCGGCCAGCGAACGGACATGAATCTAAAACCCATTGGCCAACCAGATAATTTTTATATAAAACTTTCGCCTGATATATTGCCAGATCCTAGGGCGATTCTAGTAACTGGCATAACGCCCCAAAAAACTTTAGCTGATGGCATAACCGAAGCTGACTTCACTAAATATTTTTACGAAGAAATTGTTAAACCCAACACTATCTTTATGGGCTTTAATAATATTCGGTTTGACGATGAATTTTTGCGCCACTTATTATTTAGGAATTTTTATGATCCTTACGAATGGCAGTGGCAAGATAATAATTCACGGTGGGATTTAATTGATATTACACGCATGACCAGAGCCCTTAGACCAGATGGTATAAAATGGCCATTTAACTCCAGCGGTGTACCCAGTAACCAGCTAGGCTTACTAACCTCTATTAATAAATTAGATCATAGTAACGCTCATGATGCTCTTAGTGACGTTGAAGCCACGATTGCTTTAGCCAGGCTTATAAAAGCTAAACAAAGCAAACTATTTGAGTTCTTACTAAAAATGCGCAGTAAAGACCAGATTTCTAGACTAGTAAATGCAAACGAACCGTTTGTTTATACGTCTGGTAAATACCCAAGTGAATTTGAAAAAACTACGGTGGCTATAAAAATAGTTGATCATCCTAAAAGACAAGGAGCTTTAGTCTACGATTTGCGCTACAACCCGGATAATTATTCAAAACTTAGGCTCGATGAACTAGTAGCTGCTTGGCAACACCGTGACCTTGAAGAAGGGATAATTTTACCCATCAAAACTATGCAATTTAATCGTAGTCCGGCTGTGGCACCGCTTAGTACTTTAGATTTAAAAAGCCAAAAAAGACTTAAAATTGATCTTAAGGAAGTTGATAAAAACAAGCAAAAACTTCGTAAATTAAAAGATTGGCCAAAACAATTATTAGAGGCCTTAGAGATATTAGATAAAAAACAGCAAGAGCGCTTTTTTAGCGATAAACAAGATATAGATAACCAACTATATGACAAATTTTTTGATAGCCAGGATAAAAGAGCAATGAGTTTAGTAAGAGGGGCAGAGCCAGAAGAATTAAGCCAGTTAGAATCATCCATAAAAGATAAACGCTTGCAAACTTTGTTGCCGCTATATAAAGCAAGGAATTATCCAAAATTACTATCACCCCAAGAAAGATCTACTTGGGATAAATATTTATGGCAGCGCTTGTCCGCGGGCGGACAAGATAGCCGTATTGCTAAATATTTTAAAACCATAGAAGACATTAAAACTCAGACTAAACTTAGTGGCGAACAAGAATTTATACTCGAAGAGCTACAACTTTATGGAGAAAGTATATTACCAGCTTAAAACCCTTGTCTAGATATAATCTATAAGTCTTGGGATTTAGCAGTAATTTTTTAAGGGCGAGTCTTAGCCAAGTCATATCCGAGGCACTAATAATAAGCATAAATATCAGTACAGCAATAACAAATATCAATATCCATTGAAAGGTAATCTGTAAGTGGGTGCCCGGTATTAGCCCGAGCACTATAAAATCTAACATAGCTGCCCTAGGCCTCTTACTTTGAGAGTAGTTTTACACAATATTGCTAATAAGTCAATAAAATTATTTTATTGCTTATGGTTGATTTTTTCTATTCAGAGCTGTTAAACTCTGGATTTTTTCTCTGTAAAAGCGTATAATTGTTGAACTTTATGAGTGATTTTATAGTAGTAAAAGGGGCGCGTGAGCATAACCTCAAAAACATTGACGTAGAGATCCCGCGCGGCAAATTAGTGGTTATTACCGGATTATCAGGCTCAGGTAAATCTAGTCTGGCTTTTGATACTATTTACGCCGAAGGTCAACGCCGCTACGTTGAGTCACTTAGCTCTTATGCACGGCAATTTTTGGGGTTAATGGAAAAGCCAGATGTAGATCAAATAGATGGCCTAAGTCCAGCTATCAGTATTGATCAGAAATCAACAAGCCGTAACCCCCGCAGTACCGTAGCTACGGTTACAGAAATTTATGATTATTTGCGTCTGTTATTTGCCCGGATTGGTACGCCTCACTGCCCAATTTGCTCTAAAGCAGTTACACGTCAGACTTCAACTGCAATTGTTGATCAAATCTCGTCTTTAACAAAAAAAGCTAAATTAATGATCATGGCACCAATTATTATCGATAAAAAAGGAGCCTTTGAACATATACCGGAACAATATCAAAGAGCCGGATTTGCCAGAGCTAGAGTAGACGGAGTTGTTTATGCGCTAGATGAGTTCCCGGCTTTAGATAAGAACTATAAGCACAAAATAGAAATTGTAATTGATCGCCTTGTAAATGATGCAGAAAGCAGCGGCAGGTTAACCCAAGCAGTCGAACAAGCCTTAGAAGTGGCCGACGGTAAAGTGACTACTCTTAATGCAGACACCAATAAAGAACTTTCATATTCACTAATGTATGCCTGTGTTGATCATCCGGAGGTGGCTATTCCAGAGCTTGAACCAAGGACTTTTAGTTTTAATAGTCCTCACGGAGCCTGTCCCGTTTGCACCGGTCTAGGCTCTAGGCTTGAAGTTGACCCAGAATTAGTTATACCAAACGGCAGGTTAACAATTGCAGAAGGTGCAATAAGACCATTCAATAGAATTTCGATTGATGCTTGGTATATGAAAAAATTGCAAGCCGTAGCTGATAGGTATAAATTTAGCCTGCATATACCTACATCCGAACTAACCAAAGATCAATTACATATATTAATGTACGGAACTGGAGCTGAAAGGTACAAAGTTGGGTTAGGCGGAGGCCGTTATTTCGAAACTACCTACGAGGGTGTAATTACTAATTTAGAACGTCGTCATAAAGAAACTGAAAGCGACTTTGTTAGGCGTGACATAGAACGGTTTATGCAAGAAAAACCGTGCAATGCCTGCAAAGGGCTAAGACTTAAGCCCGAAGTTTTAGCCGTTACGGTGACCAATAAATCTATTATGGATATTTGCCAATTATCAATTGACGATGCGGCTAGTTTTTTTGCAAATATTAAGTTAGATGAAAAACAGCAACATATTGCACAGCAAATATTAAAGGAAATTAGAACTCGTTTAATATTCATGCAAGACGTTGGGCTTAATTATTTAAGCTTACTAAGGAGTGCTGTAACACTATCTGGCGGTGAAGCGCAAAGAATACGTCTGGCTACTCAAATTGGTTCGGGACTTCAAGGTGTACTATATGTTTTAGATGAACCCTCAATTGGATTACATCAACGTGATAACGCCAGACTCATTAAAACTCTAAAAAATTTACGTGATCTTGGAAACACTGTAATTGTAGTTGAACACGATGAAGAAACTATAAGAACAGCTGATTATTTATTAGACATAGGCCCGGGTGCCGGAATACATGGCGGTAAGATTATAGCCAGTGGTTCACCTTCAAACGTTGCAAAAGCTAAAGCAAGTATAACGGGTGAGTATTTACGCGGTGAACAAAAAATTCATATTCCGCGTAAGCGTCGGCTTGGCAATGGCAAAAACTTAGTTGTTAAAGGTGCCCGCGAAAACAATTTGCAGAATATTGAAGTTAAAATTCCGCTTGGTCAACTTGTTGTAGTTAGCGGTGTGTCCGGCAGCGGTAAGTCAAGTTTAATTAACGATATTCTAGCCAAAGAGCTGGCAGCCAGGTTACATAGAGCAAACACTGTACCGGGCCGGCACGACGAAGTAAACGGCATAAATCATTTAGATAAAGTAATTATTATTGATCAATCGCCAATTGGTCGCACGCCCAGATCTAACCCCGCAACTTACACAGGCTTATTTACGCCTATTCGTGAACTGTTCGCTAGTGTACCTGAAGCTAAGATTCGTGGGTATTCACCCGGTAGATTTAGCTTTAACGTTAAAGGTGGGCGCTGCGAAAACTGTGCTGGCGATGGCATTATAAAAATAGAAATGCACTTTTTACCCGATG
>CAYYAF010000045.1:0-5261 GCA_964469975.1 uncultured Candidatus Saccharibacteria bacterium
GCAGCAGCAGTGTTTGCGCTAGTTACGGGCACAGTTGTCTACCACTTCGTAGAGCGCTTTTCTTGGTTAAATGCATATTATTTTAGCGTTATAACACTTACCACCGTAGGCTACGGCGACCTAACCCCTCATACTGATGCTGGAAAAATCTTTACTACCTTTTATGTGCTTTTTGGCATAGGCATAATAACGACCTTTATATCTCTTACCTTGCGCAGGCGTGCTGAAAAGGTGCACAACAGGCGCACTACTCGGTCTAATAAACAAAAATAAACTCTAAAGGCCGAGAATTTGTTTTTTCTTGGCCTGGAATTCTTCGTCGGTTAGGATGCCATCGGCATGTAGCTGGCCTAGTTTTTCAAGTTCTGCCATTTGATCAACCTCAGACGCTGGTTGCGCATCTTGCTGTTGATCATTGTTACGTCTGGCCGCGGCTGATCCAACCGCTGCACCCACAATTAGTCCGCGTCGGCGTGACCTTCTTCTACCTGGACCCATATAGTACCCCTCTCTATTACTTACGAACTAACAATATCTTCTAGCTTACCACTAAGCAGTGATTCATATCACTTTATTTTCTAACCGGTACAGTAGATGGTAAATTTCTTGACAAGATTAAAGACAAAACTCCTACTGCAAACACCACAAACAGTGATTCCTTAAGGGCCGAGATCTGAGATTGCTGGTATGTACTTGAAACAGTTGTCGCAGTACTGGGGCTGCCTCCTTGTTCGATAATGGAGTTATAAGCCTGATTTTGTGAAACAATCTGGACTCCAGTATCAGTCTTGGAAGTAATTTGATTTTTAGTACTCTGGCTAAGATCGGGGCTGCTCTGAATTGCTGCGGTAAAACCAGAAGTTAAGCTAACCATAAAAATCGATCCAGCAATGGCGGTCCCAAACGATGAACCAAGATTTTGGTAAGTGCCCTGTAAGCCACCCGCTTCGGCAGTATCATTTTTATCTACGGCAGACATATTTATATTGCCAAGCTGCGATGCCAAAAGACCAAACCCGGCACCAATTACAAACATACCAATTGCGAAAAGCACACCTCGTAGCGCGGGTTCAATCGAGCCCAGCACCAAAAGTACACCCAAGCTCATAGCCAGTTGGCCCCACCTAGCAATGTTTCTAGCCGGCCTGACCGCCGACATTTTGGAGCCTATTGCCGAAAAAGCCAGCAAGCCAAGCGACAGAGGTATTAACTTTACCCCTGTTTTAAGCGCGTCGTAACCCAAAATGGTCTGTAGGTAAACCGGCACAACAAAGAATAACGACGCTATTATAAAGTATTGACCCATAAGTACACTTAGACCACTGCGTAAAACTGGAATTTGAAGCATAGAAACTTTTAGTAACGGATTACCGCCAGACTGTTCCAGACGTCTTTGTCGGCTTAAGAAGAACCACAGCACTAAAACACCGCCCAGTATTAAATAGGCTACTAACGAGATTCCTAGGGGGGCTATATCTTTTCCATTGATGGTTGGTGTTGCCAGTGGCTTTACCCAGCCCCAGGTTTTACTTTGTAATGCTCCAAATACTATCATTGCCATGCCGGTAGCTGATAAAAATGAACTAAAAATATCCAAAGTCGGTTTGCCGTGAGTAGGCTGGTCTTTAATCTTTTTAGATACAAGCAGAACCCCTACCATGATTATTGTTTCTGCGACAAACACATATCTCCAAGACAAGTAAGTTGTCACAAAACCACCGATTATGGGACCGACCGCTGCCGCTAGTCCGGTGGCAGCTCCTAAAATAGAAAAGGCTACAACTCTGTCCCTGCCCTCGTAGTTTATGGCAGCCAAGGCGGCTATGGCGGGGATAACTAAAACTGCTCCTAGTCCTTCAACCAGTGACCAGCCAAACATTAAAACACCCAAGCTGGTGCTTAGCGCCGTGATTAAAGAACCAACGCCGTAAACAATTGATCCAATCCTAAAAGCTCGGTGCCTGCCCCATATATCCCCAAGCTTGCCCCCCGTAAGCATTAGCGCGGCCATTGTCAGTGCGTAGAAAGTAATGGCTGCCTGCATCCCGGAAATAGTAGTCCCTAAATCTTTAGCCACTGTAGAAATAGAGACATTCATAACCGTACTGTCTAAAATCATCACAAATTGGGAAATGCCCAATATTGCAATGACCAACCACTTCTTCATTACTGTTAGTTTGACTGTGCACCTGTAAATTAACTGTGATATATATCACCTTTTTTTATTTGTAATGTTACTAATGGGGCAATGAGCATATACTACAGTTTAGAAACAGGTGGGCAGAGAGGTAAATTATGAACTCAAAACCATCAGGCGAACTCAAGAAGTTAAGAGCGGAAAACGCTCAGCTTAAAGCCGAACTTAGAAATTTAAAGAGTCAAAAAGTCCAAAAAACTTTAAATCACACCCAGCCAAAATCTAAAAGAAGTTTTAAAGAGTTTTTTAGAAAAATAGGCGTGGTTATTTTTATATCATTAGCGGTTGCCCTGCTCACTATTGGAAATCTTTTATTCTGGTTCGGTAATACGATTGTAAAACAAGACCGATTTGTTGCAGCTACTTCGCCCATCATTAAAGATCCTGGCGTCCAGACTGCGGCGGCGCTTTACACTACTAACAGCATTTTTAATAACATAGATGTTCAGCAAAATATTCAAAATGTATTACCGCCAAAGGCTGATTTTCTCGCGCCTCAATTGGCCAATCAGCTCAAATCACTGACTAACTCTAGCCTAAATAAAGCTTTGGCTAATCCGAAAATACAAAATAAATGGAACGACACTTTAGCCAAACAACACGAAAGACTTATTAATTTTGCATCCAAGTACGAAGGCGATGGCGACATATCTTTAAACGATGTCTTCAACCAGTTAACAGCAAGCCTTAGCAACACTAAGCTGGGTTTTTTGGCTGGTAAACAACTCCCGTCAAAAGTAGGCGACATCACAATTATTAACGCCACTTGGTTGCCGGCTTTTCATAATTTGGTAGTTAACATCGATACTTGGCGGCTTTTGGCCATAATTTCTATGCTTGTTCTGCTGGCAGTTGGTCTATGGCTTAGTAAAAATCGGCGGACTACCTTATACACTTTTGCTATTGCTTCGGCGCTACTTATGGTTGCTTCGCTAGTTTCACTGGGCATAGTTAAGAATCAAATAGTTAACAAGGTAGACCCTCAGTATTCTCAAGGAGTTCAAAATGCGCTGGGAATTTTCTTCCACTCATTTGTAATCCAAACTGTAACTATAATCTTGGCAGCCCTTGTGATCTGGTTTGTCGCTTGGGTAACAGGTCCGTCTAAAAATGCAGCAATAGCCCAAAGGCAGGTCGGATTGTTATTTAGCGGTAAGCTTCATGAACAAATTTTTGCTCATGAGAATAGATTCACAATGTTTATTAAAAACAATAAACGAGTTTTAGAGTGGGGCATAGTTGCTGCCTTAAGCCTTCTAATGTTGCTTGTCAGGATTACTCCACAAAGCTTGTTTATCTATCTTTTGGTGATGTTACTCCTGGTACTTACTATAGAAACAATTGGCGGCCACAAAGAAGTTAAAGAGACCTAATTATTTCAACTGCCAATCTGTTAATTGCACAAAATAACAATAAAGTTATATAGTTAACTTATAAAAGGAGGTTCTTATATGGCAAGGGCGGATGTAATGGTGGTGGATAGAAGTTACTTCTATTGGCGCGGTGGTCTAGCGGTTTTGCTAGGTATCTTAACTCTAGTTTGGCCACAGCTAACAGTATTAACACTTGTTACTTTGGTAAGCATATGGCTTCTGCTAAGCGGTGTTATGGCCATAGTACAAGGTGTTAGAGATGTGCGAAGGGGTGGCATCGGGTGGATAGCAACAATTTTGCTTGGTATTTTAGAGCTTGGTGTTGGCGCCTACTTAGTCCAACGACCTGCCCTAACAACACTTACTATCATTACATTGATAGGCTTGGTGTTCTTCGTCCAAGGGTTTGTTCATGTAATAAATGCCTTTACAGCAAGAGCAGTCACTGGCGGACATAGAGTCCTAGCGCTGCTGTATGGTTTGTTATCTGCAGCTGCAGGTATATGGCTATGGCGATATCCATTTCACGGAACGCTTGCGTTCGTTTGGTTACTGGGCGTTTGGCTAATTATCTCTGGCGGTCTAATGATTGCCATGGGTGCTGAGTCCGACATCTAAATCTAGTAGATTCAATTAAAAACCCGCTAGTTAACCCGGCGGGTTTTTTGATGATTTTATTTAATGAATATTAGCCAATAGCCAAAAACATATATCCCACTGGCAAAAAATATGCCGGCAAACATCCACCTCTTATAGATTCGTAAATCTAAATGCAGTAAAAATACTGCGATGGTAGCAATAAGTACTCCTGGAAAAATCGGACACAAAAAAGCGAATACTCTTAATCCGTGTTTATTGATAAAACCGCCGGCCCCTATAACTTTTTTGTTATCCTCCCCTTCGTTAAAAGCCTTAACAACCTTATTGCCAATCCTGCGCTTACTAACTTTAGCTTTAAACCTCTCGTTCGTAATTCTGTTGCCGATGTATATAACTACAACCGCCGAAACTAGCGAGCCCAACGCATTGCCCAGCCAAACGATTACTGGTGAGCTATTGACTGTAAAACTGACTGGTATCGAGGCAGCGCCGATCAATATGCACAGTGCAGCAATTCTAAGTATTCCTGGTCCCATAGCTATTCTCCGTGCAGGAAGATCCTCCAAACATTAGCAGGTGTTCTTTTCCAGCCGTCGTGTTTAATTTGATCGGCCACGACCTTACCGGCGAGCCATAAGCCAAATAAACCTATAATAAATTGCACAGTCCAAACCGCTAGCCTAAATATATTCGCGCTATGCTCACTAGATAGTTTGTTATTACTATGAGCAACTTCGATTAATATTTGTGCAAAAGGAAACCACGAAAGAATTATTAATAGTATTCCAATTCTAAGCCTAACCACAGTACTTTACTGTAGCAGAAAACCTGTGTGCTGAGGCTCTCCGCGCAGCGATTGCTAGATTTTGCATCTTAAAAGTGCTAACATTACCCCTGTTCTAAATGTCCCCATAGTTTAATGGATAGAACACTGGCTTGCGGAGCCGGCGATAGAGGTTCGAATCCTCTTGGGGGCACCACGCATCAACTAACATCAACCCCGCTAGCAATTTGTGTAATCAAGTGACACAAATTGAGCGGGGTCTTGTATTGTTGCTGCTCTTCCGTTTTGCGAATCCTCTCGCAAAACG
>CAYYAF010000046.1:0-5111 GCA_964469975.1 uncultured Candidatus Saccharibacteria bacterium
AACCTATGAATAACAAAAACCAACAAAACTCTAAATCTACTAATAACCACTCGGCTAAACCCAATCCACTGGGCCGTAGCGTTTCGCGTGGGGCTGCTATGCGTGCCCAAAAGCGCAATCAGGACGATGCACACCGCATTGCCAGCCAATACCAAACAGCCAATACTCAATCTCAAAACCAACCTAAGCGAGCCAACGTTATAGACGATAGCCCACGCCTAAAAGTTATTGGCCTGGGCGGTATGGATGGTGGTGGTTCCAAAAACATGCTACTGGTTGAGTACTTAAATGATGCCCTAGTCATTGATGCCGGTAATGACTTGGGTGTAGATCTACCTGGTATTAACTATGGTATTGCCGACACAACTTATTTGGAAAGCATCAAACATAAACTCCGAGCCTACGTAATTACTCACGGGCATTTAGACCATATCGGCGCTTTGCCGCATATTTTACCGCTGTACCCAGCACCGGTTTATGGTAGTAAGTTTACCATTGGCCGGGTTGAAGAAATTTTTCAAAACTTTGGCCTACCCATGCCAGATGGTTTTGAACTTAAAACCATTACTATGAATGAAGACACTCATGAAAAACTAAAAGTTGGCCCATTTTTTGTGGAATTAGTGCGTGTAACTCACTCAATTCCGGGCAGCACAACAGTTGTAATAGATACTCCAGTAGGGCGAATTGTAAACAGTGGTGATTTCCGCCTAGATCCGAACCCATTAGATCATGAAAAAACAGATGTCGAGCGTCTTAAACAACTAGGCCAAGAAGGTGTCCTTGCACTATTTAGTGAAAGTACCAGTACTGAACGTGATGGCCGTACACCAAGTGAAAGTACTATTGAGCCGAGCTTTATAGATATTATGGACAAAGCACCAGGCCGAATTTTTGTGGGAGTATTTTCTACCAACATGAACCGTATTCAAATGATTGTAAACGCTGCTGTGCACCACAACAAAAAAGTGGCTATGGACGGCCGCAGTATGGTTAGCACGCTAGAAATGGCTGTGCGCCACGGCTTCATGAAAATACCAAAGGGTACTTTTGTGCCAATTGCCAGCACTGCAAACATTAAAGACCAGGACATAGTTGTGGTAGCTACTGGCAGTCAGGGTGAACCCAACAGCGCCTTAGTGCGTATGAGCGAGGGCGATCACAAACACATTAAATTAAAGGAACAAGATACCGTTATTTTAAGCTCCACACCTATTCCAGAAAGCGGCAACGACAGCCTAATTGGCGATATGGTAGATGACCTTATGCGTAAAGGCGTACATGTTTACCGTCATGAAACCCATGATTTAGACGGTGTTGGCCCGCTGCATGTTAGTGGCCATGCCAGCGTAGAAGAGTACGGCGAGTTCATAGATATGTTAAAGCCTAAGTTTTTTGTGCCTATTTATGGCAGTTTTCGTTCTAAGCAGCGCCACATAGAAATTGCGGTAGAGCATGGCATTCCGCGCCGCAACACAATTAACGCCGAAAACGGCCAAGTGATGGACTTTACTAAAGATAAAATGGAAATAATTAACCAGGTTCCGCATGGTACAGTTTTGGTAGATCAAACCGGGGCCATAGTTAGCAACATAGTCATTAAGGACCGCTTAATGCTGGCCGAAGAAGGCCTAGTGGCGGTCATACTAACCGTCGATAAAAAATCCGGCAATTTACTAACCAGCCCGGATATAATTAGCCGGGGCTTCATATATATGCGCGATAATGAAGAGCTTATGAATGCCTTCCGCGCAGAACTGCGCCGAGCTGTTACTCAAAGGTTCAAAAGGATTGATTTAGATAGATTTAAGGCCGAACTTAAAGAACATGTTACACATTTCCTATTCGAACAAACCCAGCGTAGCCCAATTGTTATCCCGGTGGTAAATGTGATTGGCGGCAAAGTAGAGCAGAAGCCAAGCAACGGCAATGGTAATGGTGAAACAAATGGCAAGCAACCGCAAGAACAGGCCGAGGAACTACAAAAACGCTTCCAACAAATGCGTGCCAAGTTGCTAAACCAAGACGCCCGGATAGATTAACAGCGCCTTCGCCTAATAAGACAAATCTACGGTTTTTCTCATCGCGCCGGGCAAAAAGTGCGATTTTTGCTCGGGCTGCTCTTTTCCCTAAACACAAGTAAATTGACAAAAACGCTAATGTATGCTAATATGTTTCTATTGATAGAAAACCGTTATCTAAAGGACAGAAATGATACACCCAACCAAAATAGACAACTTTGCTCAAACTCATAATCTAGCTGAAGACTACAGTAGTGGAGGCGAAACTCAGCAATACTGGGCGAACTTTGCACGGACAGTTGACCAAGCAAAAGGACCTACAGAATTGATTGTTGGTACACCTCCAAACACTAGTATTCAAATTGGCAAAATTGCAATAGATCCAAGTCATGAATTACCAGCACATGCTACTGTCCATGCAAACACAGCAGGCGATTTGCAACGTTGGGAAGCAATAGCTACTCAACCTCAATCTACAAGCACGTACGGTAGTTCTCGTATATAATTTCAAACTCCTTTAAATAGGCGTAAAATACTAAGTATGCCTGAGGGAAGTGAAGAAAGTTTAGTATTTCTTAAACCAGTTACAAAAGTTGACCTTGATCCTGAGGTCATGAAGTTAATACCACCTAGTGATATTAATAGAGTTGTTCATATAGACGCCGAACGGGCAGATGTTCGTGAAAAGCGCTTAAAAGACCTAGCTTTTCAAGCGATAGTTCAAAGCATAGAAGAGTAGATTGACAAATGTTGTATTTTTTGCTATAGTATGTTTACTATGACCGAATTTATTACTGGCCCATCGGATATAGAACAAAAATTTACCCAAACATTTGAAGGAACAGCAATAATTGATATTTTTGCAGAATCGTATGCGATTGATGAAGTAAATTTATCTGTCACAGACCACGCCTATGAACAAGCATTTAATATGGCTGACGGCGATGCCAGCAAAGCCTTAGATATATTTAAACTAGATCTTAAATTTAGGGATGCTATGTACACTTTATCAGAGGAATATGAATCTTCTAACGTTGAAAGTCTAGGCCAGTTATTAGACAAAACAGCAGTGCTAGTAGATTACACTAGGCATAAAATGAATCAAATATTTGGACCGAAGACAGATAACCAGATTTAGGATATAATAATTTAAGCTTATGGCTAAGAAGAAAAAACAAACACGTCGATCAAATAAAAAGGCCCCCGAAACGGAGGAAAAGTCTAATTTTTGGCCCTTGGCCGGTGCAATATTATTAATAATTGCAGCTATTTTTATTTTGTTGGGTGGCTTTAATACCGGAGGCAGTTTACCAAGAGGGTTATTTAATGGTACTTATTGGTTACTGGGCTGGACAGCTTATTTAGCTCCATTTGCTTTAGTGTTTTTTGCAGTTATGAAGTTCAAAAGTGATGATAAGCGTGTGCCGCTGGGCAAATTTATTGCCATGTTAGCGGCCTTGGCATTTGCGGCCAGCTGGTTTTATGTAACTTTTGCTAGTAAAGATACAACCGGTGTTTACAGTGGTGGTCATGGCGGTGAAACTGGCCAATTAGTTGGCGGAACCGTACTAAATGCCATTGATAAATGGCCAGCTGGACTAATGTTTTTTGCCTTTGCGTTAATTGCTTCGTTTTATGCTTTTGGCCTATCACTAGAAATATTAAAAAATATATCCAAGCTATTTAATAAGCAAAAAGAAGACACTGACCTGGCTGACCTTAAACAAAAGGCAACCGATTTTAAGTTAAATGAAGGTGTGCCGGTTGAACACATGAATGGCAACCAGCGCTTAAGCAGCTTTAAAAACACAGCCCAAAAAATGACCTCGGCCGAAAACAAAGAGGCATTAACCGCAGCTAGTGACCCGGATTGGCAGTTTCCATCTGTTGAACTACTTAATCAAAAGCAAGATAAAGCCAACGCCGGCGATGTAAATGCTAATGCCCAAGCCATAAAGGAAACTTTTGAAAACTTTAATATCAATGTAGACATGGAAGGCGCCAACATTGGCCCGCGAGTTACCCAATATACTCTTAAACCGCCAGCCGGGGTTAAGCTTACTAAAATAGCCGCTCTAGAAAATAACCTAGCGCTAGATTTAGCGGCTCAATCTATAAGGGTTGAGGCGCCAATTCCTGGCAAAAAGGCCGTGGGCATTGAAGTACCAAACGTCAAACCAGCCACCGTTCGATTATCCAGTATATTTTCTAGCCCAGACTGGCAAGAACTTAAAAGTCCACTGGGCATAGCCATTGGTAAAGACATTACTGGCAATCCAATAACTGCTGCCCTAGACAGAATGCCTCATATACTAGTAGCTGGCCAAACTAACAGCGGTAAATCGGTGATGATAAACAGTATTTTAACTAGTCTGCTGTACCGCAATTCACCATCTGATCTTAAACTCATTTTAGTCGACCCTAAGCACGTGGAGCTTTCGCTTTATAATGAGATCCCGCATTTACTAACAAGTGTTATTACCGAGCCAGAAAAGTGCATTAGTGCCCTAAAATGGGCCGTGGCCGAAATGGAGCGGCGCTACCGCACGCTAGCTGATGCCCGTAAACGCAATATTATTGAATACAACCAAGCTAAGCAAGATGAAGGCATGCCATATATTGTAATTGTTATAGATGAGCTAGCTGATCTAATGATGATGGCTGCCCGCGACGTAGAAGCTTTAATTGTAAGGGTAGCCCAAAAAGCCCGCGCTGTTGGCATTCACTTAGTAATTGCTACTCAGCGCCCAAGCGTAGACGTAATTACCGGCTTAATTAAGGCCAATATTCCGGCCCGTGTAGCCTTCACTACTACTAGCCAGGTAGATTCCCGCACCATTATTGACCAAATAGGTGCCGAAAAACTACTGGGTAGCGGAGATATGTTATTTAGCACGGCTGATATGCCCAAGCCAAAGCGTATTCAGGGTGCACTTATAGAAAGTGATGAAGTACAGAAAGTTACTGACTTTTTACGCTCACAACGGCCGCCACAATATGACGACGATATTATTAGCCAACCAGTACAATTACACGGCCGCGGCAACATATTGAGTGATGAGGGTAGTGTCGATGAACCGATTTTCCGCG
>CAYYAF010000047.1:0-5052 GCA_964469975.1 uncultured Candidatus Saccharibacteria bacterium
GTATAAAGGTCTCCAAAACCTTAGATCGTGGTTCAATTCCACGTGCCCCTGCCAAATTAAATTAGTGCACGATACATTTTAAAAAACTGTTGTAAAATCTAAAAAAATAGGCATAATGTAATTATTAACAAAACGGTTGTGCTTCTTGGGTATAACCTCTATAATCTTCATAGAAACAAAACATTAAAAAACAGAGGGTCATGAAAATACTAATGCTAGGCTGGGAATTGCCGCCACATAATAGTGGTGGTTTAGGGGTCGCATGTCTTAATTTATGTAAATCCTTGGCTGACAGCGGTGCCGATATAGAGTTTATTCTACCCTACAAAGCTGAACATCAGGTGCCTTTTATGAAACTTACTTATGCTAAAAATCATAAGTTAAGCCAAGAAGAAATTATAGGTGCTTACGAAAGTTATTTTGGTTTTGATAACTTTATAGAGGGCTTATCAGAATACACGTCTACGGTTGCCAAAATAGTAAGTACGCAAAAATTTGACGTTATTCATGCTCATGACTGGTTAACATTTAGGGCTGCCTTAAAGGCTAAGCAATTAACAGACTGGCCGTTAGTAGTACACATTCACTCTATTGAAAATGACCGTGCCGGAGGACATAAAGGCAATCCGGTTATCAGAGAAATAGAATCGCTTACCATGACACTTGCCGATAGAGTGATTGCGGTAAGTAATCATACCAAAGAAATGATTATTCAAGAGTACGGTATACCTGCAGATAAAATTGAAGTTGTTCATAATAGCGTTAATCCGGATGATTTTAAGCGTTTATCAGACGAAAATGTCTATGTTTACTTGAGTCAAATGCGCAGTCTAGGCTACAGGGTAATATCAAACGTTGGACGTCAAACTATTCAAAAAGGCCTACCTAATTTGCTGAGGGCAGCTAAAGAAGTAATTGCTAGATCGCCCAAAACACTGTTTTTATTAGTTGGCGACGGCGAACAATACCACGAACTAATTAGTCTATCAGCCGAACTAGGCATCTCCGCCAATGTTTTTTTTACAGGCTTTCAACGTGGCAAAAATTGGCGTGATGCTTTTTCGGTATCCGATTTGTTTGTTATGCCATCAGTGTCAGAACCTTTTGGGCTCACTCCACTAGAGGCAATAGGTTACGGCTCACCGGCATTAATATCAAAACAATCCGGGATTGCAGAGATACTTACTAACGCTCTAAAGGTTGACTATTGGGATGTAGATGAAATGGCCAACCAGATTACTGCCGTAGTACAGAATGACGGCTTGCGCGATACACTTCTAACTAATGCATACGATGAGTTTGAAGGGTTAAGCTGGAGCAGCGCCAGTGATAAGGTTATGTCCATCTATAATCAGCACGTCCAAGGAGCTACAGCATGAAGCGGGCTATAGTGCTATATCTGCACGTTCACCAGCCCTATAGAATCAGACATTATTCAGTTTTTGACATATCTGCTAATCACGATTATTTTCGTTCAGACTACAATCAAAAAACCAGTAACGAAAAAATTATTCATAAAGTTGCTGAAAAATCGTACTTGCCCACCAATAAGTTGCTGCTAGAGCTACTTAACAAGTACGAAGATTTTAACCTTAGCTTGTCTATTACCGGTACAGTAATAGAACAATTGGACCAGTGGTCGCCAGAAGCTCTGCAGTCATTTAAAGATTTGATAAATACAGGTAAAGTTGAAATTTTAGCCGAAACTTACCATCACAGCCTGGCCTTTTTCTACTCAAAAAGGGAGTTTGAAGTCCAAGTCGATATGCATAAAAAAATAATTGAAAAGACATTTGGGCAAACTCCCAAAGTCTTTAGGAACACTGAACTAGCTTACAACAATGACATTGCCTACTGGGCCGATAAAGCTGGCTACAAGGGTATCTTAGCTGAAGGTTGGGACAAAATACTTGGTTGGCGCAACTCCAACTACGTTTATAAGCCCGCCTTTACAAAAGACATTAAGCTACTGATGAAAAATTATAAATTAAGTGACGATGTAGCCTTTAGGTTCAGTGATAAGAATTGGCAGCAATATCCATTGACGGCCGATAAGTACATTGGCTGGCTTAACGACACAGGCGATGGTAATATTTTTAACCTGTTTATGGATTACGAGACCTTTGGTGAACACCAGTGGGGCGATAGCGGCATTTTTGATTTCTTAAAAGCTTTCCCTGAAAAGTGGCTAGCAAATCATGACCACACTTTTATGACGGTAAGCCAAGCAATTGATAGTTTTGAAGCCTCAGATGAAATAGATGTGCCCCACACTGTCACCTGGGCTGACACTGAACGTGATTTAAGCGCCTGGCTCGGCAATGCCATGCAGCAACAGGCCATAACTAATTTATATTCACTAGAAAACAAGCTTAGAGCCACGGGCAATATAGACCTAATAGAAGATTGGCGTAAGCTTCAAACCTCAGATCATTTTTATTACATGTGCACCAAATGGTTTAACGACGGTGATATCCACGCTTATTTTAGTCCGTATAACTCACCTTACGAGGCATTTATATCATATATGAACGTTTGGCATGATATAAAATTTAGGTTAAGCCAAAGCGGCGTACTTGTTTAGCATGGTAATCGGTGGGGTTAAGCGGTAATGGGTAGACCAGTAATGCTAGGTAACGGAGCCCTGACCATTGGTTTAAATGAACAGGGCTTGGTCAATGATTTTTACTATCCGTATGTAGGCCTAGATAATCTAAGCAACGCGCGCAATTTAAGTCACAAAATTGGTATATGGGTAGGCGGTAAATTTAGCTGGGTTGATGATGGTAGCTGGAAAATAACTGTAGATTTTGAAGTTGATGCCCTGGTAAGTATTGTCAAAATGGTTAGTGAAAGATTGCAAATAGAAATAAGCTTTCAGGATTTTGTTGATTATGAGTACAACTGCTTTTGTAGATTAATAAATGTTACCAATAAAGCCTCCACCGCTCGTGACATACGCCTATTTATGCATCAAGTCTTTCAAATTTCTAGAGCCGGGCGAGCAGACACGGGATTATTTGTGCCAGATGAAAACTACATTTTAGATTATAAAGGCAGGTGCAGTTTATTAATTTATGGCCAGACAGCTGAGGGTAAAGTTTTCGATCAGTACGCAATTGGTAATTACGGTATTGAAGGTAAAGAAGGCACTTATAAAGACGCTGAGGACGGCGAATTGTCTGGCAGTGCTGTTGAGCATGGTGGTGTAGATTCGGTTGCCAGGTTTAACTTTAATATTCAGCCCGAATCCAATATACAAGTAGACTATTGGGTAATTGCTGCTGACTCACAATTTTCTGCTGAAAAAATTCATAACATCTATCTTAAAGAAAAGGCAGTTGTTAGACTCACTAAAACCAGGCGTTACTGGCTAGAATGGCTAGCAATTGGCACAAACGGAATGCACACTGTGGATAGACAGTATCTAACTGCTATTAAAAAATCGTTAATGATGATTAAAGTTCATTGCGACAAGCGTGGCGGTATTATTGCATCCTGCGACTCCTCGATCTATAACTACGGTCGCGATTACTATAGCTATGTCTGGCCGCGTGATGGTGCCTATGCAATTTGGCCGCTTATTAGATTAGGTTACACAGAAGAGGCCAAAGGTTTTTTTGAGTTTTGCCGCGATATTATTACTGAAGATGGATATATGATGCATAAATATCAACCAGACAGATCTATAGGCAGCACTTGGCATCCACTCTTGCATAATAAGCGTAAAGAACTAGCTATCCAGGAGGACGAAACAGCCATAATTATTTATATGCTAGGTGAATACTATAGTCATACTACCGACGATGATTTTGTCCGCAATCTTTATACAACACTAATACAGCCGGCAGCTAACTTTTTAGAACAGTATATTGATGATCAAACCAATCTTCCGCATGCTAGCTATGATTTATGGGAACAACGCTTTTTGACGACCACTTATACTACGGCTGTTACTTACCAGGCCTTATTAGTAGCGGCTGAGTTTGCAGATGACTTTGAATTTCCTGACGATGGAGTGCGATGGCGTAATGTGGCTAAGACCATCCAAACGGCTTCTAAACAACTATTTGATACACAAGAAAAGTTCCTAATTAAGGGTTTCTTGCTACAAGAAGATGGCTCATTATCGCTCGATAAAACTTTAGATGTATCTAATCTATACGGACCACTAATGTTTGGTTTACACCCTGGTTCAGTCGAGTCCATTAAGGCTACGGCACAGGCTATAGAGCAAAGATTATTAGATAAATCCCCATCGGGTGGGGTGCCACGCTATGAGCACGACCGTTATTTTGAAAGTAAACCAGCTTATTTAGGTAACCCGTGGTTTGTCACAACCTTATGGCTCAGCCAATATTACATTAGATCCGGTAATCGCGAAAAGGCTAGATATTACGTAGACTGGGCATTAAAACACACTCTTTCTAGTGGTGTGTTGTCAGAACAAGTTGATCCCTCGAGCGGCACGTCATTATCAGTATCCCCCCTAGTTTGGAGTCATGCTGAGCTTATAAATACAGTTCTTGATTTATCCGTAGGTCAAATGCCTAGCGCGGCTTAACTTCATTGCGGCCTAAACTTTTTTTGGTTTCTGTGTACCAAGCATGCTTACGAGCCACCGGATCATATTTGCGTAACTTAAGTTTATCTGGAGTATTCATTGTGTTTTTAGTCGTGTAATAATGGCGATGCCCGCTGAGCTCGCTGACTAAACCTACAATTTTACGCTTGTCACCTTTTTTAGCCACGACTTACCTGACTTTTCTTAGGCATTATCCATGCTAGCACTATATAAGCAATTAAACCCGGAAAAACACCTGTAATAATAGTAATAAAAGTATAGGCTACCCTAACAAGTGTTGGGTCAACGTCGTAATATTCAGCTATACCGGCACAGACACCTGATAGCTTTTTATCAGTTTCAGATTTATAAAGTTTTTTAACTGCCATAACTCGCCAATTTTAACAGATACGAATGGAAATTGCAATCTGGAGCCGTCGACGAGACTTGAACTCGTGACCCCTTCCTTACCATGGAAGTGCTCTACC
>CAYYAF010000048.1:0-1216 GCA_964469975.1 uncultured Candidatus Saccharibacteria bacterium
CAGTGCTGGAACGCATGCAAAAGAACAATTGGTGGGCAGATTTTCCGGCTAACCGCGATGAATTTGTTCAAAAACTGGATGAAGGCAAGCCGCTAAAAGAGGTTGAACAAGAAATGGTTGCGCTGGTAAGCAAACATTTTGGCAGTGAACCAGCCGTACTGGCGGGCAATTCTATTTGGAATGACCGCATGTTTATAAAACAGTGGCTACCGGCGTTAGATATAAAGCTACATTATCGCATGCTGGATGTTAGTGCCTGGAAGGTGTTTATGCAAGGTAAAAATGGCGTAACCTATGAGAAGAAAGAAGTTCATAGAGCATTTGATGATATTCAAGCCAGCATTGCCGAACTACAGTACTACTTAGATTGGTTCAATAACAATAAATAACATAATTTGCAGATTGTGAATTATGTTACAGAATTAAGGCCTATAAGATAATAAACTGCAAAAGTTGCCTACCCCGGGCAATAGACACGAAAAATTCAAAAAAATTGCGGTTTAACAAAAGTGGGTCCTAACCCATGCCAGATCGCAATTGTTTTGAATCTCGTCTGCCTACAGCAGACAGGTTAGAGGTTTAATGCCAATCTAATTGTTAGGAGTTGATATGGATGGTCAACCCCTTGAGTCTGCTGGCCAAGTGTCAGAGACTCGGCCGCGCAGTGCCAAAAAATTAATTAGGGCAGCTGGTGCACTGGTTTTAAGTGCTTCTGCCTTGGTTGCTGGTTTTGCGTTTGAACCCAAACAACCTACCGAAAAAGTTGTTGCCAAAGCTTCAGCACCAGGCACGCAAGAATCCTTTTATAAAGAGATTAATGCACTTAAATTAGCGCACCGTAGGGCCGAAGAAGCAGAAATCAGCCAAGCAAAGCAAGCCGAAAACGCAGCAAATTTACACAATTTATATATGTTTGGCCTTTTGATGAATGGTTTACAAGCTCAGCAAACATCAATGAATGATCAAGAATTTTTAGCCTGTACTCGCTCACATGAATCAGACAGTGCTGGGGGCTACCAAGCTGTTTCCCCAGACGGTGTTTATTATGGCGCCTACCAGTTCCTTATTTCAACCTGGAAGAATACTGCTGTTCACGCTGACCGGCTAGACCTTGTTAACGTGCGGCCAGATCAAGCTAGCCCAGCCGATCAAGATGCTTTGGCTACCGATTTGTATCATTGGCAAGGTAACGCACCTTGGGTTGGCAGATGCTAAA
>CAYYAF010000048.1:1316-4997 GCA_964469975.1 uncultured Candidatus Saccharibacteria bacterium
CATCTGATGCCGCTACTATTGGCATGCATTTAGAATACGGAAGGTCAATTTTATCTATGACAGGGGACGGTTATAACAATCCATTTGGTGGTGGCGCGCGCACAAGTTCAGTTATAGAGGCCAAACGCCGTGCCGGTCATGATGTGAGCTACATGCTCTAGATTGTTTACCATAATAATGAATCATAAAGAAGTTGAAGAGTACGTTTTGAGTATGCCAAACTCATGGCTTGATTATCCGTTTGGCAAAGACGTGGCAGTTTATAAAGTTGGCCCAAAAGATAGTGGTAAAATGTTTGCATTAATTGCTGAAAACTCAAACCCGGTAAATATTAGCCTTAAATGCGATCCTAAGCTATCAGAAATATTGCGCCAAAAATATGCCACTGTTATGCCTGGATATCATTTGAACAAAAAGCATTGGAATACCATTGTAGTGAGTGAAAAATGGGACTGGGATGAGCTTAAAAGCCTAATTTTGCATAGCTACAATCTAGTATCAAAAGCTAACTAATAAGTTTGATTACAAAGAGGTATATTAAGTTTGGTGCGTAAGGCCAAACTGTCTGCGGCCGTTAATCCATCATAACCATCGTAGTCTAGTCTATTTGGAATACAATCTGGCTCAACAGTCGAAGAGCCATATAGTAACTTTGCGCTTCGTCCTTCATTTTTAATAATTATAAGCAGCGTAGGAATATTTTCCTCCCCTTTGCATCTATAGTGGACAACATACATATCATTAATTTTTGGGCTTATATCAACAATTTGACGGTTCTGTTTCTCATTGTCACCGAAACATACAGGATGATTAAAGGTTAAGAATCTTTTAGAGCCACTTGGGTTTAAGATATTTAATCCAGCGATAATTGCGACTGCAAGAATTACGGCAACTATGATTAGTGGTATTTTTAATGATTTTTTAGAAATTTTCATCTATAAAATTTAGCTTAAGCATAGCATGATTTATAATTTTTGGTCGCCAATCAGAATTGTTACGCTGTTAAAACTTTGTTGCAGCAACTGCTTTTCACTTAATTTTGTAGCGGTTTTAGAATCATTTTGCAGAGCCACCCGGTAATTACTGAGTTGCGCCTTAATTATTTTGGTAAATGTGTCATCAAAGGAACTGTTGGCAGCGGCTTGATCTAACTGTTCATCGGTGTGGCTATTTTGCAAAAGTGCCAAGGTATTATCATTAACTTTGTGCCCACTCTTTTTAAGCAGAGCTACAGTATCGGTAGCGCCACTTTGCATACTAAGCTGGGTTGTAATAGCCAAATTTTTAGTGTCATTCGAACTAGCTTGCTCTACACCAATAGCAGCAACCCTGGCAATTTCAGTTTGTTGCTGGGCTAGTTTAACAAGATTTTCTACACTGCCACTACTGCTACTAGTAATAACAGCGAAAGCAACTATTGCCGCAATAAGTAGCAATACCAGACCAATAACTACTATTACTATGCGCTGTGTCATAGAGCCACCACCAAAACCGCGCCGCGATTTTTGGCCAGAGTTCATAATAAAATCGTATGGGTTACCACTTGGCATGGGCGGCGGCGGTGGAGCTGGCGGACTATTAAAAGACATGCAGCTATTTAAGCATAAGGAACATACTTTTTACCACTGTTAGCGTACAATTAACAGTAATTATGGATGCTGTGGAGGATATAAAAAGCCGGCTAAGTATAGAAGATGTTGTTAGTCGTTATATAGAGCTGAAGCGGGCCGGCCGGAACTTCCGTGGCCTAAGTCCATTTACTAATGAAAAAACGCCTAGCTTTATGGTTAGCCCAGAAAAACAAATTTGGCATGATTTTTCATCTGGTAAGGGTGGTAATATGTTCAGTTTTATCATGGAAATGGAAGGCATTGATTTTAAAGGAGCTTTAGAACTATTGGCCCGTCAAGCTGGGGTAGACCTTAGTCAATACCAGCGTGGTGATAGCCATAGGGGTAAGCAAAAAGAGCGCCTAAGTGATGCCTTAGAACTTGCCGCTAAGTTTTACCAAGCACACTTCAAAAAAAATAATACTGCGCTTCAGTATATTTTTAAGACACGTAAATATAACAAACAAGTAGCCCTGGAATTTAGAATTGGCTATTCGCCCAACAGTGATAACTCTTTAACTAAATTTTTGCTAGCCAAAGGCTTTAGTGCCCAGCAATTAAAAGCAGCTGGTCTGAGCACACAATTAAAAGGCGGCTTAACAGATATGTTCCGTGGCCGTATTATGATTCCACTTATGGATCCGTTTGGAAAAGTAATAGGTTTTACGGCTCGCCAACTTGTTGATGATAAAAACTCGCCTAAATATATAAATACGCCGCAAACTTTGCTCTACGATAAAAGCCGCCACGTTTTTGGCTTGCATCTAGCGAAAGAGGCGATAAGAAAAAATGGCTATGTAGTTGTGGCAGAGGGAAATTTAGATGTAATTGCTAGTCACCAAGTTGGAATTAACCAAATTGTGGCCACTGCCGGCACGGCTCTTACTGAAGGTCACATGAAAATAATTGGCCGTTTAACCAATGATGTACGTTTAGCATTCGACCAAGATGCTGCTGGTCTAACTGCGACCGAACGCAGTATTCCAATCGCTAGCAAAGCTGATGTGTCTTTGAGCATCGTGACTGTTAGCGAAGGCAAAGACCCAGACGAACTTATTAAAAAAGATCCTTTAGCGTGGCAGCAGGCAATAGATAATCCGCAGTACGGGCTAGATTGGTTAATTGAACATCATTTAGCGCGGCTGAATGTAGAAACTGCCCAGGGTAAACGCGAATTTACCGATATTTTACTAAAAGTTATTGCAAACTTGGGTGATAGTGTTGAGCAGGATCACTATATTACCCGCTTGAGTCAATTAATTGGCGTTAGTGCTGATGCACTACGTACAAAATTAGCTAAAGGTAAGTCGAATGCACCTAAAATTTACTTACGCAAGACCCAGCCGCCGGTTTCTAATGATGTTTCAAGCCGGGAGTTAATTAAATCTCAAAACCATTTTTTGGCCATAATGCTAATGCAACCAGGGCTGCGGATGTACTTAAAAACTGTAACTCAGGAAATTTTACCAGAAGAAGCCGCTCAAAAAATTCTAGCTCTTTTAAAAGACGAACCAAAATTTGTGTTCAATGATGCTGCTAAAGCACCAACTGACACTGGTGATTATCTTAAAATGCTGGTATTATTATACGAGGAATTATACCAAGGACTTGAGTTATTGGATCTTCGTTACGAAGCCGCTCAATTGCAGGCCCGACTTATTGGGCAATACGTAAAAGGTAAAAAAACCGAGTTAGCTAGTATCATGAGAAGTAAAGGCGAGACCTCGGATTTATTAAAACAAGCAAGAGAACTTGATATATTACTTAACTCAATTAAGGAGAAAATAAATGGCTGATGATGCTGTTATTGAAGACAGTGCAATTGATCCAGCGCTAGAAAAGGCCAAAAAAGAACTATTTGAAAAGGCTCAGAAAGATGGCCGTATTGACCAGCGCGATATTTTTGCCAAAATTCCTGATACTCCAGAAAACATTGATGTTTTAGATGGGCTATACACTGAACTGGCTGATGCTGAGATTGCAATTGTTACGCCCAATGAACCCGCAGCCGATGAATTTAGCAGTGATTGGACGGCCGAGGATCCCGAAGAAGCAGTTGTTGAAGACCAAG
>CAYYAF010000049.1:0-4799 GCA_964469975.1 uncultured Candidatus Saccharibacteria bacterium
TCATTTTTTCTTTAGGCACTAAGACCTGAAAGATCTTGTCTTTCATATCTAAACTGTCGGCTCGCTGCCTTATACTTTCGGCCACCTTTTCTTCGTAACCACTATAAGTATGAATTGCATACCACTGTTTTGATGTATCGTATCTTTTTACCATAACTTCCTACTTTAGTAACACCTTCTTAAATAATTTATCTAATCCAAAATCAGTAATGGTTATTATTAGTCCAAAAATTAACGCAAATACAAACACTGCTAAAGTAAGTTGGGTAGTTTCACGTCGACTAGGCCATATAACTTGCTTGAGCTCTTTAAAGGAGTTGCGAAAGTAACTTGGAATAATAGAGCGGCGTTTGTTTAAAAACTTACCGAGTCTGTTACTGGGCATCGGTAAATAATATTCACTTTTACCTACTCGGTGCGCGGCTTTAAACGGCTTAGCACCCACACTCAAAACTTGTCTTGCCTTGCCACGCTTAGCAGGCTTAGCTTGTTGCTGCTTTTCTGCCTTTTCACGCACTGTTGGCTGTTTTAAAACCCGCTTTTTGGGCTTTGCTTCTTTGGCCGCCACAATAACTCCTTAAATAATAAAACCTACACTAATTGTAGGTCGTCAGTTGTCAATACTACACTACTACTCTAACCCGGTCAATATTTTAAGAGCGGTTATTTTAGTTTATAGTTTACCTGTAATGCCTATTCTATTTCTACTAGCAGGCTTAATAGAGCTTAGCTTATATTTAGCGCCGCTTTGGCAGTATAAGAAGACATTAGGCACCATTAGCTTAGCTTTACTCGCTTTGGCCACGGGTATGTTAATTGCTTCTAAGCCGGGGATTGGAAACTTTGTTATTGCTTTTATTAGTTTTTATAGATTTATTAACTTAGCCAGACTCGTGGCCGGCAGAAGTGACGAGCGTTATTTAAAAAGTGTTGGGCTACGTACAAGCGTTATTTTAATCACCGCTCAAAGCATATTTGCATATGTCTATTGGGCAATCGGCAATTATTTAAGCCCGTCTTTTTCATTAGTAATTTTACTTGCTTCAATCGCTCAAATAGTAGTTGCTTTAGCAATTTTATTAATCATTTTTAAAAACTTGCAAAAGATAAAATATAGACCTGCGAGTAAATTTTTACCAGGTAGTTCACTACCAACAATTACCATTGCCATACCTGCAAGAAACGAAACGCCAGAGCTTAGCCAATGTTTAGATGCAATTATCAGAAGTAGTTACCCAAAAATGGAAGTACTGGTTCTAGATGATTGCTCTCAAGATAAAACTGCCGAAATTATAAAAAACTACGCTCATAGCGGAGTAAGGTTTCTTAAGGGTGAGGAGCCAAAAACTAAATGGCTAGCAAAAAATCAGGCATATGAAAGACTTTTTAAAGAAGCTAGTGGCGAATTTATTTTGTTTTGCGGCGTAGATATTAAACTTGGCAAAGATTCAGTCATGGCTTTAGTTCAAAAAGCATTAAATAGTAATAAAAATATGATAAGTATGTTGCCTGTAGTTTCTACGCCTAACGAAAAACTATCACTTATTCAACCAATGCGTTACTGGTGGGAATTGGCCTTGCCGCGTAAATTAGTAAATAGACCGCCGGTATTAAGCAGTTGTTGGCTTATAAAACGAAGCTTTTTGAAAAAACTTGGAGGTTTTAGTTCAGTAGAGCGTAACGTTATCCCAGAAGGCTATTTTGCGCTTGAAGCCATTAAAGATAATCATTATAGCTTTCTGCGTACAAGCGGCGAGCTGCAAGTTACAAGTATAAAAAGCCGTACCGACCAAATAGATAGAGCTATAAGGGTCCGCTATCCGGAAATCCATCATCGCCTTGAGCTAGCGGCATTTTTAACGCTTTTTCAAGCTAGATTTTTGCTATTACCGTTTGTTCTTAGTATTTGGGGCTTTGTTTTTGGCTACAGCCTGGTGGCTGTGCTGAGCGTTATGGCGTCAGTTATTTTAGTATTTGCACATGGATTAGTAATCTCAAACACTAGTACAAGTTACAATTGGTTAAAGGCACTAACGTTTCCTGCATGTATATTAACGGAAATAGTACTGGCACACGTTTCTATGTGGAAATATGAATTCTCAGTCGTAGACTGGAAAGGTCGTAATATCTGTTTGCCGGTTATGCAGGCCAAAGGACTACGCTAAGTTTGGCACATAAAGTGAAAATCGACTGCCTTTATTCAGCTCACTTTGCAGCCTAACATCGGCATTAATTAAGTGAGCCAGCTTTATAGTTACATATAAGCCCAGTCCCGTTCCTTTGCTTTTACGAGTACGAAAATCCTCAGAACGGAAAAACTTGCTAAACACTTTTTCTTGATCTGGTTTACTAATGCCTATTCCGGTGTCTTCTACCCAAAAGTCTACTCCGTTATTATTTTGACGCGCGCCGAATAGTATATGGCCTGTTTCGGTGTATTTAATTGAGTTAGTAATGAAGTTCTGTAAAATCTCCTTTAGGTATAGCTCGCTTGAACGTAGTACCTCCAAATTTGGGTCAATGTCTGTTAAAAACTCAAGCCCCTTGGCCTCGGCGGCATTTGAATAAGATGATGTCAGGTTTTCTACAAGTTTATGAATATTAATATCAACTATAGCTGTTTGCAGTTTACCGCCTTCTGCCCTTGATAGGGTTGATAGGTCATTTATGAGGCTAGATAGGAAAATAATTTGGTCATAGGCCTGTTCTAATGAGTTGTCGATAAGTTTTGGGTCTCCACCTTTGTGAACAACTAGTCGAGCGTTACTTATATTGCCTTCAGCAACGGCTACAGGCGTACGCAGCTCATGGCTAACTACACTGATAAATTCATTACGCTCTTCCTCAAGTGATTTTTCTCTTGTAATATCGCGCATTATTAACACATAACCTTGCGAGGCGTCGAAATTACCATAGCCAACATGTACGGGGGCAATGCTTAAATATAGCTTAAGCTTGCTGCCGTCTGGATAGTTAATACCTAAATCACGCGTTGAATAAGAGGTTTTTTGCGATAATATAAGTTCTAAAGTGTTAACCGAGTTATTATCTTTATCAACTAATTTAAGTACACTCCCAACGGATTGGCCAGTAATCGTTGTATTAACATTTAAAATATTTAGCGCTGCCCCGTTATAAACCACAATATTACTCTTATCATCGATGGCAATTACGCCATCCGCCATACTATTTATAAGACTAACTAGACGTCGTCGCTCAATGTTGGCATTAATCTCAATATTGGCAAGTGTATCGGCCATGTAGTAATTATGCCATAACAGTTATGCTAAACGTACTAAATTATTGGTTGATAAGCCCTTAACTGTTTCTTTAAGTCTTTAACATTGGGCATTAGTTTATTCATGTGTGCCCAAAAATCTTTGCCATGGTTTAAGTGTTTTGTATGCGTAAGCTCATGTAGTATAACGTAATCAATTAGCTGCCAAGGCAACTGCATAAGAAAAATACTTAATGAAATGTGTTTTTGCTGGCTGCAGCTTCCCCACCTAGACTTTAAGTGACGGGTTCTAACAGATGAATAAACAAAATTGTGCTTGGCTGCTAGCTGTTCTAGCCTTTGCGGTAGCAAATTGTTGGCTTCTTTTTTAAGTGCTTTTAAGCCAGCTTTACGTGCTTCAATTTGTACGCTTGGATGAGTTACTTTGGTTAAATAATAATGCGTAACAATAATTTCTGTTTGCTTAACTCTTGAGCTGGGCTTAGTGTTATCTAAGCTTTTACGGTAGCTCAAGGTGTGTGCCTTACCAATCCTTTGGCCATTAGTTAGATTACTTGGCGCTAAAGAATTTGTGCTGATCCAGTCCTGACGGCTTTTAACAAATTCCAGGCCAGCTTTATAGGGCAGCCAATAAGGCATGGTGACCCTTACATAACCTTGCCTAACGGTTAACTTAATAGATCTGGCGTCTTTTCTTTTGTATAGTTTAACAGTTCCTATTTTGGAGACTTCTATTTGTTTGGCTGGCATTTTATCTAATTATTATATTTCGCCGTGATAAATCAACCCGGCCGGCCGAAGGGTTTGGTATTAAATTTACTAATCCCGGCTTTATAACCCTCGCGTTAGCCATCGTGGAATCGATCGAGCCCATATCATAAAGTTTTTTTACGACTGCGCTCTTTTGTGTATTAAATGTATGTTTTCCGCTTATGACCATGAAATCTTCGTTGTGTGGGTTTTGCATGTGGGCAATGTAGTCATCAAAACTTCCTCGGGTATAACTGGCTGCATACTTATCGTCACTTTTACGTTTATCTCTTTCAGATAATCTGCCGAAAGCACTCTCTGTATCTATTTGCAGCCAAATAAGCAGTGTTTGTGCTTGAGCCTTTCTGGCCAGATCACGTAATTCGCGTCGCTGTATCAATCGTTGTGCGTTAGTATCGTAGACCACACTAACACCAGAATTTAAAAACTCTGAAGTCATGTAACGCATTAAATGTTCAACAATATCATTTTCTTGTTTATTGTAAGACGGATCGCTAAATAACTCGCTTCTAATGCGGTCTCCTTGCACGTTTGCGGCCGCAAGCACCTCAGTTAACTGGCGTGCAAAATAAGTTTTACCGGCACCTGGAAAACCATATAACAATATAAGAACTGGTTTGTTAGCAATAATCTTTTGCATAGACACTAATATTGTATATCAGATTTAGCTCGTCTTGAAAAGAGTGACAACCAGATGACAGTAGGCCACGGATAGATTATTATTAGACGGTGGCGCTTAGGGGCATAGTACAACGGCTAGTATAAAGGTCTCCAAAACCTTAGATCGTGG
>CAYYAF010000050.1:0-4147 GCA_964469975.1 uncultured Candidatus Saccharibacteria bacterium
TTGGTCATGAACTTCACGAGGAACCAAATATTCCTAACTATGGTAAAAAGGGCAGTGGTTCTAGGCTTTTGGCTGGTATGACAATAGCTATTGAACCAATGGCTACCCTAGGCAGCTATGAAGTTTTTGTAGATAGCGATAACTGGACCATAAAAACTAGGGATGGTTCGTGGGCAGCTCATTTTGAGCACACAGTGCTAATAACCAATAACGGCGCTGAAACCTTAACTGAGCTATAACTGCAAAGTGATTGTCAGGTTCATAGGGTAAGCGTTATACTTGCCTCATGCGCGATCAGCCACCTAACCATTTCGTTGGCCTTGATGTTGGTACGTCTAAAGTTCGCTGTGTTATAGGCATGCTAGAGACTGACAAAGAAAATAGGCTGTCTATTATTGGCCATGGCAGTGCCGAAAACACCGGTATGCGCAAAGGAGTGGTTGTTCATGTTAATGATGTGACTGATGCTGTAATACTAGCAATTAATGAGGCTGAAAGAGTTTCTGGTATAAACGTTCATTCAGCTACTGTTAATGTTAATGGCAGCCACGTAATAGGTATAAATTCTAGAGGTGTAATTGCTATTAGCGCAGCTAATCGGGAAATTGGCGACGACGATAGACTAAGAGTGGAAGAAGCCGCTACTATAGTTAAACTGCCGCCCAACCGAGAGATAATCCAAGTTTTTGCTAAAAACTACCGTTTAGATGGTCAGGACAATATAAAAGATCCAGTTGGCATGCAGGGCGTAAGACTAGAAGTTGATACTCATATAGTCACGGCTACAACGCCAAACGTTAAAAACCTTGATTTAGTACTTGAACATGCTCATGTAAAGCCTTCACATCATGCCGTATCCAGTTTAGCGGCGGCTGAGGCTATCTTAAATAGACAACAAAAAGAATCGGGCACAGTGTTACTAGATATTGGCGCTGGTACAACCAATTTAATTGTCTTAGAAGACGGCGAAGTTCAACATGTAGCAGTACTGCCAATTGGTGGCATGCACATTACTAACGACCTGGCTATTGGTCTTAGAACTGATTTAGATATAGCAGAGGCTATTAAAGTTCAACACGGCAGCTTAGCCGCCAATAGAAAAATGCTACGCTCATCTGTCACTATGCATGGTCAAAGGCATGATTTTGATAGCACCGAAATACACATGATTATTGAAGCCAGAGTAGAAGAATTAATGGAATATGTAGACAAAGAGTTGCGTAAGATTCAAAAATCTCGCAAATTACCCGGTGGAGTAGTCCTAAGCGGCGGAACTGCCAAGTTACCTGGCATAGCTGAGTTTACCAAGGATAAATTAGAGCTGGCAGCTAGAGTAGGTAAGCTTCAACCAATTAGTGGGCTGGTAGATACAGTTGATGACCCATCTTACTATACGGCCGTTGGCCTAATGCTACTGGATATGCTTTTGTTACCTTCATCTGCACAAACAACCGGGCATCCAAATAAGGGCGTCTTTGGCATGTTAGATGGGCTTACAAAGATGTTTAAAAGGCACTAAAGCGCACAATTTTTACTCGCACATAAATCCAAGCCTAAATCTTTTTGTACAGTAAATTTAAAAGTGTGTTCAATGTTGATAGCAAGAAGAAGGTACGCTATACTTTAGCTCAGTAAAATGTAAAGTTTAGGAAGTTGTAATGCCTCGTCAAGTAGCACCTGCCATAGAGACCTTTGCGCGAATAAAAGTAATAGGAGTTGGTGGAGCCGGTGGAGCAGCCATAAATAGAATGGTTGATGCTGGCGTTGAAGGCGTAGAATTTATAGCCATTAATACTGATGCCCAGGCCCTGCATCACTCCAAAGCTGATGTAAAAATCCACATCGGTAAAGATACAACTCGTGGCTTAGGCTCGGGTGCCGACCCGGAAACTGGCCAAAAAGCAGCTGAAGAATCCATAGACGACATTAAAAAAGCCATTGAAGGGGCTGACATGGTGTTTGTAACTATTGGTGCTGGCGGTGGCACTGGGAGCGGGGCTGGATATATTGTGGCTGAAGCAGCAAAGGAAGCAGATAGCTTAGTTGTTGGGTTTGCTACCAAACCATTTGCGTTTGAGGGAGAAAAACGCCGGCGTAACGCTGATGTAGCTATAGATAAAATGCGCGGTTCGGTTGATACGCTAATAGTTATTCCTAACGATAGGCTACTTCAGACAATTGATCGTCAAACACCTTTACTAGAAGCCTTTAAGGTAGCCGACGATGTACTACGTCAGGGCGTGCAAGGCATTTCTGATCTTATTACTGTGCACGGCTTAATTAACCTTGATTTTGCCGATGTAAAGACCGTTATGGCCGATGCCGGCTCTGCCTTAATGGGTATTGGCCGGGCTAGCGGTGAAAACCGGGCTATTCAAGCTGCTCAACAAGCGATTGAATCACCTCTACTTGAAGTTTCAATTGATGGCGCCAGAGGCATTTTGTTTAATGTCATAGGCGGTAACGACATTGGCATGCACGAAATTAATGCTGCTGCCGAGCTTATTACCGCCGCCGCCGATCCAGATGCTAACATTATTTTTGGTGCTACCATTAACCCAGAACTAGAGGGAGAGGTAATTATTACGGTAGTAGCTACAGGTTTTGACGCTTCTTATTTCACTAAGCGGCCAAGTCCAGAAGAAAAGGTTGGTGCAGGCGTGACTGAAGATTCTGGCCTAGGCAGTGTTAAAGAAGAGTCTATGAAAGACCTAGATATGGAGCTTAGCGACTCACAAGCAGACTCTGGCGCTGAAGAGTTCCATAAAGAACCGGTCGTACCTAATATCTGGGCTTTGGACCATAACCATGAGAACGACGATAAAACCGATAAATCAACTTTAGATGATCACGAGGATACTCAGGAAGAGGAAAAATTGGCCAAACCTTCATTCATGCGTCGCCTACAAAAGTTTCGTGGTGAAAAACCTGGCAAAGACAAAAACAGTAAAAAAGATAAAAGTTAAGAAGTTAATCGGCTCTTTTTGTACTAAATAATACACCGTTATTTTGCTTGCAAAACGCTACTCATAGGGTTATCATCAATTTCATAGACACTATATATAGCGACTATATGGTGATCGTACATTCAGGTAAAATAACCTTAATAGAAGAAATTTCTAGGGCAAACCAAAGAAGTAGGAGTAAATAAATGAAGTGCAGTCAATGCCAAGAAACCGACACTAAAGTAATTGAATCTAGAGATGTAGCAGATGGCGAAGCCATTCGTCGACGCCGTGAGTGCACGCGCTGCCACTATAGATTTACTACTTATGAGCGCATTGAACGACCTCAGTTAATTGTCATTAAAAAGAATGGGGCTAGGGAACTATTTAATCGTGACAAACTATTGGCTGGCTTATATAGAGCCTGCGAAAAAACGCCTATTACTAGCCTGCAACTCGAGCGCTTAGTGTCAGATGTCGAGCAAGAACTCTATGACCAGGGCGAAACTGAAATCTCTTCTTTAAAGATTGGCCAATTAGTGATGGACCGGTTGGCTAATTTAAATGAGGTAGCCTATGTAAGGTTTGCGAGTGTGTACAGACGTTTTAAGGACATTGCTGGCTTTGAAAAAGAGCTGTCACAAATTCGCGAGTTAAAGAACGATAAGTCAAAAGTCAAACTTAAAAAATAGACTTTTGAGGTTCCCCCAGGGTTTTAGCACTTGCACATACAGATAGTGTGTACTATAAATAAATATAGAGTGTGAAACTCAGGGGGAGCTGATCCGAGCCCCTGCATGCAGGGGCTGGGCAACTCTAAACAAAAACTTAACATACAAAAAATAAGGCACCGAGTAAACTGGGAGGTGTACTCAGGGCCATTAAATAAAGCGGGGGTACTATGGGACAAACAACAACCCTGGGCGTCGGCAGACTATTTACGTCGCCCAAATCAAAAGCATATGATGCGCTTAAATGGGTAAAGCGCGACTCGGTCATTACTAATCCAATGACCAGCAAGCCAGTTTTCGAGCAGAAAGGCGTGGAATTTCCTGAAGGCTGGTCACTGAACGCTATTAATATTGTGGCTCAAAAATATTTTACCGGTACTCCGGGTACCGCTGGCCGCGAAAGCTCACTAAAACACCTAATTGATAGAGTAGCCGATACAGTCACCCGCCAAGGCTTACAAGAAGGTTATT
>CAYYAF010000051.1:0-4111 GCA_964469975.1 uncultured Candidatus Saccharibacteria bacterium
CCATACTGATCGCTACCATAGGGGCTGGCCAGCGCTACTGATTGACCTAAGAGTATTGTAGCAATAAAAACAACAGCTAAAGTCTTGGTAACCCTTCTAGCGGCAGTAAAAAGCATTTACATTGGAAATTATAACACCTATAATATTGCTTGAACTAAAAAGGAGAGGGTATGTTTGGAAAAACAGAAGACCTACTAATAGTCTTATTGATAATATTACTTCTATTTGGAGCAAAGAAAATTCCAGATCTGGCTAGAAGTATAGGCCAGTCAGCCAGAGAAATCCGTAAGGGTTTTAGTGGTGAAGACGATGATTCAAGTAAGACCAGCAAAAAAACCGCTAAAAATAAGACCTAAGCAAAAAAGGAGCGGTGGTGGCACCCTCAGAAATAACATTTCAAGACCACATAAGTGAACTGCGACGGCGGTTTTTATGGGTTTTTTTGGCAATTGGAGCAAGTGCAGCTCTCGGCTATATATTAAGGGTACGAATAATAAGTATTATTCAGAAACCTCTTGGTGCACCATTAATTTATACTTCACCAGCCGGCAGTTTTAATTTTGTTCTTAAAGTTTCGGTAATAATTGGTGTATTTGTAGCCTTGCCAGTACTTATTTACCATACTTTACGTTTTATTGAGCCGGCCTTTCCTGCGCGCATTAAACGCGGTCTGATGCTAAAGGTTATTAGTTCATCGTTTTTGCTGGCAGTGGCAGGCGCCTGTTTTGGATTTTTCCTGATGATACCGTTATCACTACATTTTTTCTTAGGTTATTCTACCGCCCAAATTAAACCACTAATTACAGCTGATGAATATTTGTCATTTGTACTGAATCATATGATTACTTTTGCACTGGCTTTTCAAATACCAATGTTATTTTTGTTTATTAACCGAATTAAACCATTACAGCCAAGTAAGCTATTAAAATATCAACGTCACGTTATAGTCGGTGCTTTTGCACTGGCAATAATACTGCCTTTCACCTACGATCCACTAAGCCAGTTTATTGTCGCCATACCAGTTATATTCTTGTATTACGTATCTGTTATCTTGCTGTGGTTTGTTAATCGTGGTCATAAATTTCCCAGTGAAGCCGTTAAATCTGCCACAAAGCCAAAACAAGCACCAATAAATGCAGCTACATCACTCCCACTTAGTCTTACGACTAATAGTGGTAAGCACCGATTAAGATCGACTGATGGCTTTGGCGCACTTGCCACATCTACTTCTGCTACTTCCTCTGACGTTAAAACGCTAAATTAACCATATAAAGTTCAGTTACTTGACTCCAGTAGTAATAGTGCTTATTCTAATTAAGAATACAGATTGTAAGCAGTAGGCGAGGCATGGCACAAAAGAACCTGCAAAAATTATTCAATAAGCAAATGAGCAGAAAAGAATTTTTGGCACATATTGGTGCTGGCGCGCTTATAGTTACTGGTTTTAGCGGGCTTTTGAAAAGCTTAGTAGAATACCGGCCCCATAAGCATGTAGTCTCTGGCTATGGTTCATCTTCCTATGGTGGCCGTAAAAAAACATAACGCCGTTAACTAAGCTTTAACACTATAGTGCGGTGCTAATATCTATGATAAAATCTAGCTATTAATAAGGTATAAATCTGTGAGGGTATGAGACACAAAAACCTCAAGGAGTTTAATTAATGGCACGGCTTCCTGTACCGGGCGGTGATGATGGTACTTGGGGTGATATTCTTAATGATTTTTTGGGAGTCTCACACAACAATGACGGCACATTAAAGACGGGCTTGGCCGGACAGGGTGCTACCGGACCTCAAGGCGCCACTGGGCCGGCCGGTACCGATGGAGCTACAGGTGCCACCGGGCCTGCGGGATCAGCTGGAGGCCTAGGAGCCACTGGCGCGACTGGTCCGGCAGGTAGCGCAGGAGGCGCCGGTGCGACGGGAGCAACTGGGCCAGTAGGGAATGATGGAGCTACAGGTGCCACCGGGCCTGCGGGATCAGCTGGAGGCCTAGGAGCCACTGGCGCGACTGGTCCGGCTGGAGCTACAGGTGCAGCCGGTAGCGCTCCAGTTGGTGTGGGACGATTAATTATTGCCGGCCATTCTTACGCCGCTATAGGTGTAAGTCTTACTGGAGCAGGTGCTTTAGGAGCAATTTCGCCGGCTGAACGTATCTGGCCAAATGTCCTAAAAGATATGTTAGGGGTACCTAAAGCCTATCAATACATGTGGGCAGACATTCAAAGCGTTGCAGCCTCTGGTGCGACTGCCGTTACACCTGTCGGAGAAGCCTTATACGAAGGTCTTATCGAAAATGTCACCTACATTCCAATACAAAGTAAAACCGGAACTGCCAATAGTCGTAAACTTGAGTTCCAGGTCATGAATCCGGCTGGTGCCTTAACCACTGTTGGGCAGTACCCACTAACAGCGGGAAATAATCTAACCTTATTTAGTCCTCAAAATATCCTTGACTACCGCGCTCAAACCGTTTTTAACTGGGCAATCCAGCAGGCTTACCGCGATACTAACAACAACTATACTCTGGCTAATACAGTGGTGCCTCAAGGTACGGTCTTAGCCTACTCAAGTACTAAAGTTGGCGCTAATCTTAGTGATCCGGGCGGTAAATTAATGGTAAGGCTTGGGGCAAACTTCCGCAACTTAGCTGTTGGCGGATCCTGTGTTTCTGGGTCGGGCATTTACCTGGGAGGTTGGGCAGCCTTGCCAGCCTTTAAGCCGCTTAATATTCCTTATGGCTACGTAGAAGTCAACGTGACAGCAACGGCCAATGCCGGGGCTACCAGCATAAGTTGCGACTATATTCAAAGACTTTCTTTTGCTGGTACTACTATCACATTCCAAAACGGTGTGGTGGCTACGTTGTCAGCTAATGCAAACGTTGGCGATACCTCAATAACGGTTAACGCATTGTCAGGCCAGGTACCGGTCGGTTCTACCGGTTGGTATTTAGCCGCTAATAGCATGACACCAACTGCTACTTACGTATTCGGCTGGGGCATTAACGACGCTGGTGCTGCTAGCAGTGCTGACCGTTCTGCCTACAAAGAGGGCATGCGCTCGACTATTGCCACCGCTCTTTGCTCCTATATCTCTTCACCAGTCCAGGGTAACATCATTTATTCAGCCGGCAATGGTGCCGGCGCCACATGGGCCAACCATACCCAGCCGCTTAATGGTCAATTCTGGAATCAAACTTCTGGCTTAATAAACTCTACCGTCTCAGCCAAGATGTTTACGGGTGCCGTTGGCGGTACACCGCCAACCATAACAATTACCATACCTTCACAATTTGAAGGTGGTACAATTGACCTATTTTTTATCGCTGCAGGCGGTTCAAGCAGAGGAGCCCAAGCTTCAATTAAAGTTGATGGCAGCAACCCGCCTAACGGCGCTTGCACAGTCAGCACATCGGGGATTAGTACGAGCTTTAACACTGGCTCTATAGCTTCGGTCACCACCAACGGCACCACAACCGTAACATCAGCTAGCAGCACCGGCTTTAATGATTCATGGGATACCGGCAAACTCGTGACCGGTACTAACATTCCAGCTAATACTTATATATCTACCATTGCAGCCAACTTATCAAATACGGCTGTTTTAACTAACAGCGCTACCGGCAGCGGCACCAACACATTAAACACCTTTGGTTTCTCTCCGGTGGTCAAGCGGCTAACGGGTTTATCAAGCGGCACTCACACCATTACCGTCACGCTCACCGGTATTGATGCTACCGACAGCACCGCCAATCTGATGTTCTACGGTTACGGTATTGAAGCCAACAATCCCACCACGGCAGTGGCGGTCTGTAATACCGCCCATACTCCTAGCAATGGTGGCTATGCAGCTGGAGCGAATCTACAAACAAACATTACCAACTTAAACAGTGATTTATCTGCCGTAGTGGACGGAACTGCTACCACCGTCAGCGGAAATTCGACTGAGCCGGCCCTGCCATCCTCAGTCAAAATTGTTGATATCGACGCAGCACTCGGTACTAACTCTGCTAACTTTGGCAGCGACGGCATTCACCCAAATGACCGTGGCAATACATTATTGGCCAATGCCGTTTATCAGGTTATAGTTGCCAACTTCAGCGCCCAGCA
>CAYYAF010000052.1:0-3884 GCA_964469975.1 uncultured Candidatus Saccharibacteria bacterium
GAAAAGTTTTATAGGCAGTAGCAATAATTTTTTTGTCTAATGTGAATGCAAAACGGTCCCAATCACAGCTGACACCCATTTTACGCATTTGGCCTTCAAAGTTATGACGGTTTTTGGCCACAAATTCCCAGATCTGGCGATAGAGCTCTTCCCTGGTGAAATCAAACCGGCTTTTCCCTTTTTTAGCCAACTCCTTTTCAAATACAACTTGTGTTTCAAAACCGGCGTGATCTGCCCCTGGTAAGAGTAAAGTCGCCTTCCCTTGCATACGATGATATCGGATTGCAATGTCTTCTAATGCAGCAGTTAATTCATAGCCAATGTGCAGATTGGCATTTGCGTTGGGTGGGGGCATAACAATACTGTAGTAATCATCGTTACCGCTGTTTTTAGGCGCAAAAACCCCACTCTTTTCCCAGAGAGTATAAATACTATTTTCGTATTTATGCGGTTCGTAAGCTTTAGATAATTTCAAAATCTACCTCTATAAAATTCAAACAATGTAATTATCATACCACCCCTTATAAAAAAAGAATAATCAGAGGTAGTTTCATATGAAAAAAGACCAACAATAACCAGAGCTTTTACTTTCAAAACCCTCGTCACTATCGCCCTAACCGGTTTTTGCAATTTTGGTGCAGTCCGACCGTAGCCGGACTGCTGGATGTTTGTTTTCCATGCCAGCATACGCCACAAACCATAAGCTTTGCAATATTGACAAAGTGCAATAAATTTGCTATAATACACCTGTTATGTCCGAACACAAACATTCAGGTCAAGAAGTACCGAATCAAAGTGATCCAAAAGATCGTTTATATAGCTTTGCCACAAATCTATTTGGAAAATTGGATGAAAACACTATAACCGAAACTGTTGATTTAGGCGGTGGCATAAGTGCTCAAAAATCTTTTGTAGAACTTGAAGACGGCAGTGAAGTAGAACTTACTTACGAAAAGGTACTTGAAGGCAGTGAAGACGAAGTAGATTTAATTACTTTAACCCAGCGTAAAATTAATCCTAAAACAGGTAAAACGGATGATTTTTTGTATGGAATCAATGCCACTGCAATTGGAGATCGTTCATTGGGCAGATCGGTTGCTGCACACTCGCTAGAGATTATTTTAAATACAGCTTCCTTAAGTGAGCTTGAAATTACGCCAAGAGAAGCAAGAGATGCAAACCTTAATCCTGAGGACGTGTTAATTTCAAGTGTGCTTTATCATGAAACTCATAATGCCAATGCGGAAATGGTTATGGCCAAAATTTTAGGCGAAGTTATACATCGCCCCGATGATGCTTGGCATAATAACTGGACCCACCAATTAGGCGAATCACATACTTAAGTTTGGGACTATATCTAAAGAATAGGGGTCTGAAGTTGGTTGATTTAACTTGGCTTTGAAACAGCCTAGCGTGGCTATCATTGCGCCGTTATCAGTGCATAATTTTACGTCAGTGTATTCAACGGGCAAGGGAAGCTTATCTGATAATTGTCGTCTTAGCTCGGTATTAGCAGCCACACCGCCGGCAATTACTACACTTTTTGGTTTAAATTCTATGTAGGCCCTGGCAGTCTTATCTACCACTGTTTCAATAGCAACTTTTTGAAAACTGGCTGCAATATCAACTTTTTGGGCTTCATTTAAAAGCTGTGGTAGCTTATGTGACGGAAAATCGTAACTTTTCCCGCAAACTTGCTGAGCTACGCGCAAAACGGCTGTTTTAAGCCCAGAAAAGCTAAAATCATATGGCTCCGGCATTTTGGATTTAGGCAATTCGTATTTGTTTGGATTACCCTGCAGTGCAGCTTTGGCAATATTAGGGCCGCCAGGGTAGGGCAGACCAATGATTTTTGCTACCTTATCAAAGGCTTCACCAATGGCATCATCCCTGGTTTGTCCCAGTAATTTGTAATCAAAATGATTTTTAAAAAGTACCAACTGGGTATGGCCACCACTAACAATTAAAGCCAGCATGGGAAATTCTGGCCGGCTCCCGGGCAATTTATAGCCGGGCAGGGAAGCGCTGGTTAAAAAATTGGCATAAACGTGGCCCTCTACATGGTTAACCGCGTAAAGAGGCTTATTTTTAGTAATAGATAAAGTTCGAGCCGTTAAGACGCCCACAAGTAAACTGCCACCAAGACCGGCACCGTAAGTTACAGCAATTCCATCTATGTCATTCCAAGCGCATTTAGATTGCTTTAATGACTGCTCAATAACAGGGATAATACTTTCAATTTGAGCGCGGGCGGCTACCTCTGGCACCACACCACCGTATTTGGCGTGAATTTCCATAGAACTGGCCACAACGTTGGAAAGTAATTTATTGCCATCTTCCACTACGGCCGCTGCAGTTTCATCACAACTGGTCTCAATTCCAAGAATCTTCACTGGTTTATTTAAGCATAATTACTCTTGTAAAAACACAAGCAATATGATATACTTGATTTATTGTCAAATAAAACAAAAACATGACCGCTACACTGACTCCAGAAACAAGTTTGCCGATAGAAATAAATCCTATTACTGATGAGCATATCTCACGTGAAATCGGTAATGTAGTATTGTCCGGGGTTAGTGAAGAGCCCAACAAATTTGCGACAATCGAAGCTAGAGCCTCCGAAATTGTTAGCGAAAGTCAATACCAAACTACCCAAGACGTTGTAGCTGACTTTGGACTGACTGAAGAGCAAGCTGAAACAGCTATAACAAACGCAGAAGCTATGGAACCAACTGCTAGGGTGGCAATACGTATGCCACGATATGCCTTTGAAGGTGTGGTTGGATCCGGCGGTAAATACAAAACGGTGCACGAAACCAAAAGAAGTAGGGGTAGTTTCGGAGAATTGAAAGATACGTCAGTAAGAAAACGGGCGGAATTAGATTGGAGTCTCGCTCCTGGAGATGATGAACCAAATGTTGTATACGGATACCTTGATGATAGAGATAGTTTAGAGCAGGAGACTGATGCTAGAGGATACGGTGATTTAACGCTTGTTTTAGGCCCAAATGTAATAAAGCGGACAACTTTTACACATGGAGATAGTATGAATTACGGCAGAACTTCATTATTAGACTTCAAAGATGCGATGATAATCAAAGAGGCTAGAAGGATTGCAAAATATTCAGCTAAAGGTACTGCCGAGCCTTACGTTGAGGCACAGATACTGGGTGGCGTTAGTTTTGATGATGTAGAGGCAATACATATTATGTTCCGACCAGAGAGTGTTATGCGGAAAGACAAATCTGGTCAAGTTGAAAATTGGAGTTCTACCGAAGAACTTAACGGCTTATTGACAACTATTAGCAAAGTAAACCCCGAAATTAAACTGATTATTGAAATACCAGCAACCAATTTTCCAGCATCTTTATTAGAAGTCGCTGAACAATTCCCAAATGCCGAATTTGTTTACTTAATAGAGCTGGATAAAGAAAACATTCATCAAGGTGAGGCTTATCATCCGTTCACAGCTTCCTTCAGAGCAGATATACAAAGAAGTTTTGGAGAAAATGAAAAAGCAGAGCAGACCATAGCTAATTCGAACGAAGTATACGAAGAACAAAAGCAACGTATAGCTGGTCTTCGAGAAAAAGTACAAAAAGCCTGGGAAGCTATGGGTCACTCTGGGGTAGCACCACAGAATGTGCGATTTGTTATTCGAGGCGGAAAGTAAGAATTATATGCCCAAAGAGGAAGTTGTATACTTTAACTAATGAGTTTTCGCGGGTTTGTAAAAAAGGCATTGCCGACTGGCTTGTTTAGGTGGATTGAGCCATATGGTCATTGGCTGGAAGCAATTATTGAACAAATTATATTTGGTTTTCCTGCCAGAAAATTAAAAGTTATTGGTGTAACAGGTACAGATGGCAAAACCAGCACCA
>CAYYAF010000053.1:0-1646 GCA_964469975.1 uncultured Candidatus Saccharibacteria bacterium
AATGACACATCTGTAATACCGCGTGCCGATCCATAACGCTTAGTAACGTTTTTGAAGCTAATTACACTGCTCATTTAAGTTTATTTTAACAGACTATTTGGTGCGTGCGCCCTAAAGGCTATCATAAATCAGCCTTTGCTGGTATATTTACTTATTGACACTCTCTTGGGAGGTGTAAGTAATGTTAAAAATTGCGCTTGTCGCACCCTTTGAGGAACCAGTGCCACCAAAAACTTATGGCGGCACTGAACGAGTTGTTTGGAATCTAGCTCGCGAATTAGTTAAACTTGATCATAAAGTTACTTTGTTTGCTAGCAAAGACTCTAAAACTACCGCCAAACTTATACCTAGTGTGAAAAAAGCCATCCGTGTTTTACCCGAAGCCAAAATTCCAGCCGTACGCCAAGCACTTAATTATCAAGGTTTAATTAAGACTGTAAATCAACTTCAGGTTGGTGACTTCGATATTGTGCACAATCATTTTGGCTGGCAGCTTTTGCTATTTAAGGACATGATTAAACAGCCAATTGTAACAACTTTGCACGGTATTTTGTCCGAACCCGCCGACAATTACATGCACAATTTATTCAAAAATCAGTCATATATAAGCATCAGTAACTCACAACGACAGCATGCCAAACAGCTTAATTATGTTTCAACGGTCTACAATGGAATTGATGTAGAAAGGTTTACATTTAATGATAATCCCAAAAACTATTTGTTATTTTTGGGTAGGATTCATCCTCACAAAGGGCCAGAATACGCCGTTAAAATTGCCAAAAAGACTAATCACAAACTTATCATTGCTGCAAAAATCGATCCGTTAGAACAAACTTATTTTGAAAAGAAGATTAAGCCTTTAATTGACGGTAAACAAATAAAATTTGTTGGTGAAGTTAATCATAAATCAAAAGTAGAACTGCTAAAAAATGCCAAAGCAATGATTTCGCCAATTCAGTGGGATGAGCCTTTTGGTATGACCAATATAGAAGCACTGGCTTGTGGAACACCGGTAATAAGCATAGCGCGGGGCTCAATACCAGAAATCTTAGTAGACGGAGTAACCGGTTATATTTGCGACAATGTAAGCCAGATGATAAAACGCGTCAGCTACATTCCTAAAATTAATCGAGCTGATTGTCGTGAGCATGTCACGCAAAACTTTAGCGCCAAGCATATGGCCCTGGCTTATATAGAAGCATACAAAAAAGTTATAAATCATTCCTAGTACTTGCGCTAAGCTACTTATGGTATACGCTTAGTTATATGGATCTTACGGCTGAGAGGTGGCTGAGCCTGCCATTAACTAATAGAACTAAATATCTGCACCAACTTATTGCTGGCCAGTCAAGTTTTGATTTTATTGATCTAGTCAGGGCAGGTGATCTGGGTGTCTATGCTAGTTTAGGGGTACATTTTGACTATGCAATTTTTGGTAGAGATTCATTGCAAGTTGCCGAAGATTTACTAGAAACTCATCAAGCTCTTGCTAAAAAAATTATTCTTACCTTGGCGAGATTGCAGGGCGTAAAGCATGATGATAAGAGCGAGGAAGAGCCCGGTAAAATACATCATGAATACAGAACCAAGCTGTTTAATGATCAGCTAGTGCCCGAAGTTTCGCTCAACATATTAAAACGACTCCA
>CAYYAF010000053.1:1746-3860 GCA_964469975.1 uncultured Candidatus Saccharibacteria bacterium
CTAGTAAATCAAGTTTGGAAAGATTCAACCACTTCTTATTTGCACACAGATGGTAACTATGCCAATACTAACGACGGCATTGCTTCAGTTGAGCTTCAAGGCTACGCCTATGACGCACTGATGGTTGCCAGTGAGTTGGTGGCTAAAAGTGAGCAAGAAAAAACAGACTGGCAACAATTAGCCAAGCAAGTTCAAGAGCAGACCATAGAAAAGTTATGGATGCCACAAAGAAACTTTTTTGCCCAGGGTCTCGATCGTAGCGCCGAGGGCCAAACTAGGCAAATTCAAACGTTAACTTCTAATGCTGGCCTACTTTTGGACAGTACCTTACTGGTAAATTTACCTAACGACAAAACACGTCAGTTTACAGATAATGTGGTCAAAACTATTACTGGCAAAGATTTTATGACACCCGCTGGAATTAGATCACGATCACTAGAGCACAAACAAATGCCGGGCTTTATAGATTACCACGGTAGTTATACCGTTTGGCCTAAAGAAAGTTATGCTATTGCCAGAGGCTTTAAAAGATTTGGCCACAAACAGTTAGCCGCCAACGTAGAGTCAAAAATTTTGCATAGCATTATGAAAGCTGGTGAGTTTTATGAATTTTTTTATGTTAATGATGATAATAACGTTTGGTATGACAAAGAGGAGGCCATTAAACATTTTAAAGAGATTGGTTTGGGTGATAACATTGCTACCCCTGAAAACTGTCAAGCTTGGACAATATCAGCTGTTATGGCTATCATTAATGACTTAAATAACACTCAACAAATTAAAGTTAGAATTTAGACATAAAAATAAACTTAATCTGGTATATTGGGTCCTATGGCAAAAACTAACCAGACTCTAACACGCTTAACCAAATGGTTAAAGCATATAGCCAGTTCAGAAAAGTTTTTTGTGGCCACCCTTATAATATTCGCTGTTGAAGCCTCGTGGGTGGCGATATCTAGCCTCTATCCTATGGCTTTTGACGAAGACAATCACCTGAGCAAGATTAATTACTATGCCCACCATTTTAATCCATTTTTTTCTAAACAACCCACTTACCTTGATAACCTCGGCGTAGTAGTGCATGACCCGTCTTATGTATATCACTTTATTATGGCCTTACCATGGCGGCTTGTTACTCTTATTACTAGTAACTTTACAACTCAAATTATAATTATGCGGTTTTTGAATATAGGACTGTTTATTTTGGCTTTAATAATTTTTAGAAAAGTCTTATCAAAAGCCGTAAAAAGCAGCGCCATAGTTAACCTAAGTTTATTTTTTGTAGCCTTAACCCCGCTAATAATTCAATTAGCAGGGCAGATCAATTACGATAATTTATTAATTCTTTTGCTAGCAGTAAATTTACTTCTTCTAATTAAAATTTATGAAAAATTGCAAAAATTAAATTTAGACATTTGGCTGGTCGGGCTCTTTATAAGTTTAGCTACATTAACTAACCTGGTTAAATACACATTTTTACCTATGTACTTAGCAATGTTGATATTTTTGGTTTGGCGACTAGCTGTTTACAAAAAGCTTAATAAAAGCTCAACCTTGGAATCTTTTAAGACACAATTCACAAGTTTAGTAGTGGTTAAAAGAATGGTTTTAGTGATAGTCTTACTTTTTAGTTTTGGCCTTGTATTTGAGCGTTATGGTTTAAATTTTGTTAGATATCATTCTGTAGCCCCAAGTTGCGTTCAGGTTATAGGTGAACAACGTTGTAAAACGTATAGTATTTATCAGCGTGGGCAAATTTATGCAGCCAATAAGCCGACTAGCTATAATAAAAACCCAGTTTACTTTACTTACGTGTGGCTAAAACACATGCTATTTAACTTAATGATGAGCATTAATGGACCAGCCAGCGGCTATTCAATTGGCCAACCATTACCACTGCCCTATATAACCCTACTCGGCTTTTTTAGCTCCGGACTTTTACTGTGCATAGTTTACTGGCGGAAAATATTTTCACGGCCAATAAATCTTTTATTTGGACTTATAATTCTAATGTATCTATTACCTTTGTTTGTTCAAAACTATCATGATTATTTAAAGCTTGGCCGTAGGGTGGCAGTGCAAGGCAGGTATTTAGCGCCACTACTGCCCATGTT
>CAYYAF010000054.1:0-3856 GCA_964469975.1 uncultured Candidatus Saccharibacteria bacterium
CAGTCCAGATGTTTTTAAAATTGATCTTATCTGGCCAGTTATTGAAGAGTTACAAAAGCTGTCTGGCAAAAAGTATGAAGACCACGTTGAGGCCAAGCGCATTATCGCTGACCATATGCGAAGTGCCGTATTTATGGCGGCAGATGGCGTAACTCCAAGTAACAAAGCTCAAGGCTACATTTTGCGCAGATTATTACGCCGGGCAATTCGTCATGGCTTGGAACTTGGAATTGAACATGGCTTGCTTGAAGGTGTAGCAGATACAGTACTAGATATTTACAAAAATAGTTACCCAGAGCTTATGAAGGATAAAGATACGGTAATTAAAGTTCTGGACCGTGAGGAAAAAGCTTTCCGCCAAACACTGCGCAAAGGTCTTCGTGAATTTGAGAAATTAGTCCACGACGGTCTGGATGGTAAAACTATTTTTACTTTGTTTGATACGTATGGGTTTCCGCCCGAATTAAGTACTGAAGAAGCCAAGAAACGTAGTATTAACGTGGCTGATAAATGGCAAGAAGAATTTGATAAAGAACTAGAAGCTCAGCGCGAACGTTCACGTACGGCCACAAAAGGCATGTTCAAGGGCGGTTTGGCAGAACATAGCGAGCAGACAATTAAATATCACACCGCCACACACTTAATGTACAAAGCCTTGCGTCTAGTTCTAGGTGACCATGTGGAGCAACGAGGCAGTAATATTACCAATGAACGCCTAAGGTTCGATTTCAACCATCCAGCCAAAATGACACCAGAGGAAATTAAAAAGGTAGAAGACATTGTAAATGAGCAAATTGCCAAAGACCTACCTGTTACCTGGAAAGAAATGCCCACCGCCGAGGCGCTAAAAACCGGCGCCCGCGGCCACTTTGGCGAAAAGTACGGAGATACGGTGAAAGTTTACATAATGGGCCCAGAAGATAAACCGTATACTATGGAGCTTTGTGGCGGTCCGCACGTAGAACACAGCGGTACGCTAGGCGAAGGCGGTAAGAAGTTCAAAATTATCAAAGAGGAATCATCATCGGCGGGAATTAGGAGAATCAAAGCCGTGCTACAATAAAGCATGGATTTTAACTACACTCGCGGTAAGCCCATTGAAACCTCTACAACAGAGGTTCTTTTTAAAAAGGACGAGGAGCAAGAGGCTTATGAGCAACTTTTAAAACTTCTGCCAGATTTTCAATTTACGGTTCACGAATCTTCAGTAAAGGCAGATGAAGTTACTGTACCAACAATAGTTATTGAGCATGTAATTATACCCCGTAAATTTATCTTTAGGTTGTTAAGAGGTGAACCGATTTGTGAACCAATAGACCCCAACTTACCAGTGAATAAGATTCAAACAATAGATTTGCCGTAGTGTTTCATAACATGGCCTTTCCCTTAAGCGGTGATGTATAATTAATCAGGTTATGCTTGATAAAATAAAGACGCGCGTAAAGCAGGTTGCCAGCGCTGCTGGCAATAAAAAAGAACCAGCGGGCCAGCATATGGTGGCGCTTGATATTGGCACCGAATTTATAAAGGCTTTAATAGCTAAAGTTAACGGCGGCAAGCTCGAAATTATAGGTACCGGTCGCGCGCACCAGCAGCTTAGTGATATGCAAGCTGGTGCAATTTCCGACATAGCTGCTGTAGTAAACAATTGTGATCAAGCCTTAAACCAAGCTGAACAGCAAGCTGGTTTAAGTGCCCGCGGGGCCATAATTGGTATTGCCGGCGAACTGGTTAAAGGCACAACTACACAAGTAAAAGCTCGCCGTAAAGATCCAGAGAAAGAGCTAAACATTGAAGAGGTTGAACGAATAATTGGCCTGGTTCAAGCCAGAGCCAAGCAACGTGCTCGTGAGCAATTGGTATGGGAACTGGGCGGCAAAGACGTTGAAATCCGTATGGTTAATAGCGCGTTGGTAAACATAGAAATTGATGGTTACCCTGTGACCAACCCGGTAGGTTTTAAGGGTAAAGAAGTAATGGTGCAACTTTACACGGCCTTTGCGCCAATGATTCATATTGGTGCCCTAGAGCGTACAGCCAAGGAGCTAGATTTAGATTTGTTAGCAGTAGCAGCCGAGCCGTTTGCTGTTGCCAGATCTGTGATTGGTGATGATCCAAATGCCAGCCTGAGCGCAATTTTAATGGATGTTGGCGGTGGCACAACAGATATTGCCGTTATAAATGATGGCGGCGTGCAAGGGACTAAAATGTTTGGCATTGGTGGGCGCGCTTACACAAAATCTATAGAACGGGACCTTGGCGTTTCGTTTACTAAGGCCGAAGAACTTAAACTAGGACTCTCTGATCACACTATTCCTAACCAAAAAATATCAGCAGTTCAGGCCGCACTAAAAAAGACCTTGGAGGTTTGGGCCAGCGGGGTGGAATTAGCTTTAGGCGAGTTCACGCAGTTAGATAATTTACCCCACAGACTACTTTTGTGCGGTGGTGGTTCCAGCCTGGACATGCTTATGGATAAACTTGAACAGAGCAATTGGTATCGCGACCTTCCGTTTACACGTAAACCAGCCGTGCAACACATTCAGCCCAGCCAAGTGGTGGGTATTGTTGACAAAACTGGAAACGTAACAGATCATACTTTTATAACCGCTATGGGCCTACTCAGGGTTGGTTTAGATACCATTCAGCAACAGGATAGCGATTACACGGCCGGTTCTATCCGCGAAAGAATCGATAGATTATTAAGAGTCTAATATGGCAGAAGCAAGCAAAGACACTATTTACATAGATATAGATGATGAAATAACCAGCATCATTGATAAAGCTATAGCTAGTAAACAAAAAATTGTAGCCTTGGTTTTACCAAAAAGAGCCGGTGCTTTGCAGAGTATAGTTAACATGAAATTACTTAAACGTACCGCTGATGCAGAGCGCAAAAAAGTAGTTTTAATTACTAGCGAAGCCGGCCTACTACCCTTAGCGGGCGCAGTGGGGTTGCATGTAGCTAAGACGCTGCAAAGTCAACCAAAAGTTCCACCTCCACCAGATACATCTAGTGCTCAAGAAGTTGTTGATGCAGACGGTGAAGATCAGCCAGAACTGGATAAAAACAAAAGTATTGGTGAGCTAGCCGGTGTAACTGCTATGGCGGCTGCGGCCAAGTCTGACGGTGATGAGACTATTGATATAGATAATGCTGATGACGAGGACGAAACCAAACCAGATAAAGCTAAGAAAAAAGGCAGCAAAATTAAAGTACCTAATTTTGATAAATTTAGGGTACGTCTATTTTTGGGTGTAATGGCTTTTATATTGTTAATTGTAGGCTGGATTTTTGCCTTTAAAGTTTGGCCTAAAGCTACTGTCACCATTAAAACTAACGCGGTATCAGTTAACACTGACTTTTCTTTTACTGCTGACACAGGCGCACAAGCACTTGATACTAAGAATAATATTGTCCCTGCCGTACAAAAGGATTCCCAGCAGACCAATAGTCAAAAAGTTGCGGCTACAGGCCAAAAAAACGTCGGGGATAAAGCCAGCGGTGCCGTCAGCTTAAAAAACTGTACCGCATCTGTATACACAGTAACAATACCCGCAGGTACTACAGTAACTACTGGTAGTCTAAGTTTTGTAACTCAATCTGACGTTTTGCTTCCTGCGACAACAAAAAACGGTCTAAATCAGTGTACGACTCCTACTAAAGATGTTAATGTATCTGCACAAAACCCAGGTACGACATATAATATTTCTTCTGGTAAAAACTTCGCAACAATTGGGTATGGTGGAGTTTCTGGTTCTAATGCTGCCGCTTTTGCTGGTGGTACAGATAAAACAGTGACCGTTGTTAGCCAGGCAGATATTGATGCCGCTAAAAAGAAAATAACCGATAATA
>CAYYAF010000055.1:0-1332 GCA_964469975.1 uncultured Candidatus Saccharibacteria bacterium
GCCGACGAAGTACTAATTCCGGTACAAGCAGAATATTATGCACTTGAGGGTTTAGGCCAATTACTTGATATAATTCAAAGAGTGCGAGCAGGACTGAATACTAAGCTAGAAATCATGGGCGTTCTTATAACTATGTACGATAGCCGCACAACTTTATCTGAACAGGTAGCAAGCGAACTTAAAAAACATTTTGGCGATAAAGTTTTTAATACCGTTATTCCGCGCAACATCCGCTTAGCGGAAGCGCCAAGTTACGGTAAGCCAATTGCCGACCATGACCGTTGGAGTAAAGGTGCCCGCGCCTATAAACAATTAGCCAAGGAGGTAGATAAAATTGGCAAGCACTAAAACCAGTAAGGGTTTGGGTAGGGGATTTGACTCGTTACTACCTGGCAATTTTGATTCTTCAATTTTGGTTGATGAATCTGAGCGAGTGCAAAAACTGGAAATTAACAGCATAGTACCCAATAAACATCAGCCCCGAAGTATCTTTGATGAACAGGCCTTAAATGAGCTGGCTGAATCTATTAAGCGCTACGGTGTGCTGCAACCACTAGTAGTTACCCCCGTTGATGGTGGCTATAGCATAGTGGCTGGGGAGCGGCGCTGGCGAGCCTCTAAAAAAGCTGCTCTTGGCCACGTACCCGCTATTGTACGCACTAGCGAAGAGCTAGAACAATTAGAAATTGCTTTGGTTGAAAACGTTCAAAGGGTAGATTTATCGGCTCTGGAACAGGCCAAATCAATTCAGCGCTTACATGATCAGTTTAATATGGATTATGAAACTATTGCCAAGCGCTTGGGCAAGGCGTCAACCACAGTTATAAACATTGTGCGCCTACTAGGCTTACCGCTAGAAGCCCAAGAAGCTCTTAACGACAGAAAAATTACTGAAGGTCATGCTCGGGCAATACTGGCACTTAAAAATCCTGACCAGCAACAAGAACTCTTAAACCTAATTATGAAAAACGGATGGTCGGTTCGCCAGGCCGAGCAGTACGTGACAGCCCATAAACAAGGCGCTAAAACCAGCCAGAAGGCAACTCAAAAGCTTAGCACCACAACACCACAGACCGAAAAACTATCAAAATTGCTTAAAACTAAGGTTTCACTAAAGCGCATGGCAAAAGGCGGCCGCCTAGAAATTGAATACAAAAATGACTCAGATTTGAAGCGAATTATTGGCAAATTAACTGATTAGAACGCTTTTAATTTGTTAAAAGGGAAAATTCTCATACTTAATTTGCCTACCACGTCACTAACCGGGACTGGACCAAAAATGCGTGAATCAAGTGAGTTGGCCCGGTTATCACCGCACACAAATATCTGACC
>CAYYAF010000055.1:1432-3565 GCA_964469975.1 uncultured Candidatus Saccharibacteria bacterium
TGCAGGGTAGTTTCCATGCTAGCGCCATCAACCTCATAAGATTGAAATACAAAGCTAGTAAGGCTAAAGGCAATTAACGGTGCCAAAATAATAATTGCCAGGGTAGACAAAACACTTTTCAAACCATCACGGTCTTTACGTGTTTTTTTTGAAGGGGCGGTTAAAAGCTCGCCAGCCGTAGTGGGAGGACCTTCAAGCTTATGGGCGTGGTGTTCAGTTTCTGGTACGGGGCTAATAACTTTACCCGGATCAAGTGGATGTTCGTCTGATTGCGGTTCGTCTGGCTCTATATCCATAACTTGTCCACTATAACTTAATTTTAAGTAATGTGCACATGTTTACTAAGAGGGTTAAAAAACGTTATACTTAATGCCGCGTGACCATAAATTTTTACAGCAAAACCCTGCCTTATACGCAATATACTAAAGCAATAATTACATAATTTTATTTATATTTGGATTTTAGATGAGCTCCCTTGATAGATATAAACGGCACCAGAAACCTAAAAAGCCTGCTAATCTAGACGGTTTTATATCAGGCGATAGTTTTAAGCGGTCAACTGGTAACTTAGGTTTCCAGCCTGTTAATTCCACGCACGGTGAGCAGACTCAAAAACTCGATGATTTTAGTCGTCCAGATGGCTATCATCCTTCAGTACCTACTGTAACCGGCACCGAAGCCCAAGCACCTATGCTGCCAAATGGTCCACGTATGAGGCATACGGCCGGGACACTTGAAGGCGTTTTAGACAATACTGGTCCTAGAACAAAAAGAGCGAAAAAAAAGCGCAAATTATTCCGTCGGCCAAAATCTTGGCCTAAGTTCTTTAGAAATATAGCCCTAGCTGCAGTAGCTTTATTTGTAATTGTAGGTGGTTATTTAGGCTACAAGCTTTACGCAACACAAAAGAGCGTATTTAAGGGTGGTGGGCAATCAGCTGCAATATGCGATGGCGATGTTCCTGTTGATAAGTTAAATAAAGAGGGCGACGGCCGAGTTAATATTCTAGTGTTAGGTATAGGTGGGCCAGGGCACGACGGGCCAGACTTAACTGACACTATAATGTTGGCCAGTGTCGATACCATTAATGATAAAGTGGATCTTATAAGTATTCCACGCGACTTATGGGTACAAACTAATGGCTACAGCGCCGCTAAGATAAACTCTATTTACCCCAATGCCAAATATGCATCAAAATCTAAAAATGAAACCGGCAAAATTAGAGATGCCCTGAGTCCTTTAGATAAAAAAATTACGGAGGTAACGGGAGTTTCGATAAATTATCACGTAATTGTAAACTTTAAAGCCTTTAAAGACGCAGTAAATGCCGTGGGCGGTGTAAGTTTTAATGTACCGGAAGAGCTATATGACCCTACAATTGCTTGGGAAAACAAATATAATCCGGTTATAGCTCAAAAAGGTTACCAGCACTTTAACGGCGCCAGAGCCTTGTTATATGCCAAGTCGCGCGAAACGAGTAGCGACTTTGCTAGAGGTGAGAGACAAAGGTTATTAATCGTCGCACTAAAAGATAGAGTTTTATCACTCGGAACCTTTAGTAATCCTATAAAAATTTCAAACTTGCTTGATAGCTTTGGTAATAATGTATATACAGACTTTGACCTTACTAGTGTGAAGTGTCTTTATAAACAAGGATCCCAAATTCCATCATCTAACATTAAATCCTTAGATTTAGTAACTCCACCGCACGCGTTACTAACTACTGGACCAAACGGTGGTCAATCAACCGTTTTCCCAAGGGCGGGTTTATTTGTATACTCTGATATTCAAAACTATGTTCGTAGTACTTTAGTAGATGGCTTTATTGCAAAAGAACATGCCAACATTATTGTATTAAACGGAACAAATATGGGTGGTTTGGCGGCCAAGCAGGCAGATATTCTAAAATCTTATGGCTATAACGTTACAAAAGTAGATGATGCCCCGAGTAAGAATTATCAAAATACGGTAATTGTAGATTTAAGAAATGGCACAAATAAATACACCCGACACTATTTAGAAAGCAGGTATGGAGTAAAAGCTGTAAAGAAATTACCAGATAGCTCCATTAATGCCGGCACGGCTGACTTTGTTATAATAATTGGTGCTAATGCAGCGAATAGCTTCTAAAAT
>CAYYAF010000056.1:0-3451 GCA_964469975.1 uncultured Candidatus Saccharibacteria bacterium
GTGTCAAATTATTTCGTACAATATAAAGTGAAAGAAGGATATGGGAGTATATAGCAACACACAAATTAGGCAGGCAATTGAGGATGGTCATATTATTTGCACGCCTTTTAATGACAAGCACGTGGCTCATGCTAGCCTAGACGTAACCCTTGGGTACTATTATTACCGTATTGAGCGCATGAATGAGCGCAATATTTATAACCCTTTCGACAGAGAAGACGTAGAGCGTTACTTTGAAGGTCCGTACAAAGCTATTCCACATATTGAGTGGTGTAATTTAAATGGCGTAAAACCCTTGGTTGGCATACCACATGATCATCCAGTAATATCTATTAAACCAGGCGAGCGGATTTTGGCTCACACTCATGAGTTTTTTGGTATTTTGCCGCCCGGGGCATATGATTTACGGGCTCGTTCAAGTTGGGCTCGTAACGGAGTTGCTGTTTGTTTTGACGCCGGTTGGGTTGACCCTGGCTATATCAACCGGTTAACACTCGAGATTTACAACTTAAACCATCGTGAAACTGTTGTATTGCCAGTTGGCGAACGCATTGCACAGGCGGTTTTCCATGAAACCGGCAAAGTTGAAGGTAATTATGGTTCCGGCCGCCATGAGGGTTTTAGCGGTAAGTATCAGCAAGGTACAGATTTAGATACAATTATAAAAACCTGGGCTCCGGATATGATGCTGCCAAAAGCCTACAAAGATAGCCGGTCTATGCCACCTAAAATTGACGGTATGACTTATGAATAAGGGTAAGTACATTGTAATTGAGGGACCCGAGGGAGTCGGCAAAACTACTCAAATTATGATGGTAGCAAATCAGTTACAAGCGGCTGGACTGCCCGTAAGAGTGTTGCGTGAGCCAGATAGCCAAAGCGACCTAACCGCCAGAGCTATCCGTTCACTTACTCAAGACCCTCTTTACCCGATGAACACCAGAACAGAGGTCTTACTGTATAACGCGGCCCGCTCACAGTCACTTGAGGTAATTCGTAATAGCGTTGAGCAGGGTGTAATCTGTTTGGTAGACAGAAATTACCTAACAACCCTAGCCATCCAATATTATGGCCGTGGTGATGTGCCAGATTACGACACCATAAATAACATTATTAATTTTGCAGTCGCTGGCACAGAGCCAGATTTAACCATAGTTTTGGATGCCCCAGTTTCAGTATTAAAACAACGGGCAAGCGTGCGACGCACTAAGGAGCGTTTTGACGATCTAGATGAAGCCTTTTTGGAAAGAGTCAGGGCAGGTTATTTGTGGGAAGCCAAACAACGCGGCTTACCGGTAATTTTTGCGATTGATAAAGTTGAAAAAGTATTCTGGAATGTATGGGAACTAGTGGCTAAAACATTAGCGGTTAGAACCAGCTCGTTACTGTCAACACAACCTGCCTCAATTAAAGAAATTATTGCTGAAAAACAGGTTGAACCACCAGTTATAACCACTTCAGAAGCTACGGTTGATGCCAATGCTCCATTGGTTAAAAAAGATGCCAAGGGTGGCTTTACCGTCACCAAAGCCGGCAAAGACTACCTAAACAATATAGTTACTAACACCACTAGTAACGTTTATTCTTTTACAGAGCAAATAAGCCCAGTTACCATTGCCGCAGCCATGGCGCGCCTATCCAGGCGTGGCGACGATATGCGCATAACTATTTTGGATGAATTCTCTCGGGCAGAAGGCAAAGACGAAAAACTGCTGCAAAGAGTAATCACGGCTTATGGCGATGATTCGGTTCAGCAATTAGTTGGACAGCATGTTGTGGTAGAAAACGCATCTAATCTGCTCACTAAAAAATTGGAGTGGGGACGTTTGGCGGCTTATTTAGAGCAGTCTACTCGCTACATATACTTTGATCAAAAAGATTCTAAAGGCAAATACAAATACTACACGCCCGAACATTTATCACCTGCAACTAAAAAGAAGTACAACAATACCATGGACGAAATTTTCAAGTTGTACTCCAAAATGGTTCGGGATTTAACTAAATATATCCGCGAAAAGTCTAAAACACCAGAAAAAGAGCGTGATATTGCTTGGAATGGTGCAACCAGGGCTCAAGCCTGCGATGCTTGCCGTCCAGTTTTGCCGGTGGCAACAAAATCTACGGTTGGAATTTACGGATCAGGCCAAGCGCTGGAAAGCTTAATAATGCATCTACAGAGTGACGAGCTAACTGAAGCCCAAGCTACTGGCAATAACATGCTCAAGGAACTGCGTAAAACAATCCCAACCTTTTTAGAAAGAGCCGATAAACCAGATCGCGGCGGCGCAATGGTTGCATACCGAGCAAACACAGCCCAGGCTGTTAAAAAGCTAGCTAACAAGTATTTACCGCCAATCTTTGGCCAACACGAGGAGTCAGTTGTATTAACAAATGTTTGGCCCCATAACGAGCTAGACCTGGTGGCTGACATGCTCTATGATCACAGTTCACTTTCGCTTGAAGAAATTAAACAAGAAGTTAGTAATTGGCCATACTCTAAAAAAGAAGCCGTTTTTATGGCATACATCGGTGAACGTCTAAACAGACGCCATAAGCCAGGTAGGGCTTTAGAAAATGCCCATTATAGTTGGGATCTGATTTGTGATTACGGTATTTTCCGCGATTTACAGCGGCACCGCATGGTAGACGACATGGAATGGCAAATGCTAACACCACGTTATGGCTACGACGTGCCTGATCTTATTGAGGAAGCGGGGCTGACCGAAGATTTTAATAAGTGCTTTGATTTAAGCCTTACGCTCTATAGTGACTTACAGCGAGCTAAATATAGCCTTGACGCACAATACGCCACACTTCTGGGCCATAAAATGCGCTGGAAGGTCACTTACAACGCACGGGAGGCTTTTCACTTACATGAGCTGCGTACTAGCCCCCAGGGCCACCCAGGTTATCGTAAGCTAGTGCAACAAATGCACGAAAAGCTTGCTGAAGTTCATCCTATGATGGCCGAAGCTATGAAATTTGTTAATCAAGACGAAGATCCAGAGCTTACCAGACTAGCAGCAGAGCGTTACACTCAGTTCAAATTAAGTAAATTACCAAAAAACTAAAATATTTGAGCCGCGTTTATTGAGAAGATTGTACCAGTTTCTTCGACATCACCATTGTCGAACACTATAGGAGCATGTGCTCTACGCAGGGCAACATGCTTGGAACCATAGCGCATAGCCCATAATAAATCTAGGCCGTTGGTGCTTTCAACTTTAGTAAACGTCTCTCCACTGGCACCCGCGTTATTGACAAGGTGTTTGGTTAGCAATTCTTCGTCCTCTTTTGGCATTTGGATACCATAGGCAATACAAGCACCAAATTCTTTGGTTTGATCATCACGAATTTGTAAAAAATAGTTTTCAAGACGCTGTCCTGCTACGTGCAAAACAGCATTATCAACGAAATCAATCGCCAGGCCGCCTAATATTTTAGGGTCTAG
>CAYYAF010000057.1:0-3421 GCA_964469975.1 uncultured Candidatus Saccharibacteria bacterium
ACCCTCGTCAAAAACAAAAGCTAATCCACGGCTTTCGGCCGTTTGCTGTACTAATCTGCGGTCAAGTTCAGAATCCGAGCGAATACCATGATCATAATGCGCCACTATTAATTTAAGATCTTTCTTGGCTGCCAATAAATCAAGCAGTACCATGCTGTCCACCCCACCGCTTACAGCCACTACATAAATTCCGGGTTTGACCTCAATTTTCATCTCGTATAATCTTATCAGTAATGGATAGAGGTCGCGAACTGGGTGGTGAATTTGTAAAATCACCTGAAGTTTTAGGTTTGCCTGAAACCGTATTAATCCTAGATGGCGGTGCTCAATACGTCATGGATATAGAACAACAAATTAAACGTTTAGGCTTTCACGCCAAACGAATGCCGCTAGAAACAACTCTCGAAGAAGTACAGGCTCTAAATTGTAAGGCTGTGGTTTTTTCGGGTGGTCCAGAAAGTGTTTATGAAGAAGGCTCACCCATGTGTGATCCACGTCTAGTTACACCCGGTATTGATCATCCACCAGCGTTAGGCATCTGCTATGGCGCCCAACTTATAACCCATATTCTGGGTGGTAAAGTTGAAGCCCTAGAAACAAGAGAAGATGGTTTTACAGAAATAATTGTTGACTCACTATCTTCTGTATTTTCGGGTACAGAATCTAATCAGACGGTATTGATGAGCCATGGTGACACTGTCACTGAATTGCCACCGGGCTTTGAGGCCACAGCATATTCTGGTGAGTTAATTGCAGCCTTTGCAAATCCTGAACAAAAACTTTACGGGCTTCAGTTTCACCCAGAAGTTTCTACTGCTGAAGGCCCAGTTATGCTTAGAAACTTTCTTTGCGAAGTAGCGGGCATGGCTCCTGAATATAGTTATTCAAATGAAGAATTTGTAGAAGATACAATCTTAGATGTCAGAAACCAAGTTGGTGAACGTGAAGTTTTAGCTTTTGTAAGTGGAGGTGTAGATTCTAGCGCACTTGGTGCACTTTTGGAAAGAGCCCTGCCACCTGAACAAGTTCACTTAGTTTATGTTGATAATGGTTTTATGCGCTTAGGGGAAAGTCAGTATGTTACTGAAACATTAAGCAGAGCAGGCATTAATATAAGCGTTTATGACGCTGCCGAGATGTTTTATAGTGGCACAACGATTATTGATGGCATAGAAACTCCACCACTATATGAAGTAGTAGAACCAGAAGTTAAGCGTAAAATTATTGGCGACACTTTTATAAAAGTGCAGGACCATATGGCAGAAGAGCTTGGGTTGGATCTAGACAATTTCATGCTGGCCATGGGAACACTGCACACTGATCTTATTGAAAGTGGCTCAAAACATGCTAGTCAAAAAGCTGACACTATTAAAAGCCATCATAACGATACAGAAGCCGTTCGGAAGTTGCGTGATGCTGGGCGCGTACTCGAGCCTTGGCGTTTTATTCAAAAAGATGATGTCCGCGAAGTTGCTGCACTGCTCGATTTGCCAGATGAGATAGTAAATCGCCAGCCATTTCCAGGGCCCGGATTAGCAATACGAATTATTTGCAAAGACAGTGTTAATTTTGATGATAGTTTCTTTTATACTGCCGAAAAATTAGCTTCATTTGATACGCCAGACATTAAAACGAGTTTACTGCCGATTCAAACCGTTGGTGTGCAAGGTGACCATAGAACATACGGTCACTTGGTAGGTTTGAGCGGCAAAGAAGATTGGCAGGAACTTATTAGAATTGCCAGGGAAATTCCTCGTCAAGTTCATGGAGTTAACCGAGTAGTTTATATTTTTGGCGAACATCCTGGCCCAGCGGTTTATGAAATTACGCCAACGCATTTAACTTTAGACAATATTGAACAATTGCGCAGAGTAGACTCAATTGTGAACAAAAAGCTGAAAGCTTACGGGTTAGATAGGTCAATTAGTCAGGTTCCGGTTATATCATTCCCTGTTAATTTTGGTAAGCCAGGCAACAGTTCAATTGGCATACGCACAATACTTACGCCTAATTTTAAAACCGGTGATGTTGCTATTCCGGGAATTCATTTCGAAGAACATATACTCAAAGAAATTGTCGATGATATTTTAAAAATTGTGAGTATTTCGCGCGTTGTTTACGATTTAACATCTAAACCGCCAGCCACAACCGAGTGGGAATAGTGATAGACTAAAACTATATGGGGCAAACTAAAAAACATCACGATCATTGGAAGCGGTCATTAATTAAAACTATTACTTACCGTGTAGTAATTGTGGTGATGGTATTTATTATTAGCTACTGTGTAACTCACGAACCTAGCCAAGCACTGCAAATTACTGGCTGGAATGCATTGTTTGCCACTATTGTTTATTATCTTCACGAAAGAATTTGGAGCCGCATTCGGTGGGGCCGCAACTGATAAAGCTAGGTTATGAAAAAACCAGAATTTACGGATATCCAGGATTTGGTCAGAGAATTAATACTCCCTTTTTATGCGCTAGAACGTGATCTCTCCCTCCCAATTCAAGATCATAGAAATGAAACCGATGCAGAGCATTCGTGGTCATTGGCTGTGCTGGCTTTAGCATTAGCCCCAAGCATTGATTCTAAATTAGATGCCAATAAAGCTTGTATGTTTGCAGTTATTCACGACTTAGTTGAAATATATGCCGGTGATACTTCAGTATGGGCTGCTGATGAACACCATGCTTCTAAACATGTGCGTGAAATTGAAGCCCTCAAACAAATTCAAAAAAAGTTCAATAAATTTCCAGCCATCGGCCGATTGATTGAGGAGTATGAGAATAAAGATTCAAATGAAGCCTTGTTTGTATATTCACTAGATAAGTTTCTTGCTCTGTTAATGCTTTATGAGGACAAAGGTTATTATTATTTACGCGATAAAATTACAAAACAGAGGTTTGATAGACAGTTTGAACCACACCGCAAAAAAGCCCAAAGCCATAAAGAAGTTGCAAAATACTACGAACAACTACGAGCGGAGTTTGATGCTCATCCGGAATATTTTTACAAGGAAGATGAACATGCATAATCGGCCAAAAGTTGGCCTAGGTGTGTGTATTGCAAAAAACGGCCAAGTTTTGCTTGGGCAACGATTGAATGCTCATGGTGAAGGTAGTTGGTGTTTCCCGGGTGGTCATTTGGAATTCGGTGAATCTTGGGAAGAGTGTGCCGGTCGCGAGGTGTTAGAAGAAACTGGTCTAAAAATTAAAAACCTAAAATTTGTAACCTGCACAAATGATATTTTTGTTAAGGAAGACAAGCATTACATTACTATTTATATGCAGGCAGATTGGGATAACGGTAAGCCTGAAGTTTTAGAACCGGACAAAATGATTAAATGGCAGTGGTTTGACTGGTCCGAGCTACCAAGCCCATTGTTTTTGCCCATGCAACATTTAGTTGAATCAGGTTTCAA
>CAYYAF010000058.1:0-3352 GCA_964469975.1 uncultured Candidatus Saccharibacteria bacterium
GGCTACTTTTAAGAGTACACGGTGTTTCTAATATTCACCGCAAAAGTTTTAAGCCAATTCGTATAATAATGGCTAGGGCATAAAATGACAAATACTCAAACCGGTCGTTTGGCAGAAGGGTCCGCGGCTAAATATTTAATAGAGCACGGGTATCATATAATAGACCACAACTGGAAAACAAAACTGTGCGAAATAGATATTGTGGCAAGCAAAGACAAAGCCATTATCTTTGTTGAGGTTAAATACCGAGCAAACTCTAACCAGGGCAACGGCCTTGATTATATTACTGTAAAAAAACTTAAACAGATGCAATTTGCAGCAGAATCATGGGTAAACTTGTATAACTGGAACAAGGATTATGCCCTCGGCGCGATAGAGCTAAGTGGTCCGGATTTTACGGTTACTCAGTTTTTGCCGGCTTTAGAATAATTTTCTAAAAAAACGGTAGTTTCTTTTAAAGCGCGGGCTTTCCAAGCGCTTTGCCATTCAATCATTTCAATACCCTGTTTGTATGAACGCTCCAAACCCGGATTCATCACACTCGTGAAAAAGTTTTTATAATCTTTCAAAAAATCTATGCCGCTAAACGAGCGGGCAGCGTAAATGGGCATTCTATAAAAACTTAGGTCAGTACCCAGATGCTCGTTTAGCCAATCCCAGTTGTCTTTTAGCCACTGCCAAGTTTGGTACTTAGCATGACGATTTAAAAAGCTATAAGCAATCCAATATGTCACATCCTGTAGTCGCACTTCTTCGCTGGTAATTAAAAGTAGGGATCTTTTAACTAGATCTGGTTGCTTAAAGCCGGTTATAGCGGCTGATATTGTAACGCGTTCTTCGCTGTGTTCAGAGCTGTTATGTAAATGAACTAGTTTGTTAAACTCAGCTTCACTGCCTAACCTAGCGATAGTGCCATAAACGGTACCACGCAAATCAGGATCGATGTCTGCACCACGCTTTACGCGCGCGCGCGAAGGTACAGATTTTAAGTCAGGTGCAATGTCTTCAGTGTGTTTAATGCTCTTGAACAGTTTAAAACAATGCTCAACCACACCTGGCTCATCAGCTGTTGAAGCTAGACCTAAAATTATTGGCCTAAGCAACTTATCAAAATGAGATTCATCTTTTTTGCGTTCCCAGCCCAAGCGCTTTAACTGCTTACCCGTAAGATCCAACACAAACGGCTTTATATCTTCTCGCAAATTTTCATCATCCATAACTAACCTAAGCGAACCTATTAGGGAAGCAATAACGTCCCAAACCGCAAAATCACTTTCTTCTTTAAAGTTTTCTACAAAGTGTAGTGCGTCAGCGGTATCTGACTGACCGGCTTTAGCGGCTTCAATTGTGTCGCTGAGCACGCCTAATCTATCAATTACACTCAGGCGTCCACGTTTTATTTGGCTACCCATCTCAGCCAGATGTGAACTATTGTAGCTAACCCTATAAAACCCGCTCTGACCTTGGTTTAATTTAAAACTACTCATCCCACTAGTTTTAAAATGTTCAGATGTAGTTTTTAGTAAGTCCGGTACTTTACTCACGTCCGTTAAAAGTGGTACAGGCCAGATTTTAGCGGGCAATTTACTATGGCTAGGATTAGCAAAAAAGCGCTGCTGCTTTAACGTGACTTTTTGGCTATTAACATTGGCTTCAACAATTGGGAAGCCAGGTTGACTAGTCCAGGTGTGCATGAATTCCTTAACTGGTTTATGAGCTGCGGTTTCGAGCGCCGCCCATAGGTCGTTAGTAGTAGTGTTTTGATAAGAGTGCTTATTTAAATAGAAACGCAGACCAGTTTTAAAATCTTCCGTACCCAAATATTGGTGCAGCATATGTATTACACTCGCGCCCTTGCTGTAGCTAACAGCATCAAAAATAGTCCTAATTTCATCTGGATGATTAACGGGTGCTTCAATAGCGTGAGTGTGTTCAAGAGCATCCAATTTAAGTGCCTGCTGCTGCTCGTCAACAATAAACTGAGTCCACATTTGCCACTTTGGGAATAGGTAGTCAATTGCCAGATATTCAATCCAACTAGCAAAGCCCTCATTAAGCCACAAATCGGTCCACCACTGCATGGTAACTAAATTACCAAACCATTGATGGGCAAGCTCGTGGGCGACCACTAAGGCCACATACTGTTTACTAGCCAGGCTTGTGTGTTTAGGGTCAACCAGTAGGGCATGCTCCCTGAATGTAATACACCCCCAATTTTCCATAGCTCCAGCCGCAAAATCTGGTAGGGCTAAAAGATCGCATTTGGGTAAAGGATAATCAGTATCAAAATAATCTGCATAAAAATCTAGGCATTTAACAGCTACATCAAGTGCAAATTTAGTTATAGCTACATTGTTTGGGGTTGCGTAGGTTCTAACAAGTACGCCCTTTTTAGTTTTAGCCTCCAAATATTCCAAATTACCGTAAACGAAGGCCAAAAGATAGGTGCTCATTTTTGGTGTAGTTTCAAATTCTGTGACTAGCCAATCTTTAATTTTTCTTTGTGACTTAATTGGAGTATTGCTTATTGCTGTTTCGCCGGCTGGAGAACTTAAAGTTAAGTCGAAGGTAGCTTTGGCTTCTGGTTCGTCTATACAGGGAAAGACTTCACGGGCATGGTGACTTTCAAACTGAGTAGCAATTATTATTTTATCTTTACCTTTAAGCTTGAAGTTGCAGGGATACATGCCGTGCATTTGTTTGGTAATTTTGCCGCTAAATTCTAGACTCACAGTGTAGCTGCCCGGATAAAGCATTTCACTAGCATGTAGCCTAACTTCATTAAGCTTGGCGTGTAGATTTATACGAGTAACCTCTACCTGCAGGTCGCCTTTTTTGTCATGCCTGGTAATATGGGCTTTGGTAATATTTAGACCATTTTGATGTAAAGTGATGCGCTGGCTTGGACGGCCAGTTTTTTGGCTGCTAATTATGACGCTGCCGCTAAAAGTCAGTTTTTCGCGGTTAGGTTTTAAATCAAGAACGTAATGCAACGGCTGAAATTCGCCAAACAGCCGTTTTACAGATTTTGTCATTAGTTAATATTTTATCATGTTCTAAGGTGTAAAATTGACAATTAGTAAGACGTAGACTAGACTTTGTTTAGTAAGTCCGGCCAAATAGGTCGGATTTTTTCATGTCCGTACTAATAACGAGAGGAAAATTATGGAACTTGATATGAAACAATTAGCTTTAGCTGTTAGAGCTATTGCCGAAGAGAAAAATTTGCCAGAAGAAACTGTGCAGGAAGTAGTCGAACAGGCCTTGGCTGCGGCTTATCGCCGCGATTACGGTGATCGCGAGCAAGAAGTTCGTGTAACTATGAATTTAAATAGCGGTGATGTGGACGCTT
>CAYYAF010000059.1:0-3316 GCA_964469975.1 uncultured Candidatus Saccharibacteria bacterium
GGCGGTGCTTGTTTGGATGTTGTGGGTGTGACGCCACGCAATAGAGAGCAAGGCTTTGTAGTACGCGGGCTTGTTCGCCGGTCCATTCGGTTTGCATTTGAGCTTGGAATAGAACAAAATTTCTTAGAGCATGTTGTTCCAGTAATTGCTGATTTGTATCATGATGATTTCCCGGAAGTGGCAAAGAACAGAGATAAAGTAATCGAAACACTTGTTAAAGAAGAAAAAGTCTTCCGCCAAACATTAAGAGCTGGAGTTCGTGAATTCAGTAAGTTAACTAAAGATGGCTTGAATGGTGAAACTATTTTTAAACTCTACGACACGTATGGTTTTCCGGTTGAATTAAGTATTGAAGAAGCTTTCAAGCAAGATATCAAAGTTAAAAATGATTGGCAAAAACAGTTTGATGCAAAAATGCAGGAACAACGTGAGCGCAGTCAAACAGCAGCTAAAGGCACGTTTAAAGGTGGTCTTGGTGGTCAGACTATCCAGCACAAAAAATATCACACCGCTACACATTTGATGTATCAGGCTCTTCGTGATGTGCTTGGTGATCATGTAATCCAACGCGGTAGTAATATTACAGAAGAACGTCTGCGTTTTGACTTTAGCCATCCAGAAAAAGTGACACCAGAACAGATTAAACAAGTAGAAGATATAGTTAACGAGCAAATAAATAAAAACTTAAAAGTGTCATTTGAAGAATATCCTACTAAGGTTGCAATTGAAGAAAAGGGAGCACTTGGCCAATTTGGTGATCGCTACGGTGACAGCGTCAAAGTCTATAAAATGATTGCTGATGGCGCCAATAAAGCCTATAGTTTTGAGATTTGTGGCGGCCCACACATTGACCATACACTACAATTAGCTGAAGAAGGCAAGAAGTTTAAGATTATTAAAGAAGAAAGTTCCTCGGCTGGTATCCGCCGCATAAAAGCAGTGCTACAATAAAGCATGCGCTTTAATTATTATCGTGGCGAACCCGGCGAACCCAATGAGGCTTGTAGAACAGAAGTTCTTTATAACCCAGATGAAGAACGCGACGATGCTGAACAGCTTTTAAAGCTTCTGCCAGATTTTCAATTTGATGTTAACGAATCTTCCCTAAAAATAAAAGAAGTTTCTGTACCAACAATAGTTATTGAAGGTGTAATTATGCCCCGTAAATATATATTCAGATTACTTAGGGGTGAACCTCTTTGTGCGCCAGTGGACTCAAACTTAGCAGTAAACAAGATTCAAACAATAGATTCGCTATAGTGTTTCATAACATAGGCTTTCTCTTTAGCGGTGATGTATAATTAATCAGGTTATGCTTGATAAAATAAAGACGCGCGTAAAACAAGTTACCAGTGCAGCTGGCAGCAAAAAAGAACCAGCGGGCCAGCATATGGTGGCACTTGATATAGGTACCGAATTTATAAAGGTCTTAATTGCAAAAGTAAGTGATGGAAAATTAGAAATTGTTGGTACCGGCCGAGCCCATCAACAGCTCAGCGATATGCAGGCCGGTGCAATTTCTGATATAGCAGCTGTGGTTAATAATTGCGACCAAGCTTTGAATCAGGCTGAACAGCAGGCGGGCCTAAGTGCGCGTGGAGCCATAATTGGCATTGCCGGTGAGTTAGTAAAAGGTACGACTACTCAGGTAAAAGCCAGGCGCAAAGACCCAGAAAAAGAGCTAAATATTGAAGAAGTGGAACGCATTATTGGCCTAGTCCAAGCCAGAGCCAAACAGCGCGCCCGTGAACAGCTAGTATGGGAATTAGGCGGCAAAGATGTAGAAATACGCATGGTTAACAGCGCACTTGTAAATATTGAGATTGACGGCTACCCAGTAACAAACCCTGTGGGCTTTAAGGGCAAGGAAGTTATGGTTCAGCTTTATACGGCTTTTGCACCAATGATTCATATTGGTGCGTTAGAACGTACTGCCAAAGAGCTAGATTTAGATTTACTAGCGGTGGCGGCCGAGCCATTTGCCGTGGCCAGGTCTGTAATAGGTGATGACCCAAATGCCAGTATGAGCGCCATATTAATGGATGTTGGTGGCGGTACAACCGATATTGCGGTTATAAATGATGGCGGTGTGCAGGGCACCAAGATGTTTGGCATTGGCGGCCGGGCCTACACAAAATCTATTGAACGCGATTTGGGCGTTTCATTCACTAAAGCCGAAGAGCTAAAGCTTGGCCTAAGTGATCATACCGTACCCGCCCAAAAAATATCAGCCATTGAATCGGCTCTAAAAAAGACCTTGGAAGTTTGGACTAGCGGTGTAGAGCTGGCACTTGGCGAATTTACCCAATTAGATAATTTACCTCATAGATTACTACTGTGTGGCGGTGGGTCCAGCTTGGACATGCTAATGGATAAACTAGAGCAAAGTAGTTGGTACAGAGATTTACCATTTACACGCAAACCAGCCGTACAGCACATTCAACCGAGCCAAGTAGTAGGTATTGTTGACAAAACAGGTAGCGTAACCGATCATACCTTCATAACCGCTATGGGGCTGTTAAGAGTCGGATTAGATACTATTCAGCAACAAGACAGTGATTATACGGCCAGCTCCATTCGTGAGCGGATAGATAGATTATTAAGAGTCTAATATGGCAGAAGCAAGCAAAGACACTATTTACATAGACATAGATGATGAAATAACCAGCATCATTGATAAAGTTCGGGCTAGTAAGCATAAAATTGTAGCACTGGTTTTGCCCAAACGAACAAGCACCCTGCAGAGCATAGTAAATATGAAGCTGCTAAAACGCACAGCCGAGAGTGAGAATAAAAAAATTGTCTTAATTACTAGCGAAACCAGTCTGCTACCGCTGGCAGGCGCAGTAGGCTTGCATGTGGCCAAAACCCTGCAAAGTCAACCAAACGTACCACCACCACCAGATACATCAAGTGCCCAAGAAGTCATTGACGAAGAAGGTGAAAGTCAAAGTGATTTAGATAAAAGCAAAAGCATTGGTGAGCTAGCTGGTATTACTGCCATTGCGGCTGCCGCCAAATCTGACTCCGATGAGACCATTGATATTGATAATGTTGATGATGACACTGGTTCCGAATCACCTAAAACAAAAAAGAAGAAAGACAGTAAAATAAGAGTTCCAAATTTTGATAAATTTAGAACAAGACTCATGCTAGCCGCTGTTGCCTTAGTAATACTAATTGTTGGCTGGATTTTTGCCTTTAAAATTTGGCCAAGCGCCACTGTAACAATTAAAACCAGCGCTGTGTCTATTAATAGCACTATATCTTTTACAGCCGATACAAATGCCCAGTCAGTTGATACTAAAACTAACAC
>CAYYAF010000060.1:0-3305 GCA_964469975.1 uncultured Candidatus Saccharibacteria bacterium
GGATCACCCCTGGGAAAATAGCACGGTGCCGAATTATAGAATAAAGAGACCTTTACGGGTCTCTTTTTCTTTTTGTAAACCTTAGGTGTTCTTATTTGGCTACTTTTTTGGGTTTGGGTACTTCTTTAAAATCGTAATTAGGGCGAGGACGGTTATAGCGAATATTAAGACTTGCCAGATTGCACCAAGGTAAACTCCCGCAATAAATGAAGCTATAAGGAAAGGTAAGAAAAGCAAAAGCCTTTTTAAGCCCATGTTCATGTATCCAATAATATCACAGATAGCACGGTGTCGAATTATAGAAGAGCCAGCCGAAAGGCTGGTTTTTCTTTTATGTTCTAAGTTTTCTTGGATCACCGTCAAGAACAATATCGAAGTGAGCTTTTGAAATTAATAGATGTACAGTTCTCGCTAGATTAGTTATTTCTGGTACCTGTTTACTGCCTTTTGTATGATATTCAAACTCTTTATTATTGTATAGTTCGTTAACTAATTCGACTTCAAGATGGGAGGTAACGTCAAATGCAATTTTGTATAAATGGTATAAAGCAGATTGTAACTTTCTTAGATCATGCCCATAACTTTTAAGTTGTTTATAGGAGACGCCGTGCTGTCGGAGAATTGCTTTCATAACAAGTTCAAGTGAATGGCAAAGTAAATAGAATTTTACAGCAAAGAATTTAGTAATGTCAGGATGTTCTTTTTGTATAAGTTTATATGCTGAATAATACTCTTTTGCATAAAGCAATAAACCGCGTGCAGTAGTTCTATTATCAAGTTCTTTTAAAAGTCTCTCTTTCTCAGACATAAACTGGATTATACTCTCGAAGGAGAAGGGGAGAAACTGCTTAGGCTTGGCTTAAAGGATGGGCTATTGATAGCACCACTGATTTAGCAAGTCTTTTGAAATAGAACCACTGATCCTATCGTTAATATAAAATGTAAATTGGTTCGAATAGTCTTTAGTGGCATAAATTTGGTTAGTTTTGGAATCAAAAATAGAACAGCTATCATGTCCATCTACAACGCTTTCTCGGAACCAATAAATACTAACGCCAGGATATTTATCATCAATTCGTTTTTGAGGTATGCCAGTCCTTGAAGCCATTTGATTAATGTCTATATATTCCCTGGCGTGAACATGCAACTCTTGTTGATTAACTACTGAATCTAAGTTATTGATGGAGGGATTCATTTGGCGATAAATTTTGGTAGCTACAAAGCCAAGTAGGGCAAGGAAAATAGCAATTATTGCCAGTGCCTTTTTATTTTTAAACAATTTCATAGCTTAATCATAGCAAAAAAGTTGGGGAGAAACTGCTTATTCTTGGCTGAGGTTTTTACTCTTCTAATTCTTCTATTTCTTCGTCTTCTAAAGGTTCTTCTTCTACTCTAAGACCCTTGGTAGTCGCTTCATCAGCAAGTGTTTTTACTGTTTCCTCCCAGGTAATCTCTGAATTTTTTATGGGAAAGTAGGTCTGAAATAGTCCTATTAGATGATCATAGTGCTCTTTGACCATGAACCATTCAATAACGTCATCAGCATCGTCATCATCGCCTTTCATTAGATCTGTCATGCTCACACCGGCTTCATCGGTATATTGCGGTGAAACAACGACTTGCGTTTCATCAATCAGCTCACCTCTCATATTTAAAGACATTTGCAATTTAACAGCACGTGTTACCAAACGGGCAAGATTTGTTTTACTTGAAGAATCTGGCATTTCTGCGTCAGGCAATACCGAAACTAAGACTTCGGCGGTGCTATCCGGACGTATTTCAAATGAACCTGGTTGGCTTGGTTGTTCCATAGTAGTGGTAATCTTACCATCTATGTCTATTCATCCAAGCACAAGGGAAATTACTTATCTTTTCTATATTCAGGGTTACCGGCTTGAAGCAGGCTAACACGGTTGCCTTCGGAATCTTCAAACGATACCCATAGACCAATACCTGGGATCATATCTGGTTCACGCAACATCTTGCCGCCAGCGGCCTCAACATCTTTCATAGCTACCTTAAGATCAGGTACCGAGATGACGACTGAAGGGGCAGGTGAAGCATCTTTTAGGCTTTGATCGTAAAAACCACCGTTAATAGTGCCAGGTGTTTTGACCATACGGTCAGCACCAGTATCAGCCGTTTCAGCAACTACGTATTGACCCATTTCATCGCCTAGCTTGTTCATTTTCCAGCCAAAGGCTTTTTGATAAAATTCGGCTACTCTTTTTACGTCTTTGTATGGCATTTCAAAATGTACCACTGGATTTTTACTCATATTAGCCTCCTAACTAGTTAACAGTATAATTGTATACCATTCGTAGAATTGACAAATTAAAGCGTTTATGCTAATATAGTAAATGTTAATTAAAAAACAAACATGAAAAAATCACACGAATCCATATCCGAACTAAAAGACTTCATTAGGCACCAAGCTGCCGAAGACGCAGTTTTAGATGCCGGTGAACGTCGTTACCAAGCCCAGTTAGTTAAAGATGTTCTAAGCCAAGAACGTCTTAAACCAAACGTTTTCAAGTCCTTGATTAGCGACTATTCACACCGAGTATCGTCTGCCAGATAACTTAAGTACTGAACTTACGCCAATTAAGCCAGGTCTTTAACTTCTATAATCTCATTAACTGGTACGCCGGCATCGTCATGAGCTTTTTGTACCTGGTCGGCCCTATCGGCCTCTGTAATACAAAAAGCTTTACCACGTTCCGCACTGGCATGTGCATGCTTGGCACCAAGGCCAGCCTTAACGCAAGCTGCTTTATACTTATCCCAGTTCTGCTGGACCATATCGTCGCTTATACCACTACCCATATCGTGAACCCCTAAAAACGTTGCCATAATAAATTCCTCCTTATAACTACATTATAGAGCAGTTAGGCAATTCTGGCGGCAGATACGGTAACTTCTATTGGTAATAATCCCTTAACTACATCTAATATTGCTGATTTTCCCTCACGTGCGTACTGTTTGGGTATATAGGCTACAGTCATATCACAGGGTTTGATTCTATTCCAATCAACTCGGTCACCGACAAGATCATCAACCACTCTGAAGATTTCTGAACGCTCATTTCTAATCCATCCTTCGTCTTCCTCGTGAGGTATTAAATTAACAAATTCGCCGCCTCTCCTGTCTGGGGATGTACCGACATGTAATAATTCCACATCTTCTAGTGCTTCACCAAGTGAAGGAATTTCTCTAATAAGTTCGGCCCTAACTAAACTAAAAGCTAAATGACCAATATAATGGCTTTTAAATCTAACCTCCGTAGCTCCAAGTTCTTTAATGGC
>CAYYAF010000061.1:0-3301 GCA_964469975.1 uncultured Candidatus Saccharibacteria bacterium
ATATCCAGATTTGAATTTAGTATTTGTTGGCCAAAAAGGTGACAAACTAAAGGATATACCATCTAAACATTCAAGCATTAGTGCTGTTTACATAGTTAGGGCAGGCAAGTTCCGTCGCTACCACGGAGAGGGGTTAAAGCAACTTCTTGACATAAAAACTGTGCTAAAGAATATTCGTGATTTTTTTTATTTTTTGGCTGGCAGCTGGCAAAGTTTCTGGTTGCTGAGGCAACTCCGCCCGTCGGTAATCTTTATCAAGGGCGGTTATGTCGGTGTGCCGGTTGGCTTGGCCGCTGCCGTCCTTCGCATTCCATATATTACCCATGATTCTGATGCGCTGCCGGGTTTGGCTAATCGAATAATTAGCCGTTGGGCAGTAGCCCATGCAGTGGCTCTGCCTAAAAACATATATAAATATCCTCACAGTAAAACTTTTACAGTCGGAGTACCGATTTCCGGAAATTTTCACCTAGTTACGAAACAGCTTCAAGCCCACTATAAAAAAGAGCTAGGTCTTAGCTCCAAATCTAAAGTATTGTTTGTTACAGGTGGCGGCAATGGTGCACAGCGCCTCAATGAAGCGGTGGCTAAAATCTCACCAGAGTTACTTGCTGATGAGCCTGAACTGCACATTATCCATGCGACTGGACGTGACCATGAGGCAAGCACCAAAACCTTATATGATCAATTAGTAGCCGATAAGTCTGACCGCTCCCGGATTAAAGTCCGAGGCTTTTTTATGACTGATTTATACGTGAATAGCGGCGCGGCTGACGTTGTAATAACCAGGGCAGGGGCAACCAATATTGCCGAGTTTGCAACTCAACATAAAGCTTGCATAGTCGTGCCCAACCCGGTCTTAACAGGCGGGCACCAGCTTAAAAACGCCAACTACCTAATGCAGCAACAAGCGGTGGCGGTTGTTGATGACAATACGCTTGTGTCTAACCCCAATATTTTATTGGCTAGAGTTGAAGAGCTACTTAGTTCACCAAAATCACGTGAGCAATTAGGCCGTCAGCTAGGGCAGTTTGCTAAGCCAAGGGCGGCCAAAGAACTTGCTGAGTTAATAATGGATGTAGCTGGCTGATGTTTGGCCGAAACAGCAAGCAGCAGGGCGCGTATAAAGGCCGCCAGGCAAAACCTGTCTATAACTACTATTCTGGCCAATCAAAGCCAAGCAATTCAACCAATCGGTTGCCGCCCAAAAGACCATCTGCCAAAAAATCACGGTTTAGCTGGTGGCGGAACTTGCCAATGGTACTAGCAATTTTGGCAATTTTATTTTGCGTGGTTTACACACTAAAACTTGATTCGAACCCCAAAATTGTGCAGACCACACCAAACGGTACATTATTTTTACAAAATATTAACACCTACGAACGGGCAGCGAATACACTTTTTAAAAATTCGGTCTTAAACCTGAATAAAATTACGATAAACAGTTCGGGCATTGCTAAAAGCTTAAAACAACAGTTTCCAGAGTTAGCCGATGTATCAATTGCGCTACCTTTAATTGGCCATCGGCCTGTAGTATATATAACGCCCAGCCAACCAGCCCTGGTTCTAAGCAATTCCAGCGGCAAATTTGTACTGGGCAGCAACGGGATTGCCTTATTAAAGGGAGATTTGCCGTCGTCCTTACAAGGACAATTACCGGTGGTAGACGATCAAACTGACAGTCAGATCGTTTTGGGTAAAACTGCATTATCGTCGCGTAGTACGCAGTTTATTGAAGATGTATATAAGCAGCTCATAACCCAAAAGCAGAAAGTCGGGACATTATCTCTACCCCCTAAGGCCAATGAGCTTGATGTCGGCCTAAAAGGCCAACAATATTATGTAAAAATGGATATTAGCGGTGATGCCAGAGAGCAGGTGGGGACTTACTTGGCTACTAAAAAATATCTAGCACGCACTAACGCCACGCCGACTGTCTATATAGATGTTCGAGTAAATGGACGGGCTTATTATAAGTAATCACTCCACTCTACCCTAATAGTTCGTATTTTGTTCATATTAGTAAGTTTTGTTTCTGTTGCAAAAAACTATATTATAATATGCAAAATATAAATGTCAAATATATGCCAAACAGGGTAGAAGGAAAGGTAGGGATTACAAGGAAACAAATGTATTCAAAAAGCAAATGTTGCTTGTGGATAAGTCGTGAAATGTCGTGAAAGTTTAAACGTGAGGATTATCACAACGCAAAGATAGTCAACCATAGTGTGAGTGAGTATTGATGATTTAAGCGGTTGCTAACGCCATCCGCTGCGGTAGTAGACCGCACGGGCTAGAGAGCCGCTATAAATCAGCAATGCGAACGATTTCTCCCCTGCAGCAGAGGTATTGGTAATCAACTCTGTACCACAATATCGAGTCGTAAAATATACATTGTGCGACGTCATGTCTATGTGTTGGTTTGAGTTCTCTGCCGCCCGCCTTTCACTACGTTTTCATATAATATTTTAATTTTGTTTTTGTTTTTCTGCCCTCTCCACTACTTTTGGTATTTGTATGCTATTTTTGCGCTCACCCTACTAAAACATCCCACTAACCTTGTTCGTATTTTGTACAATATGCATAAATTATATTTCTGGCCGACTTAAAGCAAATCGGACCACGTCTAAGGTTCGCCATACCGGCGTAGCAGCTAAAACTGTAAATGTTTCAGGCATTTTGCCTTTTTTCATAAGTTGATTAACTCTTTGTCTGGAAACACCAAGAATGGTAGCGCATTCTGAAGTACCAGACCCGGGAGCAACTTTACCCCAAAGTAGTTCCATCATGTACGAAGCAACATTATTTATATGCTCTGCACCCTTATCTTGTAAATAGGCTAATGAAGATGTATGAACTTCAATTTTTCCAGGCTCATTTATGTAGGAATACGTAGTTTGTTTTACCTGTCCGAAAGCATCCTCTTCTACTCTATCAACTCTAATTTGAGTGGAAATTTCAAAGCTAGTGGCATGCGGATAAACCGGACCACCTTCAAATGAAGCCAGTGGAAGTTCCCTAAATATCACGTCTTACTCAGCTAATGTATACGTGGCTTTGGCGACGCGTTTGAACTGTTGCTTGCCCTGCAAGTTCAACAGGATAGTAGTTTCTTTGACTTGCCTGCTCTTTAGCACGCGCTTAACAATTTCATCACGGTGCAATGGTTCGCCGGCCTTTTTAAGCACTTTTACAATCACGTCAGCTACCGTACCTTTGTCATAACCCCATTCTTTCAGGTCGTAAATCCTCCTCCCTATCAGTCCAAAGCGCTTATCTATATTGGTATCACGATCTTGTT
>CAYYAF010000062.1:0-3295 GCA_964469975.1 uncultured Candidatus Saccharibacteria bacterium
ACCGGCAGACCAAACCAAGCAGAGTAACTGCTGTTTGGGCTGACGAAGAGGAAGAACATAGCATCAGGCCGGAGCTTTTGGCAACATGACAAAACGAGGTAGATGCGCAAGTTCTGACGCGCGAGTGTAGCTCAGTTGTTTAGAGCGCTTCCTTGCCAAGGAAGAGGTCGAGAGTTAGAGTCTCTTCACTCGCACCAAACATTAGTATTTTTTTCAAGATAATAATTTAAAGCTGGTTGAAGCTGAATTTAAGGCGTAGACTGTAAGTAGATTCGGAGACAGCTCTTATAGAGCGCTCTCGCCATCTTGGGGAGATTAAAATCCTCCGAGGAAGCAGGGCGTATGTGGTTTGGCGTAGGAATAATAGGTTTTATAATTTGTGTAGCTATTGCGTTTTGGCCAGCGCGCGTTGCAGCCAGAAAAGGGCGAAGTTTCTTTCTATGGTTTCTAATAAGCATACCTTTTTGGTGGATAACATTATTTGTCACGCTGGCCATGAAGGACAACTCCCGCTCTTCATCTTCATCCACCGAGTCTGAATAGCTAGTTCTGCGTACTGTTTACAAAGACGTAGCTAACCGTAACATATATTGACTACTCCGACTAAAGCTGTTATTATCGGTTTTTAAGTAACTATTGACGGAGTAGTGTTGTGGCAGTTGAATCCCAAGAAGAGTATTTTGTTTCTAAAACAGATGGAGTAGAAGGTAAGACCCTGAGTGTTTTTTATGCTCCTATAAGCAATAAATTCACAGTGCCAAGAGAAGTATTAATAATTAAAAGTCATAGTAACCATACCAGCAGGCAGCTTTGGGAGCTAATAGTAACAGGACGATTATCTAACGAAACTTTTGATCTTCCAACTATAGAGCCTAGTTCAATAAATCAGGTTGGTCAGAACTTAGATCTGTTTATGAGAACGGAAAGAGCTGGCGGTATATTTATTGATGCTGAAGCTCCAGAGGACATTCATAATACACTAAAAGAAGTTGAAAGAAACCTAACTGCAGAAGCTCAATCAACTTTGGCAGACTTACTTGGGATTGAAATTACACCAGTAACTGAAGATAAAAGACCTTTACCCGGCCTGTATCTTTAGAAAAATTTGATCAGTTGTTGGTTGAGACAGGTGCAAAAGAAGACTACTATTAAATTATGAGAAAAATAATTGTCCAAGAGTTTATTACGCTAGATGGAGTCATGCAGGCGCCTGGCGGGCCCGATGAAGATACAGCAAGTGGCTTTAAATATGGCGGCTGGACGGTACCGTATTTTGCCGAGGCTGACGAAGCGGCAGATGAGTTTATGAAAGAATGGATGAGGTCCACAGATATTCTATTAGGTCAAAAAACATTTAAGATTTTTGCTGGCTACTGGCCCACACATGAAGACATGTGGCCAGGCATCAATGATGTTACTAAGTATGCAGTATCTAAAACGATGAAAAAGTCGGATTGGAACAACACTTTATTCTTGCGTAACGTGGAAGATATCAAAAAGCTCAAGAACGGCGATGGTTCTGACATCAAAGTCCACGGCAGTGGCAACCTAGCCCAGACACTATTCAAACATAATCTGGTTGATGAACTGCGTCTTCAGACATTCCCCATCACACTAGGTACGGGCAAACGTTTATTCGGTGAAGGTACTATTCCCGCCGCCTTTACATTAACTGACAGTTTGGTTACGCCAAATGGCGTGATCATGGCCAACTACAAGCGAGCTGGCAAAGTCAAAACCGGCTCATTCGTCTAAACAACAAAATCTGGTTCTTGACTTTAGGGTATATTAATATCATAATATGACAAGTGACTGAAAAAGATACCGATAAAAAATTTGATGAATTCGTAGGCAATTCAAGAGAATTCTTTAAAAGGCATAAAATAGCTAAATCCCTAACTAGCTTAATATTCAAAACGATACTTAAAATTAGATACGGCGCGGATTTGTCAGATCCCTCAATCAGCGCCGGTTTACTAGAAGGGTCCATTGTGGGTAACCCGCTTAGGTTTCCTAGCGAAGATGAATCTTTTATAGATAATATGAAAGCAGCGGGCGGTAGCTGGGTAGGTTATGACTTTATGGTTCCGTCAACTTTTCCAAAGCCATTTGAAGCGGGTCGCATAGAGCAACTAACTCAAGGCAGACTTATGGGTATTATTCTAGAGGAGGTAAAGGATAATCCCGCAGAAGAACGGACTCCGCTTGGTGCAGTGAGTATTTCAAACCTAGACCATGTACTACAATTTAATACTTATACAGCAGCTGAATTGCTAGATTTGAATGTACTTGCCGAACGTAGTTACGGTAAAGCGTATGAAACCGTTGGCTTACTCGAAAGATATTCAGATGAGCTAAGATCAAGAAGTATTATCGACGAACCGGTCTTCCAGGTGACACCAAAAGGCAATGGTTTAGTAGTACTAATTGAAGATTTTGGTAAACCAGATCCGAAAGAAGAGCTCGAAAGAAGCATCGTACATATTCCAGAGCTGCGTCCAGCAATAGCCTAATGATTTTCCTTTAGCGGGTACGTCATTTTACCAATGTGGGTCAATAAAGAATCGCACAGCATTACTGTTTTCGTTAAGCCATAATAACCTCTTTAATTAAGGGAGCGAGTATTGGCTGAGGACTTTTTATCATTAAAACAGCTGGGCATAACAGACTCAAATAAGCCATATTTTGCATATCCTGCAGCCGTTGAAAGACATATTTTAACAGATCCAATTACACGTGCTAGGCCGCACCAAAATCCGCCAGGCATTGATTTATTAGCTGGCATAATTCCCAACAGTAGAAACGCTGGACTAATATTAAGTGGGCAAGATCATTTTGTAGCTTTTGACCATACAGCTGCAGCCGTTGAAAGACATCGTATTGAAATAATGCCCGGATCTAAGGCTGATGTTAGTAAAGAGGGGCAGATCCGTCACGAAGGTCTTATTATTGTAGAAACCGATGACTGGCGACTTAAGATCGCCGCATTTGTTATTAATGTTGTTCACCAACCGTGGCTGGCACAGCGCATGCGCGAAGAACACAGAATGGGCAGAGTTATGGGTGATATTGCAGTTGTGGCTGCCCATGTTTTAGAATTGCCCGAATATGAAATAAAAGATATAGATAATCAAAGCGGTGTAATAGTAGCCAGCGTTAGGCATCGTATTTTTTAAGTGACGAGTAACAACTAGTATATTAAGCTCCTAAAAGAAATTATCTCTAGTATAATTGTGCCAGTGGCACGTTGGCCGAGGAGTTAGGCAAGGGTCTGCAAAACCCTGTACACGAGTGC
>CAYYAF010000063.1:0-3259 GCA_964469975.1 uncultured Candidatus Saccharibacteria bacterium
AAAAGCGCGGAAAGGAAAAATAGATCTGGATGAGTTACCAGTTCGGACTGTTGATCCAAGTCAAAGTTACCCCTAGCTATATTGGCTCCCTTGCTAAAATAGCGGCCAAATGGCAAAATCTCAGCCGTCACCCGACCTGGAGTCTTAGGTTTACTAATGTGTGAAGCGTGCAACAGAGATTGATAAGGGTTAAGTATAGTTCCACTCGGGGCACGCATTTCAAAATGAAGGTGAGGCACTCCATTGGAATGGTCGGAATCACCTACCCAGCCAATCAGTTGGCCACGAGCTACCACATTGCCTTCTTTCATATCGGCCGCATAAGCGTGCATGCCGCCGCCTTTTCCATCATTAGTATGCGGATTATCATCATTCATGTGCAGATAGGAATATCTAAAGCCATCCTCATCTCTGATAGTTATGCTATAACCCCAGCTCGGCTCAGGATATTGCACATCAACTATTGTCCCTGTTGCAACTGACACCAATGGCTTACCCTTGGCGGCCATTACATCTATAGCATTATGTTGGACAGTTCCCCGGGAAGCATAAAAGTCGTTTACAAAACTAGCTTCCCCAATTACTGGAAAAACAATATCCCTGACTAGTGCGTGGGCGGGTAAAGTAAAAATTATATTGCTGGCGGTAACAGAGGCCAGAAATAATAATGAAATAGCAATGGGCTTGAGTTTCGATATAAGCATTTTTATTTTTACGACACAGTCAAATTATAACATTAAGCACAAGCTTAAAACACAGCCAGTTCTGCTATTATAATAGGAGAAGAAACCAAAAACCCAAATGAGTAAAAACAAGACCAAGACATTAAAACAATTAGCCAGGCAAAGAAATCGTTTCTTAGCGCGATTTCCGCTGGTTTTTATTATATTAGGAACTTTCGGCGTTGTGTCTATCTATTATGGACTACAGAATCTCTTAGAAAGGATTACCTTCTTGGCCAATAATCCGGTTATAGCCTTGGCTGCTGGCACAATTATTCTTTTATTAACCGGCACACTTTACAAAAAACTCGGCTAAAAAAGTTAATTGACAGTTTTTCTGAGTATCAAACGCAAATTAGCCAGGTAGTGTTTAGGGTCCAGAGCCGGGTGAACTTTTAGGTAAGCCATATGATAATCGATAAAAGACATGCGATGATTGGGCCAAAGTTCAGCATTACCTTTGTAGACTGACTCGGTTAATAGCAAAGGGTCAGCTCGCATTTTACGCAAACTGCTTATAACTTCCTCTTCTGACATACGCTCACCAGCCTTTACTTGTTCAGGTACTTTTCTTTACCTATATTATGCTCCCAAAAGAGTTAAATAGCCAGTACCAGTAATCAGTTGCTATAGCCTAATAAATAAGAAGGCTTTTTGTTTTTCTTTGGCCGGATTAAGATAAACGCTAATATCTTGCAGGCTAAATACAATATGGGCAGCATGTATACTGTCGCCTTGCCGGCTCAAATTTTTGACAATTTCGAGTGAATAACCAGTGTTAATAATACCAGAAACCTGGCCCGGCTTGAGCGCAAATAGGGTCTGGGTAATCTGGGCTGGTAAATCGCGGTTAGTTTGGTTAATTAAGCCGCTGTATTCACCGCCTTTTGGAGCGCTGAATTTATCGTCAGAGTATTTTTTAGCAATATCTTCAAATTTAGCACCGTTATTAAGTTTGCTATAGGCAGCTTGAGCCCGTGCGGCGGTATCTTTATCCAGGCTGGCTACAACTTTTTGGGCTAACATCTCCCGCCTTAAGCTACGTTTAAAATCATTAACAGTCCAGCCAAAATTGTCCTTGAGTACATCAGCAAAAGCCTTTTCGCTGGCCCCTAGTCTATTTTGACTGCGTAACAGTGTAATCTGATCGTTAAGTTCACGATTGCTGACGCTTATATTGTTCTGCTTGGCTAGTTGTTTTATATAATAATCATCAACCACTTTTTGTAGGGCCCGATGCTTGTAATCATTTAATTGCTGCTTGCCGGCTTCACTGCCAAAATCTACATTTTCCTGGGTTTCATAGTAATGAACGTAGTGCCTGAGCTCAAATAAATAATCATCATAAGATACAAAACCAGAGCCAACTCTGGCTATCGGGAATGGCATTACCTTGGTTACGCCATATAAAAAGCTGGTGTTTGATTTGAATTTATATAGCGCCAGCACGGTGTAGCTAAAGAAAACTATAACTGCCAATGTAAATAAAGCCGCCGAGATTATGACAATTTTATTTTTAGTATATTGCAAGGGGAACTTAAAGGCTTTGGCTTTATGTAAGGTTTTTTCACGGTGTTCAGCCACTGTTTCGTTAGTCATGCGCGGCACAGCCAAATCTAAGGGTTGGTCTTCTTCCAAACCTTTTTTAAGCAACTTCTTGGGTATAAGTTTTTTGAACTTAGGTTTCTTCATCGGTGTCCTTGTTTAATGGCAAACTACTGGCGGAAATACCTTGTTCGCGCAGGATGTTCAAAATCTTTTTCTGAATCTTAGCCGGGTGATGAACCTCATGGACTACTAAGTCGCCCACGTAAGTTTGCATCATTATTGTACCAAAACCCAGCAGCGTTGCCTGCAGACCGGCAACTTGGTAATTAACCATCTGAATCTGATTAAGCGCTATATCAACCACTGTTTTATGGAATAAACCCTTTTGGGTTATCTGAATTAAGCGTTGGTCTGTAACAATAAAAACACTGTAATACCAGCCTATCCAAAAAGGAAACAAAAAGGCTATCCAAAGCGCCAAGCCAATGGCTAAGCCGACAAAAAACCCGCTCAAGCCAAGATCTGGATGGATAGCAGCCGGTAAGACGCCCAGTAGTGGCATAAACGCTCCAATAACCAAACCCTTACGCATTACAATCGGGTGTTTACGAAAAATAAACAGTACTTTCTCGTCATCAAACTGATCTTCAAAATGTTTTTTGGACTTTTCGGATTTTTCTTTATTTTTTGCCATGAGCATATTGTATCAGTTAGATAGCTAATTTTATGATTTATAGCCTCGTGTCAGGCTTGCAAATAAAACTTGTTTACTTCTTAGACCTAGATCGTTTAGTTTTAGCTGCTTTTTTACGCTTTGATGATTTTGCAGGCATGAATAACATGGCTAAAGCACTGATCACTATTAAACTTATGCTAGATAAGATAAACCAATTAAATATTAGATTGGTTTTTATAATTTTAGTAGAGGCATAAACTATGTTTCGTTTACCAACATCCAAATTAGTCGTTACAGATCGTTTGGGGTAGCC
>CAYYAF010000064.1:0-3225 GCA_964469975.1 uncultured Candidatus Saccharibacteria bacterium
GTTACAGTTCTATCTTCCTCGGGTGCCATATTGTCAAAAACATCAAAGCCCAGGCGCGTAGCGGCTTCATGCAAATCTCTATAACCATGCGAATTAAGGTGATGCTCTAGCCTATCGTCGACGAAGTTAAAATCAATATTAATTATGCGGTTAGGAGGATAGTGCCTACCTTCCGGGTCAGGTTGCGCTTCGAAAGTCATTCAACTATATTACAATAATTTTGCTGATTTGCAACATTTTAGTTTATATTTTAATATAATATTAAGTATGGAAAGAGGTGCGGCTCCCGAGCCAATAGATTTAGACACAGTCTTTGGACCTGATTTAGGCCCCAAACCTGACTTTGAGTATATTCGTAAACTCCGTGAAGAGAAAGAAATCGTTTTGCAAGCTAAAGAATTCTGTGACGAAACCGGTTTAGATGAATTTACGCACGAGGAATCCGGGATTATTGTACGAAGAAGATATAGCCTGAACAGGTGGGTATATTTAACGACAGAGCGCTCATATACACCCCAAGATCTAGTGCCTCAAGAACCAGTTATTCGCCATACAAACGGACACTAGCAGAAGTTCCTCTTGTTAAACTTACCTAATTCTTTTATAATATTTTTATGTTAGAGGTTTTTGCGGTTGATGCGGAAGCAGCAGCTTATCATGATAACGGAATGCGTCTAGAGACCAGGCGCCGTGATTATAATGGCGCACACGAGGCTTTTCGCTTAGCACTGGAAAGACTCAGTACGCTAGAAAACACCCCAGACGTAACACTGCAAAGAGCCCGAATTATTAGAGATGATGGCTTTACCTACGTTAGGGAGCATATTGTAGCTAGCAACAGCGACGCCAGATACAACGCCCAAGATAGCTTGAACCCCTCCAGGAACCTTAGCCAAAACCTTCTTGGTTACGGTAAAGATGCCTATTCAGAAGAGGCTTTAGCCTATTTGAACTCAGAGCATGGCGCCACAATTGGGTTACTGGGCAGATTTGCCACCGTCAGAGCTGTTTTGGGTGAGGATGTAACCGAAGCTGAACAGCGCCAATTATATTACGAAGCCCAAGGCTATCTTTTCCACGGTAGTAACAGATATTATGAAACCAGCAACGCCGTTAATGCGGCTAGGTTTGAACGCATTTACGGTGACTATAAAGAATTTAGTAACTGGCTTAAAATTGCCCGTCATAGTATTGGCGATGCCAGGTCTGCCCGTAGTAAAGACTGGTTACCAGCTTTAAGAACATATGTACGTAGACTACCTTCGTTAACTTTTAAATCAACTGCGCGCAAAAACGTCTTAAAACTTCCTTAAAAAATATGGACTTTTATTAGTTCTTATGCTATAATATGGTTTATGACAAGTGAATCTGAGCCACTTGGCGGTGACGATCAAGCAGTTCGTGCTCTAATTGAAGGCGCTGAATCAATCCTGGCCAAAATGGCTGAAACTTGGGAAGTTTTAGAAGCTGAAGAACAAGTACTTCGTGGGCAGGAACGCAGTATTGCCCAAAAGCTTATCCAGGCAGGTGTATCAATAGCTGAATACAAAGATGAGGATCAGTCGGCAGCAGAGATGGCTACGGAGTGCCTTAATTATGCCCGAGCATCTGCAAGTAATAAGGAAATAATGGAATTACTGAGGCAATCGGCCCTGCAGCAATATATAGGCACAATTGCCTATTCTTTAATTTCTTACCAGGGCGATCATGATGCCGAGCTTACTAAGAGTTTTAAAAAAGAGGACCAAATATGTATTTTGGACGATTTATGCATTACCTCAATAGATAAAGCCGCTTTGCTGGATGTATATGATGAACTTGTTCCGATTGCAGGTTTGGACTTAACCAATCAAGCCGAAATAGAAAGTTTGCGCAAACAGCGTAATGACGATCTAGAAGTAATGGACTTTAGAGAAAGTGCAAGGGTATTTATAGATAGAACGGTTAATGAGGACCTGTTGCCGGTTTATGGCCAACACGACGACTTGCAAAAATTATCCGCTGCCGTACGCAGCCTAATAACTTTGGAATATAAGTTTTTAACTGGCAAAATTTCTGAAGATAAGCGTGATGTATTAAGGCAAATTCATCATAAAGAGCTAATGGCAGCGGCCGATAATATCGGTATTGAGCCTTTGGCCTTAGCAAATCTTCTACATAAAGCTAAAAAATTATTACAAACTTAACTTAAAAATGTTCGCGGACGTGGGCCATACTAAAGTCCCAATCGGCTGTGGCTTTAACGTGCGGGTTAAAAATATTCTGCGGATCAAAAATGTGTTTTAAGTCTTGAAAATAGCCGTAAACTTCATTGCCATACATGCGCTTAAGCCATGGCCCGCGAATTAGACCATCGTTGTGCTCACCGCTTAAACTACCGTGATAGCTAAGTACCAGTTCATTAACTTCGCGCATACTGGGTTCTAGCTTGGCGCGCTCTTTAGGGTTTTCAATTTTCATAAGTGGAATTATATGAAAGTTACCATCACCCATGTGGCCGGCAATGGTAGCCATTAGCTTGTATTTGTTAACAATCTTTCGCAGCTGCGGCAAAAACGTAGGTAAATATTGCGGCGGCACTACCAAATCATCAATATAGGGGGCAGTGTGCTTATCTTTAACTTTTTTACGCAGCAAATTAAAACTTTCGCGGCGCATAATTCTAAACTTCCAGGCCTTAGCCGGCGTTTCGTCTTCTTCAATAGCCTGCAGTTTATATTTTTTTAGCAGCACCTTCATAATTTCTAATTTTTCATTAACTTCCAGCTGAGATTGGCCGGTAAATTCAATTAACAATATTAACTTAGGTATGCCTTTAAGCAGTAGCAGGGCATCTGGAATTAGCTGAAAACCTAGTTTAATTAAGCCCATCCAGCCCAAGTTGTAGCGAAAATACGGAAAGAACTTAATAGATAAATTAAGTGTGTAATTATCAAAACTTTCAAAGGTAGTGGGGTTTTGGGTCATAACCGTATTAATAACCTCACCAAGGTTATCCGTATTTTTCATAAAACAAACCAGTACGCCTGAATACGGTGCCTTGGGTACCAAACGGAACTTTATATCAGTTACTAGGCCTAATGTGCCCTGCGAGCCGGTAATTGCCTTAGTTATATCAAAAATACCGCTCTCGCGGTCCCAAATATCCCATAAATTATATCCCGTAGAGTTTTTAGAAACGTGGGGACGGGCGGCTTTAATTTTATCGTAGTGGTTATCTACCAG
>CAYYAF010000065.1:0-3163 GCA_964469975.1 uncultured Candidatus Saccharibacteria bacterium
GATGAACCAACCACTGCTCCTACTGTATCGCGCATAAAAATCTTACCTATTAGTGACAGCAAAAAATCAAAGTCGGCTAAAGAATCTAAAGATAAAGAAGAAGGCCTAACCAAAATGGAAGAAGGTGAAAGTATAACTGTTACTAAAAAATTAACAACCGATGAACCAGGTAAGGTAGAAGATTCAATTGGTGATGACCTAAGCGCTGAGCCTGAAGAATCCACTGAACCGGAAGAAGCTAAACCAGAACAAACAGAAGAAAAAGAGGCAAAAGAATCTAAAGCTGAAGACACAGAGCTTAAAGAATCGGACAAAGAAGAAGCTGATAGTAAACCAGATGCTGAAGAAACAGAACCGGATGAAAAATCTGAAGATAAAACTGAAGGTCAGGACGAAAGTTCCGAAAGTGCAGAGGTAGCCACCGTAGCTGCGTCTGCACAAACCGACACCGATAAAAAGGCTGAAAAAGAAACCAAAGAACTAGCTGCTAAAGAGTCAGCCGTCAATAAATTAGTAGAAGAAAAGAAATATTTTGTACCTATCGGTGAAAAAAAGCGCCGTCGCGCCAATTTGAATGGCTTTTTATTACTTTTACTGTTCTTAATTTTTGCCGCCGCCGCAGTCTATTTATTAATTGATGCCGGCATAATAAAAGCCAACATCAATTTGCCCTACCACCTCTTCAAACAAGACACTGCTGCTAATTCAAATTCAATAACCTCAGTTTCTACAACCCCCATAACAACTACCCCTCCAAAAAATACAACTACGTCAACAACTTTAACTATTAAAGAATGGAATGTTAAAATTCCCCTTAAAGAAAATCACACAATTTCATACATACTAAAGAATGACTCTGCTACTTTTACTACGGGTGAATTAAAAAAGTTGTGTGACGCTGGTAAACAAGATGGCGTTACAGTCTACCGGGGAAAGGCGACAGACACCTATACGGCATCCGAAACCGGGGAAGCTTCAAACTACAAAAGTGTATACGATGCAAGAAAAAATGACTTAGAATCGTATAAATCATACGCACATTACATAAAACCTTTTATTTTAGGTAACTATTACTACCTCCCCCCAAGTTTTGGATATGCTACTTGCACAAGCAACTCTTCAAATGACGTTAAAATTGAAGCCGAACTGAAATATTTACGTGAATCAATCGAAGCAATGAAAGTAGTCAGTTCTTGATAACATTTATTACTTTTTCTCTGTTAAAATAACAGAGTGCACGATTACTTATTTGAGAGGTTGAATGCTGAACAAAAGCGGGCAGTAGTGGCCACAGAAGGACCGCTGCTAATATTGGCCGGAGCCGGGAGCGGCAAAACCAAAACGCTAACCCACCGCATAGCCCACATTATTGCCAGCAAGAAGGCCACACCATATAACATTTTGGCTGTAACTTTTACCAATAAAGCAGCTGGCGAAATGCGCGAACGTGTTGCAAAGTTACTCGGCGAAAATCCTAATAACCGAAGTTTCATGCCATTTATGGGAACATTCCACAGCATCTGTGTACGAATTTTGCGCCAAGACGGTGAATTTGCTGGAATACCGCGCAGTTTTGTAATTTATGATGAGCAAGACAAACAAGCAGCCGTAAAGCGGGTTAGTAAGAGGCTGCATATAGACGAAAAAGCTTTTCCGCCACGCCTGATTGCCGGCTTAATTAGCAGTGCTAAAAACGAAATGATTACCCCGCAGGAATACGCACAATTTGCCGGTGCCCCGGCTGAACGCAATGCTGCTAAAGTTTTCCCGCTTTATGAGGCATTGTTAAAAGAATATTCAGCGCTGGACTTTGATGATTTAATTGGCAAAACTGTTAATTTGCTTGGTAACAACCAAGAATTAAGAAACAAGTGGCAAAGTCAATTTAAATACGTGATGATAGATGAATATCAAGACACAAACTCTGCCCAGTATAAACTGGTTAAATTATTGTCCAACAGTGATCAAAATATTGCGGTGGTAGGTGATGACTGGCAGAGTATTTACAGCTGGCGCGGTGCCGATTTTAAAAATATTCTAAATTTTGAAAAAGACTATCCTAAGGCCACGATTATAAAACTGGAACAAAATTACCGCAGTACTAAGCATATTTTAGATGCGGCCCATGCTGTAATCACCAAAAATCAGCAGCGCTCGGATAAAAAATTATGGACTGCAGCCGGTGACGGCTTACCGGTACAATTTTTGCAAGTGCAAAGTGAACGGGCAGAAAGCGAGGCTATAATTAGGCGTATTCAAACAGCTGTTGATATTAGGGCTAGGGCTTATAAAGATTTTGCTGTGCTTTATAGAACTAACGCCCAAAGCCGGCCAATTGAAGAAACCTTTGTACGCTGGGGTATTCCATACAAAATTGTTGGAGGTGTTCGGTTTTACGACCGCAAAGAAATTAAGGACATCATGGCCTACCTACGCCTAATTTATCAACCTGAAGATAGGGTAAGTTTTGAACGGATTGCAAATGTACCTACACGTAGTATTGGCACAAAATCATTACAGACCTTTTTAAACTGGCAACAAAATAATCAATTTTCACTTCAGGATGCGCTAACTAAGGTTAACCAGTGCGCAGATATTACGCCCAAGGCTCGCAAAGCCCTAGCAGAGCTTAGCGATATTTTAACTAACCTGCGCGAAGTAATGGCCGATGCGCCTGTACCAGCTTTAATTGACTCTTTAATAAGACGAATAGATTACTTAAACTATTTAGATGATTCCACACCTCAGGCTGAGGCTCGCCAGGAAAACGTACGCGAACTTATTAGTGTAGCCGAAGAATACCGCGATTTAGGACTAGCCGGCTTTTTAGAGGAAGTATCATTAGTAAGCGATCTTGACGGTGTAGAGTTTGGCTCTGATTCCGTGACTCTTATGACCCTACACAGTGCTAAAGGTCTAGAATTTCCGGTGGTATTTATGACCGGAATGGAAGAAACTATTTTCCCACATTCCCGGGCACTATATGATCAGGCAGAAATGGAAGAAGAAAGGCGGCTATGTTATGTAGGTATGACTAGGGCCAAGCAAGAACTGTATCTAATTTGCGCTAGCGCCCGCATGCTATATGGCGGCTTGCAGCATAATCCACCCTCACGTTTCTTATCGGATATAGATACTTTAGCTACAAAACCAGCTTCTGAAG
>CAYYAF010000066.1:0-3163 GCA_964469975.1 uncultured Candidatus Saccharibacteria bacterium
AAAATTTTTAACCTGGTTAGACGGCGTACTTGGCCTACGCTTAGCCGAACGCGAAGATATAACCAGTGAACAAAAACAATTGATTGCCGAGCGTGAGACGGCCAGAAATCTAAAAGATTGGGCTAAAGCCGATGAAATTCGCGAACTACTAAAACAACAAAATATTGAGCTGAACGATACCGACCTAGGACCAACTTGGCTTAAGACAAGTTAGGTTTTTTTTGCTTTAGATAATCTAAAATTAAAATTTTAGCGCAGCCAACTATTGGTATAGCCAAAAAGGCGCCCAAAAAGCCGGCTACTGCAATACCGGCTAGTGCTGAAATAAAAACTGTAAGAGGTGTCATATCATTTGATTTGGCTTGAATATAAGGCTGGATGGTAGCTGCTTGTACCTGCAAATAAACTATAAAAAACAGGCCCACAATAATACCTTTGTCTAGCGAAACAAACGCAGTTAGTAGTGTAACAATAACGGCGCCAATTGGATGACCAATGAGTGGAATTAAACCGGTTAAAAATACAATTCCAGCTAGTACCGAAGCATTTGGAACACCTAAAATTAAAAGTAAAACCAGCGTTATCAGTGCACCTATAAAGCTAATTATTATTTGCCCATTAACGTAGCCTGTTACTACGTTATACATCTGCTTAAATAAAGGTTCGTAGTGATGTCGACGATTTTCATTTTGCATCTGCCAAAAACGCTTACTCCAGCTCGGTCCCTCAATTAGCATCATAAAAGTCAGTACCAATACAGCAATGATTGAAACGATAGCGCTTGTTAAGCGGCCAATTACATTTAAGGCAAAGCGAGTAATATCCTGGGTATGGCTGGCAAAATCTTGGGTAAAGTTATCTACTTCATCGGTTAATTTTATCTGTCTAGCAAATCTAGCCACTGACGTATTTTCTGTTTTTAAATTCTGCAAGGTCGTTGGGACATCACTAACAAAACTAACTGTCTGGTTAGCTAGTGTAGGGGTTATAGCTATTAAAAAGCCGCCTATAATAACTAGCCCTGTAATGTAAGTCAGTATTACTGCAAGCACGCGACTACCGCCAATGGATCGGTGCATCCAACTAGCTAAAGGATTAAGCGCTAGCGCTAAAAAAGCACTTATAGCAATAAGTGTTAAAGAGTGGGATACCGTACGGGTAAACCTAAAAACTATAACTACTAAGGTAATAACTAAAATTATCTTTATAATAGTTTGGCTAGTCACGGTGATTGAATATTTGTTGCTAGCACTGCTCATTTACATACCTCGATGTTCACGCATATATTCGTTATAAAGAATCTTTAAACAGCCAGCTAAGGGTATGGCCACAAAGGCACCTAGTAGGCCAGCAAAACCAATGCCTAGCAGGGCTGCAATAAAAACTAAAAGCGGTGTGAGTTCATTGAATTTAGCCTGCACATAAGGCTGAATTGTTGCGTTTTCTATCTGCTGATAAACCACAAAGAAAATGGCCATGACAATTGCCAGTGGCACTGAAGCAAATAAACAAACTAGCACTACAACAACGGCAGCTATTATGTTGCCTATCATTGGAATTAAACCAATGATGCCAACCACTCCAGCCAGACCAACTGCATTTATAGAAACATTGAAAATTGAGCTAGCAATAACTAGAGCTATCAATGCAAAAGCCGCAGCAATAGCCGCTATTATAAGTTGGCCGTTGACATAGCCAGTTATAACGCCGTACATACGCATAGAGGTTTGTTGGTGAAGCGATCTGTACTTAGCTGGGTATAACTGCCAAAACCGTTTAATCCAGTAGGGACCCTCTACCAACATCATAAAGGTCATAACTAAAACTGTAACAACGGCTAAGAAAGTTGATCCAATATTAGCAGCTGTATTTAGGGCTGGAACACCAAGGCTAGTTAGATGATCATGCAAATTGTTAGTTATATTATCCAATTGGTTGTTGAGCTGGTGTTCACGGGTAAATCTAGCAAAAGCGTTTGTTTGCGTATTTAAATTATGAACGGTAGTGGGCAACTGACTAATAAAACTGGAGGTTTGCTTAACTAGCGTCGGAACCGTAATTGCTGCTAATGCAAATAGTATAGCCAGCAGTGCAACATAAGCTAGAGCGGCAGCTTTAACCCGGCTTTTAATGTTTAGGTGCTCAATAATCCAGCTAATTGCCGGATTTAAAGCCAAGGCAAGAAAAAATGCTATGGCTACCAGGCTTAAAACATGGGCGGCCAAGCTTACAAACTTTAGCACCACCAAGCTTAAACATACTATAACCACTACCCGTGCTAATGTGCGATTAGAAATACTTACTTCAACATCGCCCTTGGTTGATTGGCTCATAGGGCATATTATCCAGACTATAAGCTACTTTTGCAATTAAGACGTTTGGCTTTAGGGCTCAATTAAGGCTTGTTCAAGCTCTGGAGGCACAAGCTGAGCTGGAGTATAGCCTATATTTGCTGTCTTGCGCTTAGATGCAACTGGCTCCAGCATATAAACTTTTTGAAATATGACATTTAAATGCTGTTTTAGGACGTGTTCATCGTAATAGCTTGTATCAGTCTTTAGGTAGTAAAGTGGCAGGTCCACTTGGCGCACACATAGATTTAGCTTAAGTAGATTATATTTAGTAATCAAATGTGTTCTAATGTCATTTTTGCGCCACAAGTCAACTGATTGGGCTATTTGTTGTTTATTTTTTTTAATGGAAGTGCTGTTTAGCCTAGGGTCGTTGCTGACTTTAAGCCCGTAATAACCCTTTATAAATAACGGCCGTAAAAATATTCGTTGCAACACCCAAGAAGGAAAAGGCTTGGACAGCAAACTGTAATTAAAGCGCATAACCAGATAATTTGGTTTTTTTAACTTCACGTCCTCATGATGCACGTGGCCGTTAATGCCTATCAATAAATCAACTTTGTTAGCAATTTCCGGATGTTTTTGCAGCATTTTAACACTCAAACTAAAGCCAAAAGATAGCCCAACAATAGTTAGGCGTCTACGGTTATAGCGCAGCTTAATCAGGGCGGCCAAATAATCAGCTAGATTATCAAGACTAGGTGATTCATTTATTTTATAAAAACTTTTCATACCACCAAAACCAGGCAAATCGGGTGCCGTCACGCCACCATACTTATTAAACTGCTGACATAACTTATATATTTGCTCCA
>CAYYAF010000067.1:0-3139 GCA_964469975.1 uncultured Candidatus Saccharibacteria bacterium
CAAGCGGTAAAGCGCCGGTAACTTCACTTGTAAGATCAACGGTTGGGCCAAGAATGGTGCTAACAGCACCACCGAGTACTGTAAAGTCCGAGGCGTTGAAACTAGCTATACCTTTGACTGCTGTCGTTGCATTATCAATCGTAATGGTTGAACCAGCACCACTAGCGTTGTTTAAGGTCAAGGCTCCGCTCAAAGCACCACCACCACTAGCACCGGTAATAGATGATACGCCACCAGCGCCTGGACATGCCCCCCAAGTTGGTGCAGCGCCAGTGTTGCCTAGTAAACATTGATTAGTCGTGCCAGCCGCTGTTACTTGCAGAGCACCGGCACCGTTGCCAAGTAAAACACCGTTGGCTGTAAATGATGTACTACCACTGCCGCCTTGAGCCACAGTCAAAGCTGTGGTTAAGCCGCTTAAACTAGTTATATCGCTATTTGCGCCGCTAGCGGCTGCACCCAGGTTAGTACGAGCACCAGCAGCACTGCTAGCACCGGTACCACCGCGTGCTACAGATAATGTACCGCTCCAGCCAAGTGTGTGCACATCACCAGCACTAGTTATTGTAACGTTTGTATCATTAGCAAAAGTTTGTACAGCTCCAATTTGGCCGTTTAGGGTAGTTATACCAGCGCCTGGAGGTGACGCATCATCATCGCCACAGATAATATTGCCGCTGGCATTAGTGGTAAGTACACCGCCGTTTTGGTTACCAGTACAGTCTAAGCTTGAAAGTCTTAGCGCATTAAACGTTGGGCTGGCTGTGTTAGCTAGATTTTGAGGCAGACTAAGGTTAATAGTTGTACCACTGGCACTAATAGATAAACCACTACTGCCTACTAAACTAAGCGCGCCAGTCTGGCCCTGTAAGCTGCTAACTCCATTGTTTGCCGCTGCTAAGCTAGTTAGTGCATCACTGTCAGCTACACTAATAAATTTAGTACCATTATAGTAACGTAAGGTGTTAGTTGAGTTGTCTACGTAAACCAACCCAGCTACCGGGTCTTGCGGCTGTGATACTGGTGTTAGTATTAAGTTCTGATTGGCTTGCAGCTGGCCGTTTATGATTACTTTGTCATTTTGAACATTAAAAGTGCCGGCTTGGGGTGATAATTTGGTTGTATCTACTTTTTGAGCCTTAATGGTGGGGGCGTTGTTTGTAGTAGAGTTTTCATGAGCTTTACGCTGTAAAACATAAATCAGACCACCAATAATAGCTAGAATCATTATTACAGCGCCAGTTATCCACAGCCCAAGGTGACCTTTCTTGATTTTTATGGGTCCCGACATACTTGTAGACGGCTCAAAAGTATCAGTTTGGGCATTAGCAGTGCTATTACTTAGCTCGTCGCCACTTTGCATTTTTTATTTTTGTATCTGTTATTTTGTATTTTTGTTTGTAGTGTTTTTGTGTTCAACTACTGAGTACAAATTATACTCTTATGCATAAGGGGTACGCAAGGGGTAAGTATATTATAAAGCTAAAACTAAGTACGCAGCTGTTAAACCAGCGGCAAAAATTACTAAGGCTAAGATAATAACTCGCATTAAATTGCTGATTATACTGACCTTGGCTAACGGGTTACGGCCCAGCGATACAAATGAACCTTTTATTGAGGCGTTTAATATCCAGCCAGAGATAGAAAATACTGATATAAACACCACTGTTGAGGCAATTACCCTTAGTGAGCTAACCTGTTTGCCAACTAATTTTTCACCCAAGCTTGTTAAGAAGTTCTTACTCTGTTGTCCCTGCCCTGATTTGCGTTCGCTTATCAGGATTGTGGCCTTGATTGTACCAATGTGTATAGTTTGCTGTTTGCCGTCAGATAGGCTTGCGCTAACAGATTGAGCACCGCTAGAACTTGCCGAGAATGACTCTTGGGCTATACCAATATATTTGCTAGCCACGGCCTCTGTAACGTCCTTGGCGGCTATACCAGCTAGGGGTGAAATTATCAGGTAATCACCTTTTTTAATTTCGCCGTTACTATCTGTTACTAATACGCTTGCCTCACCACTTACAGCCACCCTAATATTGCTGCCTTTAGGTTGTAAATCAATAATGGAACTACTGGCGTTTGCTACTACCCCTACCATTCTTGAATCATTATCTTTGGTGCTGTCTTCTATTTGTGTACTGCTGTTTTTAGAAATACTCACAACTGTGCCAACAGATACAGGAGCGCTTGATTGATAACCCTCTGTAAAGGCGGTGGCATAAGCTGTTGGAGCCATTAGTATAGCTATACCTACCACAGGTAGAACAAATATTAAAAATAGTCCTGCTGCAGCTTTTAATCTTTTAATACTAAACGCCCCGTTAACTACATGCATTATAGCAAACAACTTAACAGATTTAACTAGCCGTATAATACCAGTAGAATATTGCGGATTAATATAATCCAGCCTGTTAGACTGTCTTACTTTATAGTTACTGTGTTTTTCTATATGTTTGTTATTTTTCATGTTTATCTTTGGCGCTCTATTGGATTACATGATAGTAGAATGTGTAGGTTACGGAATCAGTCAGGGCGTTGTATGTTTTGAAGTCAAAGGTGGTGGTAGCAGAGTCCAGATAGTACTGTGGGAAGTTAGAGCTGCCTGGTACGGCCTTGGGTGTTATGACTATGTTAGGTGCAGAAGCATAAGCTGTCTTGAAGGTAATGGTCGCCTGGGTGCCAGCTGCAGCACCGGTGCCAGTATTGATGGTAATTATGCCGGATGTGTCGTTACCGCTTATATTAACAGTACAGCCAGTACCACAGTTAGCGTTAGCCGCGATATCTGAACCAGTCATGGCTGTGCCGCCGCTAATGATATGTCCATTAACACTTAGAGTGCCGTTAAAGGTAGAGTTACCATTGACTGTTAGTGTGCCGGTGCCCCCACTCTTGCCTATGACTACACTTAGAGAGTTGGTTGTACCTATATTGATGGTGGCGCTGGTACCAGCTTGGATGGATATAGCCCCCGCCCCGGTACCACCCTGAATGGTCGTATTGCTGGTAGATAGTAAGTTACCTATTGCTAGAGTGTCGGTTGAGCTAGCTGTATTGTTATTGCCTATTTTAATGGTCTGGGCCACAGCCTTACCATTTTTTCCTATTTTAAGGGTTTTAATAAAATTTTTTGGAA
>CAYYAF010000068.1:0-1350 GCA_964469975.1 uncultured Candidatus Saccharibacteria bacterium
TTGATGCTTATCGTAATTTAAAGTTTGAAGCTGGTGTACATAGGGTACAACGTGTACCAGTAACAGAGAGCCAAGGCCGTATTCATACCAGTACAGTAACAGTGGCAGTTATGCCCGAAGCCGAAGAGTCCGACGTTGAAATTAAGGACAATGACCTGCGTATTGACGTATTCCGTAGTGGTGGTCATGGCGGTCAAAGTGTTAATACCACTGACAGCGCCGTACGAATAACTCACTTGCCCACCGGCATTGTGGTGACTAATCAGGATGAGAAATCGCAAATTAAAAACAAAGCTAAAGCCATGAGTATTTTGCGTTCACGTCTTTTACAAATAAAGATTGACGAAGAGCAAAAGCAGCTTAGTGATGCCCGTAAAAAGCTTATTGGCAGCGGCGACCGCAGTGAAAAAATCCGTACTTATAACTTCCCTCAAGATCGTATTACCGATCACCGCATAGGTTATAGCCGCAGTAATATTCCAGGCGCTCTAGATGGCAATTTTGATGACGTTATTGAAAAACTGCTTGCCTACGAACACGAACTCATCGCCAATGACAATTAATGATTGGCTTAATGAAGCTACAAAGACATTAGAAAAGGTTGGGGTTGGCACAGCACGGTTGGACTGTTTGGTTTTATTAGAAGATATTACTAGTAAAGATAGGGCTTGGTTACTGGCCCACTCAGAATTTGAATTGAGTAAAGCGCAAATTATGGAGTTAGACAATAAAATCAAACTTCGGATAAAACATATTCCATTAGCTTTTATTAGGGGTAAAACCGAGTTTTACGGGCGAGAATTCATAGTTAATAAAGATGTGCTTGAACCAAGGCCAGAAAGCGAAACGATGATTGATCTGCTAAAAAAATTACCCGAACCTGAGGTAATTATAGATATTGGTACAGGTAGTGGAGCTTTAGCAATAACGGCAAAATTGGAAATCCCTTTAGCGCAAGTTACATGTACCGATATTGACCCAAAATGCATAAAAGTGGCCAAACAAAATGCTAAAAAACAATCCGTTAGTATTGATTTTCTGCGGGGAGATTTGCTGGAACCGTTTGCAAATAAAAACTTAATGGATTCTGTGCTGTTATGCAATTTACCTTATGTTCCAACCGATTATAAACTCAATGATGCAGCTATGAACGAACCAAAAATTGCGATTTTTGGCGGCTATGACGGTTTAGATTTATACAGAAAATTGTTTAAACAAATTAATACATTGAAGCAAAAGCCAAGATATGTATTAACTGAATCCCTACCTTTTCAGCATAAAGAACTGACGAATATTGCTCAAAAAGAGAATTACAAACTACAAAAAACTGATGATTTTATTCAATTATTT
>CAYYAF010000068.1:1450-3137 GCA_964469975.1 uncultured Candidatus Saccharibacteria bacterium
CCTACGTTATAGCGGCCAAGAACCGAAGTTAAGCTGTTATTTTCATCTATTTTTGTATCATTAACCTTAACTATTATGTCTTTTTCTTTAAGGCCGGCTTTATCGGCTGGGCTGCCAGATATTATTGATGGCTGACCACTTTGGCCAGGAGCAATATAAGCACCACGTTTGGCTTTAAGGCTTAACTGCTGGGCGATATCGTCGGTAAGTGAAACATAGCGAATACCTAGGTATGGCCTTAGTAACTTGCCCTTAGTTAGAACACTATTAATTAAACCTTTAACATCATTTATAGGTATAGCGAAACCAATATTTTGTGCTCCACCACCAGCTACAGCCGTGTTAATGGCTATAACCTCACCGTTAATATCCACTAAAGGACCGCCAGAATTACCCTCGTTAATAGCGGCATCGGTTTGAAACAGATCTTGTAGGGTTTCAGTAGTTGTACCGGTCGAGTCACCTGCCCGCACACTTCGGCCATAGCCAGAAATTATTCCCGATGTAACTGTGTTTTGGAACTGTCCTAGGGCGTTACCTATGGCGATAACCTTATCGCCTACCTGTACTTTAGACGAATCACCAAGTTTAGCTGGTTGTAGTTTCTTGCCCTTAGCATCCTTAATTTTTAAAAAAGCTATATCTAAAGAATCGCTGCTTGAGGTACGGCCGATTACAGATACATTATCTAGTTCCGTACCGTCCGATAATGTAACACTAACACTGGTAACACCTTGAGGTACTACATGACGGTTAGTTACAACTACACCATCACTGCTAATTATAAAACCGGTGCCTGCGGCTTGCTGTTGAACTGGTTGGCTAAAACCAAAGAAATCTGTTTGGTTGGACTGAGTAGTTACATTTACCGACACTACGCTAGGTCCAACTTGTTTAGCAATAGTACTAATAAGATTACTTTCGTTTAAAACAACTTTTTGTTGTGCCTCGGTAGAATTAAGTGGATTTTGATTTCGTGCGCCAAGCCAGCCACCCAGAAATCCGGCGCATATACTTACAATTATTAATAAAATGATAACCGGTGCGTTTTTGGTTGGCACAGTAGAACTTGGCCCAGGATTATTATTTTCAGGCATGCTTCCCCTTTTTATTAAATTGCTTTATCGACCCAGTTTGTAAAAGCTAGCACAATAACAATAATCGCAATCATTACAAATACTAGTTGGCGCCGCAGTAAAATAGATAGCCTATCGGTTTGATCAAGGTAATAAATAGCCGCCAAACTAAAGCCTGTTACAGTTAAAAGCAAGGTTGGCTGAGCTATAACTCCATAAAAGAGTAGCCAATGACCTAACACCCAAACAAGAGCGGCCGCAAAATATGCCCAAGCGTTTGATAAATATCTGGTTAACGGTTCGTCGTAACTGGCAAAAAAATGTCTAGCTACGCTATAGCAAATTAGCCAAGTTGCAATTACCAGCACGGAAAGTGGTGCATCGCCCCAGTTTAAAAATAGTGCACTAATACCTAATAACTGGGCTACTAGGGCCTGAATTGACACACCAAGCGTACCGGTTTGGGGTTTAATTGCCAATAACCAAACGCCGTATAAAACGGCCCATAATAGCTGCATAAATTGCGTGTCACTGTGCACCATAAATATAAGCAGTGACAGGCCTACAATAATATCAACAGCGTTGGCTCGAATGCTGGCGGGCCAATGGCG
>CAYYAF010000069.1:0-3122 GCA_964469975.1 uncultured Candidatus Saccharibacteria bacterium
CTAACGCGGCTGCAGTTGGCTCGTTAATAATACGCTTAACTTCTAGCCCGGCAATTTTACCTGCGTCTTTTGTGGCTTGGCGCTGAGAATCATCAAAATAAGCTGGTACTGTAATAACGGCTTCAGTAACTGGCTGGCCTAAAAAAGCTTCGGCATCACTTTTTAGTTTGCCAAGTATCATGGCGCTAACTTCTTCTGGGCTGTATTCTTTGTCGCCCATTTTTACCTTTACGCCACCATTGCTTTTAACAATTTCGTAACCCATTAGCTTGAGGTCACGCTGGACTTCTTTGTCTTCCCAGCGGCGACCAATCAAACGCTTAACTTCGTAAATAGTGTTTTTAGAATTAGTTACTTGTTGGCGTCTGGCCACTTGGCCCACCAAACGCTCGCCATTTTTATTAACAGCCACTACACTTGGTGTGGTTCGGCTGCCTTCACTGTTAGCAATAATTTCTGCCTTACCAGCTTGCATTGCTGCCATGGCGCTGTTGGTTGTCCCTAAATCGATTCCTATAATTTTACTCATTGGTATTCTCCTTTTATTAACCTTCTAGTCCTAATATTGGGCTTGTCACTCTAACAATTCTCCCGGCTCTTTGCTTGGCTCTAAGTTCCTCGCCTGTAATGTCACTATGGTGACCTTCCTTAATATGCCTGTAGTCGTGTTGCCTAATTTCATCTGGGTCATCATCGGTTAGCCAAGCTGAGGCTCTTTCTACGGGCGTTTCATTAAGACCCTCTGCTTCGCAGTATCTTTCAATCCAACCTGGTTCTCTATCTTTTTCTAGCATATTACTTCTCTTCCATTCTGACTTTTACCATGGCGTGGCGGATGACTTCATCGCCGAGTTTGAATCCGGGTTGAAGCTCCTCGCAAACAACTTCAACCGTGCCATCACCGTTCTCCATATGAACCGCTTCATGTAGTCGTGGGTCAAAAACTTCACCAACGGTTTTAATGCGCTCTACGCCCATATCGGCAAGTGTTTTTTCAAACTGTTTTACAACCGCATTAACACCTTTGACATAATCATTTTTCTCTAAATCTTTAGGTACATGTTTAAGAGCCCTATCAAAGTTATCAATTACCGGTAACAACTCTTTCACTACATCGGCTTTAACGGTCTCGCGTAAACCAAACATTTGCTCGTGATGACGGCGGCGAATATTCTCGGCATCGGCTCGTTCCCGCTGTAACGCTTCCGTTAGTTGGGCAATAGTCGGTTTTTTAGGCATAAAGCACTTCCTCTAAGGTTTCACCAGCTCGCTGCACCAAGCTCATTACATCACGGTAGCTCTGGCGGGTGGGCCCAAGTACACCAATGTAGCTTGTATCACTGTAGGGGCTGCGAAAACGGCTAATAATTAAACTGCAGCCAGCACCACTTCCAATTGGGTTTTCCCGGCCAATATATACATTAAGTGGTTCATTTAAAGCGGCTTCGTATAACCAGGGTTCCAAATTATCTAATAACCTAGCTACTTCTTTTACTTGGCCGGCCTGCATAAATTCCGGCTGGCCAAACAAGTTAGATAAACCGCTCATGTATAGTTGATTGCCTATAGTGGCAAGACCAAGGTTATGTGTAAGTTCTACAAGCGTATCTACGGCATTGCGGATAGTCCGTTCTGGAGCACCGCCATCACTTACGCGAGTTGCTAAAGCCTTTTCGGCACGGCGTTCAGCCGGAATATCTTTTTCGTCACTTAAATTATTAACATACAGTCTGTAGCCTTTATCGGTTGGTACACGGCCGGCGCTAGTGTGGGGTTGCATAATATAACCCAGGCGCTCTAGTTCTGCCATTTCGGCCCTGATAGTGGCGCTGGATACTCCAAAAACTTTAGCCAGCAAACTAGAGCCTACCGGGCTAGCAACCTCTGCATACTGTTCTACAATAGCTTGTAATAATTTCTGTTGTCTATCGGATAACATGGCACTCAATTAGTTATAGTGCTAGTTTAAACCGTTGGCACTCGCTAGTCAAGAGTGCTAGTACTAGTTATCTTAAGCCTTTTTAAGCTATAATTTTTAAAATGAGTTCTATTAGCGCTAGCTCTGATGAAGTTAACAAAATTGGTCAGTGGCTAGGTACTGGTTCTATTAATATTTTTGGTACACCATTTTCTGGTAAAGATACACAAGGTCATAAATTAGCCAATTTATTTAATGCATCTCTTATTGGAGGTGGTGACATTTTGCGTAATAACCCAAACGTACCAACGCATGTGCGTGAAACTATTGACCAGGGAATGTTAGCGCCAACAGATGATTATTTAAACATTGTTACCCCTTATCTTAGTCAGTTAGCTTTTAAAGGTCAGCCACTCATTTTAAGTTCAGTGGGCAGGTGGCATGGCGAAGAAGAGGTTATCTTAAAAGCTGCTGAAGCTTCTGGCCACCCTTTAAAAGCTGTGATTTATTTAAAATTAGATGAATCAGAAATTCGTAAGCGGTGGCAAGTATCACAAGCAAGCGCTGATAGGGGCCAAAGGGCTGATGATGCGGCAGAAGTATTAAATACTCGTCTAAACGAATTCCGTAATAAGACTTTACCCGTGATTGAGTTTTATCGCCAGAAAGGCATATTAATAGAGGTTGACGGCAGGTTATCACCAAGTGAAGTTACTAACGAAATTCTAAAACAGTTAGCAAGCAAAACCTAAAACTTGTATTTTGCTTATGGTTAGCGTATATAAAAAGTATAAATAGGAGGGCTTATGCCAAGTGTAGATATTAATTGGTGGGCAATATTAGTTGCAGTATTAGTAAACATGGTTGTTGGGTTTATTTGGTATTCAAAACCATTATTTGCCAATTCTTGGTCAAAACTCACAGGACGCAAGCCAGAAGAAATGGGCAGTGGTAGTTGGGGTTATGCACTTACGACCGTGGGGGCATTTTTGCAGGCCTACATTTTGGCGCATTTAGTAGTCTACACCGCACACTTTTACCCAACCTACAGTAAAGTGGCAGTTGGGCTTACGACCGCATTGTGGGTTTGGGCCGGTTTTGTGCTGGTACCACAATTAGTTAACTTTGTTTTTGAGGGCCGACCTAGAAAACTGCTATACATCAACACCGGCTACTTTTTAGTAGTTTTGCTTATAAACGGCGT
>CAYYAF010000070.1:0-3102 GCA_964469975.1 uncultured Candidatus Saccharibacteria bacterium
ATTTACTTTTTGTGTTTTTGGTACTTTTGACTCTTACGATTATTGGCAGTTATTACGTTTATCACCAAAGACAGCTTAACAACCCTTGTTCTTCTTCCTATCGGGGAATCGAATGCTGTCATGGACTTTGTACTGGGAGTCAGTCTGATAGTAATGATATCTATTACGATAAAAACGGCTGTGCCCAATCACGCTCGGGAGGCATCCACCCAAATCATTGTATAGTGCAATAAGTTCGAAATAATTCAATAAGACGAGCCGACCAAAATGGTTCTAACCCGATCAACTATGCTGTACTACGAACAGCTCAACGTTAATAGTTAACTTTAAAATGGTATTATGCATATTATGTTGGCTACCTATAAGAAGATTAAAAATATTCTTCGCTTCGTAGCTCTAACTTTAATAATTTCTTTGTTTTTTGCGCCCAAAACTTTTGCTTTAGCCAGCATAGGCGTCTCACCAAACGGTGGGTCGCCTTTGTCTGAAATTGTGGTTTCTGGTCAAGGTTATTGTAGTTCTTGTGGTCAAGTTATTATTTCTATGAGCAATGAAGTCCTAGGTTATTCACAGCCAGATGCCGGTGGTCGTTTTAACGTATCAGTTAACATACCAGGCACACTAAGGCCTGGTATTAATACCATTTTTGCCCGCCAAGATACTCAAAGTGGGAGCACAATCAGTGCGCAGACCCAGTTTTATGTGGCTATTTATAATTATCCAGATAAGGAAACTCCTCAAACTTCACCCACAACTTATCCTAATCAGACAACACAAACCAATCCTAAAACTAAAACATCACCCACAAATAATTCCGTTCAGAATTCAGTTTTGAGTGAAAATTTTGTCAGTCGGCATAATGGATTTGCTTTGTTTTTATTTGGCTTCCTCTTGGCTAGCCTGGCCGGTTTACTTTGGTGGCGCCGACGTTTCAACGGATTACCCTCAAAAGCAAGTTCCACTAAAAAGTTTAAATAGAACTCACATGAAGCGTTCGAGCTTCGTTTACGATGTAGTATCAGAAACTAAACTCTTATAGTTAATTTGCTTTTTGTAAACTTAAGTCTATAGTTAGTTTTAGAACGTAGTGGGAGGCTTTAGTATGGCAAACAAGGCATCAACAACTACCAGTCTAAAAAAACTTCAGGCAGAAAATGCCCAGTTAAAAGCTGAAAATAAACAGCTGAAACAGAAAGCCGGTAAGAATGGTGCAAAAAGCAGGTTCGGGGCTAAGTTCTGGCGCCAGCTGGGTGCAATTTTTCTTTTAAGTTTGGCTATAGCTCTACTAGTAGCTGGCAATTTGCTGTTTTGGACAGGTAACACAATTGTTAAATCCGACCGTTATGCTCAGAGCATTACGCCAATTATAAAAAACACCGAGGTTCAGAAGGCGGTGGCCACTTATACAACTGACAAAATCTTCAGTAATGTTAATGTAGATGATGCCGTAACTAACGTTTTGCCGCCCAGGGCAGATTTTTTGGCCCCAACCATAGCTGATAATCTACAGTCTAAAACCGATGAAACTCTGCAAAAAATCCTAGCTAACCCCGATTTTCAGGATAAATGGAACAGGCTTCAGGTAAATGCCCATGATAGATTTGTAACCGCAGTCAAAAATCACGGCAGCGATGGTGCGATTGACGTTAACGAAGTTTACCAGCAGTTAAGTGCTCAGCTAAAAGATACCAAACTGGCTTTTTTGGCTAATAAACCTTTGCCACCTAAAGTTGGCGATATTCAAATTGCCAGTGGCAGTGGACTGTCTATGCTAAATAGAATTATTACCCACATAGATTTGTGGCGCACACTAGCGATTTTGCTGTTTTTAGCTTTTGTGGCGGTTGGTTTATGGCTAAGCCGGAATCGGCGTAAAGCCTTAGTCCTTTTTGCTACCGGCAGCGCAATAGCAATGCTGCTTACATTAATTAGTTTAAGAGTAGTTAGGGAAAATATAGCCAGTCATGTAAATGCCACATATGCCGAAGCCGTACGACAAACAATGCAGATAATACTTCACCCTTTAGTTATTCAAACAGCCACTTTGATGGTAGCGTTTTTGTTGGTTGTATTCGTTGCTTGGGTTAGCGGCCCAACTAAAAGCGCGTTGGCCCTAAAAGCCAGAGTTAACAATTTATTTGCTGGTAAGTTGCACAAATCTATTTTTAGTAAGGGCGAAAACGCTTTTACGCTGTGGCTCGGCAAATATAAGCGAACAATGCAGTGGTTAGCTGTAGCTATAGTTGCTGTGATAGCTTTAATGGTTCGTTTAACACCTAGAGTTTTAGTAGTTAGCAGTTTGGTACTGCTGGTTATTATTCTGGTAATAGAGCTACTTAGCGCTCCAGCACAAAAACGCTTAGTTACATAAGCTTAAACAGAATCTAAAATCTAATGCGGTGCATTAGCTTATCTACAAAATCTGGTTCACGGTTTTCAATAGGTAAAGCCTGGCCTAAAACATCGATTATTTTTTGACCATCATCAGAGTCAAAATAAATACTGATTATTGGCATGAACCGTTTGAGCGGCATTAGCCAAATTGACTCTAAAGCATCTTCTTGAACAATTGAAAATGATCGAAAACTGCTGTAAGGGTAAAATTTTTCGCCAATTTTTATGCCTTGATCGTTAACGTTATATTCCAGTTGGCGGGGTTTACGAGCCGCAAATACGCCAAAGGCCGCAAACACAACTAGAACTACGGCTGTAGAAATTAAATCGCCATGACTGAAAAAATAAGTTATGGCTGCCAGACCAATGGCGCTAAGTGCCAGCAGCATATACCAACCACTCGATTTATCATGATCAACAAATTCAGAAGCTGTCCAACTAACATCACTGCCTGCCTTAGGTGCCGGGCCAGGTGCTGGTGGGCGTGAATCCGGTTCCTCGGCATGAAACTGCCAGCTAGTCTCTGTACCTTTAGTACTAGCCGAGCCAGGTGTAACTACACTGCCGGGTTGCCCTTCTTGCATAAGCGTTATTTTACAGCTATTGGGCTATAACTGAAAGTATTACTGGTTATGGCGGAGAGGGAGGGATTTGAACCCTCGCGGGGGATTGCTCCCCCCTATCGATTTAGCAAACCGACCCCTTCAG
>CAYYAF010000071.1:0-3072 GCA_964469975.1 uncultured Candidatus Saccharibacteria bacterium
CGAGTTATCTTTGAGCTAACAGATGGTGTGAAAGGATTATCCTCTCACAACTCTCAGCTGTTCTTTAATGACCAAAGGAAGTTTGGCTGGGTAAGGTTACTGCCGACAATTGAAGTACCCAATATAGATTTTTTTAAAAAAATTGGACCCGAGCCGCTAGAAGCTAGTTTTATCGCCAGAGACTTTCGTGCCCAGCTCTTAAAACGCTCTAACACCTCTATAAAAGCGGCACTGCTCGATCAAAGTGTTATTGCCGGCGTGGGCAATATTTATGCTGATGAAAGCCTGTGGGGGGCTAAAATACACCCAGCGACACTGGTTAAACATGTTTCAGTTGCCAAACTTAATAAACTTTTTACGGAACTGCGTTACGTGCTGGAGCTAAGTATTAAAAAAGGCGGCTCAACCGATAAAAACTATGTGAACCATGAGGGCAAAAAGGGCAGTTATTTATCATTTGCACGGGTTTTTAGACGCGAGGGCCAACCATGCCCGCGCCACGGTGTCCCAATTATCAAAATCAGGGTCGCTAGTCGCGGTACTCATATCTGTCCCAAATGCCAAAAACTTGGGAAATCTTCGCCATGATAATAACTTTAACTGGGCCTAACTCATATTTATTGAACGCTGAATTGCGCAAAATTAAAAAAGCCTATATAGACGAATATGGAGATCTGGCTTATGAGAAAGTTGATGGGGTAGAGGACAGCGTAGGCCGGCTCTTTGAAGCTGCCAGCAGTCTGCCGTTCTTGGCTAGCAAAAAGCTGGTAGTACTGAGAAATCCTGGCTCTCAAAAGCAATTTGCTGATGATGTAGAGCAGGTTATAGTCAATACTCCAGACACGACTGATTTAATTATCGTTGAGACTAAATTAGACAAGCGATCAGCTTATTTTAAGGTGTTAAAAAGCCAAACAGACTTCAGAGAATTTGTTCATATAGATTCCCAGGAATTGGGTAAATGGATTGTTCAATACATTCAAAACCAACCCGGCAAGATTAATATGTCCGATGCTAATTATTTAATTGAAAGAGTCGGCCAAAACCAACAATTGCTAGCCAATGAGATAGATAAACTGTTGTTATATGGCCCGGAAATTAGCAGAGCTAATATAGACTTGTTAATAGAGCCAACGCCACAAAGTTCCATTTTTGAACTACTCGATGCGGCGTTTGCCGGCAAAGATAAAAGGGTAATTGAGCTATACAAAGAACAGCGAGCTCTAAAAGTTGAACCCCAACAAATTATGGCAATGTTGGCTTGGCAACTTCATATACTAGCAATAGTTAAAACAGCTGGTGAGCGTGGCCCGGATCAGATTGCCAAGGACGCTAAGATCAGCCCGTTTGTAGTCCGCAAAACAATGGGCATAGCCAGTAAAATTAGTAAAAACGAAACTAATGATTTAATTAACAGAGCACTTAAGCTGGACGTACGTATGAAAAGCCAGAACATCGACAGCGACGACGCCCTGCAACACTTTTTACTAACCATAACTAGCTAGACAAAAGTTAGAATTATGATACAATATGTATTATGTCATTAACTGAGTCAATGGCTCGATCTCCAGAAATAGATCCGACAATTCCAGATATTAGTAAAAAGCTAGCAAAAGACTTTTACTTAAGTTTCAAGTTTTCACAAGGCACCATAGATTTGCAAAAAGATCTTTTTAATAGAATGTCAGCTTATTATCATACTACTTTAAATCCCGAGGTTCTGTATCAAATAGTTAATGATTTACCTACGTTTTTTGTAACTACGATTGAGAAATATAGGTTACCACATAGACATAGAACCATAGTACATAGCTCAGTTCTAAATAAATCTGAATTAATGCAACTAGAAATGAGAAGGCAATCTGAGATATTTATTTCGATAATTAAATCTAAGCGTTCTCAAACCACAGATTTAGACCGTACGTTATTGGCAAGCATGGTAAACAGGGACTTAGACTTTTGTACGTCAGTTAAACAGCGAAAAGTTGATATTGATCCCAGTGCTAGCTACGTTAGGGAGTATGTCTTAAAGCATAAGCCAACAGGTTCTAATACTTTTGATGAAATTTTTTGGTCTATGTCCAGACTATTTGACCCAGAAAATTCAGAGGTTTTGAACTCTTATGACCAACATCAGTTAGACAAATTAGCAGATTTTTGGGAATTAAATCATTCCCTTCAAAGTTTTTATCCAGAGGTATTGTAGGTTTACTTCTTAGAAGTCTTTTTAGCAGGTGATTTCTTAGCCGCGGTTTTCTTGGCCGTAGGTTTTTTAGTAACAGCTTTTGGTGTAGTGGGTTTCTTGGCGGTTGACTTCTTAGCACCCACTTTAAGCCCGGCGGCTTTGGCGGCCACCACGAGCTGGCGTTTTTTGCGGGCAGCTTTATTCTTGTGCAGCACACCTTTTTTAACGGCTATATCGATAGCACTTTGAGCTTTGGCAAAATTATCGGTACTAGACTTAACAGCTAGAGCTTTAACGGTCATATTAACATTGCGCTTAGTGCGCACATTCCTGGTAGTAGCTTTGCGGGCTACGCGGACACGTTTCTTGGCTGATTTAATAATGGGCATTAAACTTCCTCGGATGCTAAATTATATCGATGCCAAACTATACAGGGGTAAACCTCTTGAGTCAACCCTTTAGGTCAGCCAATCAGCTTTATCACTCAGATAGGATTTAATTCGTTCCAACCCCTCTTTAATCTTAGGAAGCTCCAGCGCGTACGATAAACGGATTCTATCTGGCGCACCAAACCAGGCTCCGTCATAAACTATAACTTTATGCTTGGAATATAGTTCAGACACTACTTGGGCCGAATTTTTAATCTTGGGCAAAACATAAAAAGCACCTTCTGGTTTCCATAAATCAAAACCCATTTTAACCAGTTCGCTATAGATATAGTCGCGCCGCTTAAGCCAGATCTTATTCTGGCGGTCGATAAAACCTCTAGGCACATGCATGGCCCTGAGAGCCATTTCCTGGCCTAGAATATTGGTATTCATGGAAGTATGAGTCTTGATATCAATGGCGCCTTGGCTAATTTTAGGGTCGCGGGCGTACAAATAGCC
>CAYYAF010000072.1:0-3052 GCA_964469975.1 uncultured Candidatus Saccharibacteria bacterium
TCCGTTCCAGTGCTAAAAATTACTGGTTTGCCCTGCTTTCTGGCGGCACGAGCTAGTACATCGGCTTCGATCAACTCCATGCCAAAGCCAATATGCGGCTCACCGTTGACATAGGGAATAGACGTTGTGACGTAGTAGTTCATAGGAGTTTATTATATCAGCTTAGAAGAGTGTGGGCTGCTCGGTCTTTTCAAAATTCAGCCCCAGCTGCTTAGCCAACTGTTCTAAAAATGCATCTTGACCGCTATGCATTTTGGGAGGTGCCTGGCTGATTTCAAACCACTGTGCTTTGTCTACTTCTGGAATCTGCAAGGTTTGACCGGATCTTGGTGGCCACTCAATATCAATTAGGTTGCTATTTATATTTGAAATATCAAAAGCGGCTTCTACCGCCCAGCCATGAATAATTTTGCTAGGCGTTTTAACAGTTCCAAGTTCTGTATATTCACCCGTTGGCGGCTCATTACCGAGTTCTTCTTTAAATTCACGCTTGGCAGCTACAAGAGAGTCTTCGCCGTCTGTAAATTCACCTTTGGGGAGTCCCCAGGCTTTATTGTCTTTTTTGGCCCAAAACGGCCCTCCGGGATGCACCAAAAGTACTTCAACAGAATTGCCTTTGCGCCTATAAACCAAAACCCCCGCACTTTGTTTCACAATGCTATTATACTAGGCTGCTAAATCGCCATACTGGTCAAGGTATTCGTCTACAAAATCTAACTGTTCGCGAGTAATACGGCCATTTTCATGTAAAACATCCTTAACAACATACATACCAACAGCTGCATCCAAAAATAGGCCCATTCTTTCTACGTTAGCTCTGCCACCTTCTTGCCTATCCAAGAGTACACCGAATCCTATTAGATCCAAATTTACTACTGATACAGGTTCTTCAAATTCTTCTTTTGTTTCTGCTAAAGTGACAACATCATCTAAGCCAACAACTTTTTGACCGTCTTTATAGTCTCCTTCAACTGGTTTATGCTTGCCGTAACCCTTTTCACCCTCTTTGACACGAACGTTTAAAGACGACCTGCCGCTCTCTAATGCAATAGCACCACCTAGCTGTGTAATGGCTTGCGGAATCGGTGCTAAATGATCGAAGTTTTTAGCACTAGCAATCCTACCTACCATGTGCGCACCAGCTTTAATGGTCAGCTCTCTAACTCGCATCTGTTGATCGTGTGTCATTCCATTTTGTGTCAGTTCGTAATCAACCGACATTATGCCTCTAAAGTTTGCATAATGCGGTGATATTCTTTCGCATTTGAGTTTTATGAACTCTTCCCTGGTCTCTGCAACCCCCAAAACTCCTCTGTCATGGAGGCCTACTACCCATTCTTCTAAGTGTTCAAATTCCCCCATTAGGCTGCCTCAATTTGTCTTACAATATTTTGAAATGCTGCAGCCGGATCTTCTGCATTTGTAATTTCACGACCGATTACAAGCAAGTTTGCACCATCCCGAATTGCAGCGGTTGGAGTACCCACATTGGCCTGTTCATTACTATCCACTCCAGGAGATCGAGTAGCAGGTATCATGGCAAATAAGCCACTGGTTGCTTCAACTGACTTAATAACGCCCACCTCTTTAGGTGAGGCAACAACACCCCTTAGACCAGCTCTTGCAGCTTTAGTAGCACGTGCTATTACTAACTCTTCCCTTGTCATAGATCGATATTCGTTTATCTCTGGAACAAAAACTCTATATGTCGCTTCTGTCTCTTCTTCTGGCACATCGGTTAGCTCTGTCACGCCGAGCATCAAAATATCTCCGACTTCTTGTTGTGCATTTCTTAGTGTTTCTTCGGCTGAGTTTGTATGTATTGTTATTCCGAAGGGCGGATGTGGCTTATTGGCAATATTTCTAGCAGTTTTAACGGTGGTATTTCCAATGTCATCTAACTTTGCATCAGCCACCCAATTTATACCGTGGCTTTTAGCTAAATCTGAGCAGTAGCCCCAGCTAGTTGCGCTAGATAGCTCCAAGCCAAGCTTTACAAATCGAGCACCCGCTTGTTGAGCCAAACTTACTAATCTATCTGCGTCTTGCTCGGTTGATACATCAACCGCCAGAATTACTCGTTCTGTAGGACTTAAATTTATCGGCTCAGCCATACAACCCTCGTTTCTCCCGCCCAAAATTATGCTACTCAAATTATTGTAGCAAATAAAAATCTTGTAATGGCAAGTAGAACCTACAACAGTGATATATTGGGTTGCTTGCGTTTGGCTTCAAAATAAGAATCTAGCAAAGCAATTGAAATAATTGTAATGCCGCTTAAACCCGTAAGCCAATTTGGCAAGTCAAAGCCAATTGAAACAAGCAGAAGCAGTGCCAACAGGCCAATTGCATAGTGGGCACCGTGGTCTAAATAAATGTATTTATTAAGTGTGCCGCGCCTAAGTAAATGTATCGTCATAGCCCTAACAAATAATGCACCAATAGCTAAGCCGGCCGTGATTAAAATAATGTCTGCAGTAATAGCAAAAGCACCAATTACCCCGTCAAGGCTAAAACTGGCATCAATTAATTCCAGGTATAAAAAGCCAACAAAGCCTCCTTTTAGCAGGCGAAGCGGCACACTGTGGTTGGTGTCATCTATTAACCGCTCAGCGCTTTCCAGCGTATTAATAACCAGATAAACAAGTATGCCTATTATTCCGGCCATCATTACCGTTGAATGTTCACTAGCCACAATTTGTGAAAAGAATAAAAGAATAGCTAGAGCCACAATAACGCTTAGGCTTTCTAGCTTGCCAAAAACTGCCAAACGCCGTTCAATCGGCACTAACCACATTACCGGCCGGGTTTCAAAAATAAAATCTAGGAAAATCATAAGTAAAAACATGCCGCCAAAAGCAGCAATAACAGGTTGTGCACTAGTAAGACTAGCTGAGTATTCTGCCGGGTTATGCAAAGCCAAATTCATAACGTTACCAAGACTAATATCGGTTGTAATGGCGACTATTATTATTGGAATAAAAAATCTGACCACAAATACTGCTATTAAAATACCAACGGTCATAAATAGTCTTTGCCAGTGAAAGCTCAT
>CAYYAF010000073.1:0-2879 GCA_964469975.1 uncultured Candidatus Saccharibacteria bacterium
AATTAATTCCACATTATGAGCGCTCGGGTCCAAAGCACTGTGGACGTAGGCTTTGGTGGGATACTCGTCGACATTGAATGCCATATTAGCAATGGCTTGCCAGCCATTGTGATTGTAGGCTTTGCCAATAAGGCGGTTGACGAAGCCAAGGAACGTTTACGTGGAGCCTTCACAAACAGCAACTTAGCACTACCCAAAAAACGTATCACTATAAACTTAGCACCAGCCGATATTCCAAAAGACAGCACTAGTTTTGACTTGGCTATTGCAGTATGCATTTTGGCTGCCAGCGGCCAGTGCCAGGATCCAAAAAATAATATGTTTATTGGTGAGCTCGCTTTGGACGGAAGTGTTAGACCAATCCGGGGCATTATTGGCAAGCTTTTAGCTGGGCGGAATAGTTGCTTTACAAACTTCTTTATACCAGCCGGCAATATGGAACAGGCCATGTTGGTGCCGGATATAACCCTGTTACCTGTTAATAACTTGAAAGATGTTTATTTACACCTTACAAACACTCTAAAAATCAAGTCTGTAAACACCAATAACGGAGTTTTGAAAGAACGCCTAAAAACTAATTTTGATAACGATTTTAAACATATTGTTGGTCAAATTAGAGCTAAACGAGCCTTAGAAATAGCTGCAGCTGGCGGCCATAATGTACTTTTAAACGGTCCACCAGGTACAGGTAAAAGCATGTTAGCTAAGGCTGTGCCTTCTATTCTGCCGCCACTCAACCGAGAAGAAACCCTGGAAGTTACACATTTACATAGCCTAGCCAATAAACAGTACGATACGATTGTTAACGAGCGGCCCTTTAGATCGCCGCATCACAGTGCCAGTGATATATCCATTATCGGTGGCGGCCAGTATCCACGCCCGGGTGAAATTAGTCTTAGTCATCGCGGGGTGCTGTTTTTAGATGAGTTCCCTGAGTTTGGCCGGCCAACCATTGAAGCCTTAAGACAACCCTTGGAAGATAAGGTTATTACTGTTGCTCGTGCTAAAGAAAGCTTGGTTTTCCCGGCAGATTTTATACTAATTGCCACTTCTAACCCTTGCCCTTGCGGCTATTGGGGTACCAATAAAACTTGTACTTGTTTGCCGCATCAGATTGAACGCTATCAGCGTAAAATTTCTGGGCCAATTATGGATAGGATAGATATGCACGTTGATGTTGATGAAATTGTTCATAACAAACTGTTAAGCACTGTAGGCCAAGAAGATAGCACAACAATTGCACAGCGAGTAGCTAAAGCTCGTGACGCTCAATCAGAGCGTTACAAAACTACTTACAAGACCAACAATGATATGACTAATCAAGATATTAAGAAGTTAGCTCTGCTAAGTGATGAGGCCACCGAACTGCTTAATAAGGCGGCTGAAAAGCTACAGATAAGTGCCAGGGCTTATATGCGCTGTATAAAAGTAGCCAGAACTATTGCTGATTTAGCTAATTCCCAGCAAATCGAGGCCATTCACATGGGTGAGGCCCTACAATATCGACGCCGAGTGCAAGTTATAAGCGTTTTTGCTTGATCTCTGTTAGCTCATCTGTTACAATTGCCTTAACCTAAATATAGTTTAAGGAGATAGGTATAGCTAAATATACACGCCTGAATGGTGCAATTCAGGCGCCCGAGCTTAGAGTAATTGATGAAAGCGGTAAACAGCTTGGAATATTATCTAAAGCCGAGGCATTACAGGCAGCACAAGAGAGTGGATTAGATTTGGTAGAGATATCTCCAGGCGCCAATCCACCAGTAGCCAAAATTGTTGACTGGGGCAAGTTTAACTATCAAAAGACTAAACAGCTTCAGAAAAACAAGCGTAATGTTAAAAACTTAGATGTTAAACAGATGCGCTTTGGGCTAAAAATCGGTGATCATGATCTGGCAGTTAAGGTTAGAAAAATCACAGATTTCTTGGAAGCTGGACATAAAGTAAAAATAACTGTATTTTATCGGGGGCGCGAATTAGCCCACACAGATTTAGGTTTTAAGTTAGCAGATAGGGTTATTGAAAGTTTCGGTGACACAATCGCTGTAGACCAGCAGCCCCAACTAGCCGGCAAACAATTAAACTTTGTTATAAGAGGAACAGGACATGCCAAAGCTAAAGACGCATAGCGGCACTAAAAAACGAGTAACCATTACTAAAAACGGTAAGGTTTTACGCCGTAGATCTATGCGTAGTCACTTTTTACAGAAGAAAAGCGCGGCGCGCAAGCGTAAATTAGCTGGCGTTGAGGAAATTCAGGGCCGAACAGCTAAAAGCATCAAGTTAAGGCTTGGGAAATAATTTATGAGAGTTAAAAGAGGCGTTGCTGCCCATAAAAAGCACGTAAAGATTCGCAAGGCTACTAAAGGCATGCAGCGGTCGCACCGCTCGTCTGTTAAGCGTGGTAAGCAAGCTATTACTAAGTCTTTGCAATATGCATACAGGGATAGGCGCAATAAAAAGCGCACATTTAGGCAGCTTTGGAATGCCCGTATTAATGCTGCTGCCAGATTAAACGGTACAACCTATAGCCGCCTAATTGCTGGGCTTAAGAAGTCAAAAATTGAGCTAGATCGTAAAATGCTGGCAGAATTAGCAGTTAATGAACCAAAAGCTTTCGCTGAAGTTGTAAAAGCCGCCAAGAAGTAAAACTTCTTATTGAACATAAAAAACCACCTAATCAGGTGGTTTTTTAGTGCCAGATTATCCGTAAGCCGGGTTCTGTTTTAGCCGATCATCTATCTAGGCTTTGGGTTGCCCCAATGCTCGAGCGGTTCTTGTGATGAATCCTTAGCGGGACACTTTGAGCTTTAGACTCAAAGGTTCCATCTCCTTGCAGCAGGCAGGGTTTACCTCTTAACCAAGTCACCTTGGTTAAC
>CAYYAF010000074.1:0-2835 GCA_964469975.1 uncultured Candidatus Saccharibacteria bacterium
CCTTTAGAATTTGGGGGTGTAGTAAATGCCTGGCTAATTGCCCCGCCGCTAGTATTTGTCGGATACAAAAAAGCCGTATAGGTGTTGGTATTTAAGTTATTCCTAAAAAATGCACCCGCAATAGCCAAATTTGTTAAGGCAATACGTAAAACACCGGTGTTTGTTGGCCAGCTGGTTGTATCAGCTGGTGGGAAATTAGGGTAGCTACTCGAAAAAGAAGGTGGGTTAGTAGAATCGGAAGATTGCCAATTAATTTCCAGCCGGTCTATATTAGTTGGCGTTCCAGCGGAATTGACAGCCTTAATATCAATAAATGTAGGATTATCAGTGCTAACAGTTTTAACCAGTGTTGAAGGCGAAGGATCAACCAGCACGCAGGTATACGAAACTTTATTGGCAGCATCAATTACATTGACGTTACCTAGAGCATCTATCCAACTGCCTGCTCCAGTACATTTAGTAGTAAGTTGGCCCGTAATAGGACCATATTTTAAAACGTCATTGACCCCACTTTCAGCTGCGTAAAAAGCCTGGGTGCTAAGTTGCCGGTCTAAGGCCGCCTTCTGTTCACGGCGGGATAATTGGGCAAAGCTAATTACAATTAAAGTAACAACTATCACAAACATCATAGTAACGATTATAGAAACTAGACCGGTTTGGGATTTGAGAAGTTTTTGCCTGTTAATCATAAGCTTTTACCTATATTTATATCATACTCGCTTCTGCACGGTAGTTATAAAATCAGCCGCGCTACAAAATTGGCCGCCACTTTGTGTTTTACAGGTTAAATCTGGCGGTACATTACCTTTGTACGCTGGAAAATTATTTATGCCAGAGCTACAATCATCATAATTGGGGCTGCAAAGTAAATCATCATCACCATAAACCACTCGTACATGTATTGTGTACAGCTTAATATTTGGGCTGGTTGGGTAAGGTATGCTTTCAATGACTGATAAGACTGCCAAGCGCATGGTAGGCGCTAATAGCTCGGTACCAGCGTTACTCAAGCTGGTATCGGGATTGGTAGTATTACAACTAGCAGTCGTATCTACTATCAAAGCATGATTAGTACCGTCAATTAATTTCTGGCCTAACGCCACACTATAGCGGTGTTGGCCAATGCAAATGGCGTATGAGTTAGATGGTGGCGGGTCTGGGGCTGGGTTTACTTGGCTACCCTGAAATTGAATATCTTGGGAAATGGTATCAATAACTGTCCTGGCAACAGTTTGGGTTTTTGTTTCGGTAACGCCTTTGTAATAAGTGCGGCTTATCTGGATAATGCCAAACGTCACTAGCAATAAAATCACAGCAAAAACCATGGTCGCAATCATCAATTCGACCACTGTAAAGCCAGCTGAATCAGCCTTGGATTTGGTTCTGGCGAGAATTAATGGTTTTAGGAGTAAGTAATTTCTCATTTAGGCTAGTCCAACCTGTAAGCTAATGAAACTTGATCATTGCCAATACCACGATTTGAAACCCACGTAACTGTTATAGTACAAAGGCGAGGATTTGCCGCTGGACAACTGTCGATAACAGTGTAATCGATTCCATTATTGATAACGCAACTTCCAAGCACTGGATTGTTAGTAGTCTCATCCATACAAAATCCGGCCGTCGGTATTGTTGTAGGCGGAGTTGTATTAAAAGCCCCTCTAAGCCGTTCTATTTGGTTTTCAGCGTATTTGAGAGCCACGGTGTGTTCTTTGGCCGACCTGGTGCCTTTTATACTCTTATTAGATAAAACGTAAGCTCCAGTTAATATAGTAGAAACTACTACTATCGCGATAAGAACTTCTACGATAGTGTCCCCTCGGTTTATTATTCGTTTAATCATTATATTGTCGCCGGGCAGCTACCACCGCCAATCTTTAAGTCAGAGGTAAGCTGGCGGCCGTTGCCGCCAATAGTTAGGATCCCATATTGGCTGGCACTACCTTCAAAACAAATGGCTATTCTTTTAACCATTGGCGATATCTGAAAATAAGTTCCGCCAGGTGCAGTATTAGGATAATCAATTTTATCTACGACATTACCTGGTACTCCACCCAGGGCGGTAGTTCTTATTGCATACAATGAAGCTACACGAGAGCTACTGTTTAACCCGCCAGAAACACTGGCTGTGGCAAAGTCTGTGACAATAGCCACAACTCCTGTGCCTAAGTCGTTAGTAGGAATAGAGTCAGTGTCATAAGTCATTTTTATAGCTTTTAAACCATATTGTAATGTCCTTTTTTCTGCCGCGTCCGGAACGCTAGTATAAGCAAGGGTTTTACCTGACAAATTTGAACTAGGATATAAGGCAATAGGCATAGCTTCAACTAAAGAGTTAACCTCTGTAAAACCAATACCGCCCTTAAATTGCAAGCCAACCAGGTTATAAATATAATACTCTTTGCTCTTTCCGTCGGGAGAAAATTGAATGGCCCGGCCGATAAACGTACAGCCAATATTTTCTCCCTGTACAATATTAGTAGTCTTGTCTATGGATGGCCCGGTACTACTACCTGTACACTTAAAGGTATTGTCTTTAGTGTAATTACCAGTGGCCACATTATTAATAACCTGATCGATTTGAGATTTAATTTCATTGATTGACGTTGTAAATTCAGTTCGTTGTTGCTGGCCATTTATCAGCAGTAACCCAACTATCATTAAAGCAGAGGAAACCGCCAACACAATCAGAACCTCTACAACAGTAAAGCCTTGGGCTTTTAACCCCTGTTTCATAAGGTTGAGTATAGCATAAGCGTAATTGCTATTCTAGTAATAGAGAAACTTGCGTTTATACCAGTTTATAAGAGATAAGCCAAAAAGTTGGGCAATTAT
>CAYYAF010000075.1:0-2731 GCA_964469975.1 uncultured Candidatus Saccharibacteria bacterium
TAGTTTTAGTTTCTTGGCTGGCCCCTAAAAACGGCAAATATACCACATGCACAAATAGTCGGTTTTCGCGGCCAACTTTTACACCTAGTTCCCTAATGGCCTCTATAAAACTTAAGCTTTCATAGTCACCTACTGTGCCGCCAATTTCTACAATATGAACATCAAACCCATCGGCCGCATCAATTATAAAGTCCTGTATAGCGGCTGTTAAATGTGGAATGATTTGCACGTCATCACCATCGTACTTACCGGCCCGTTCGTCTTGAATAACTTTTAACAGTACCCGGCCGCTCATAAGGCTACTTTTGCTGGTAAGTTCCTGATCTAGAAATCTTTCGTAATGCCCTAGATCTAAATCGGTCTCAGCGCCGTCTTTGGTTACAAAACACTCGCCATGCTCACGTGGGTTCAAAAGCCCAGCGTCAACGTTTAAATATGGGTCACATTTTTGAATATTTACTTTTAGACCGCGAGCTTTTAAGAGGTTGGCAATTGAGGAGGCGGCAATACCCTTTCCTAGCCCGGAAAGTACGCCACCTGTAACAAATATGTACTTAGTCGGTTTTGCCACCGCTTACATCTCCTCTTAAAGCACGCACGCACTTTATTTCCATAATGCTACAGCATGATTCAAGATATAGCAAGGTGTAGAAGTTGCCTTATCTCAAAGACTGTAGCGCGGCATCCAGTTGGGGGTCTTTACCAGTTTTTATATCGTTATCGCTACGTTGGACAGTTTTATCTGGTTCTATACCTTGCTTGTCTATATTTTTGCCATTGGGAGTATACCAACGGGCAATTGTAACTTTTAACATGGCCCCATCAATTAAGTTTTCTATATCCTGCACGCTGCCTTTGCCAAAGCTTTTTATGCCTATAAGTGTTGCAACTTTATTATCGCGTAAGGCACCAGCAGTAATTTCACTAGCGCTGGCGCTGCCTTCGTTTATTAGCACAACCGTTGGTGTTGCCGCCAGGGGTGCGTAACCATGGGCACTATAGGAATCTACAATTACACCGTCGCGCCTGGTGGTAAGCACTGTCTGATTTTTCCCTAGCCAAAGACTAGAGACATCAACCGCTGCCTTTAATTCCCCGCCTGGATTGCCGCGAAGATCCAAAATTATACCTTTAACACCTGCGTTTTTGAATTTGTTGGCAGCGGCCGTTGCAAGCTCGGCAGTGTCGTCGCTATATTCACTTATTTTTATATAGCCAATGTTTCCATTTAATGTTTTAGTAGTTACACTAGGTATTTTTATTTCTTCCCTTGTAATTTTTAAGTTTAATGTCTGGCTTTTGTCACGAATAATTTTCAAATTTACGTTTGTACCTTTTGGGCCGCGAATTTTACTAACAGCTTCATCTACCGACATATTAGTTGTGGAATCGCCATTAACGGCAATAATTATATCTTTGGACTTAAGACCGGCTTTTTGGGCTGGGAAGCCATCAATTGGTGCAACTACAATTAAATTGCCGTCTTTATCTTTGCTAAGTTCCGCGCCAATTCCTTGAAATGTACCCTGCAGCTGATCCGTAAAGTTTTTAGCTTCAGCGGGTGTGAAATAACTAGTATAAGGATCACCTGTTGAATTTGCCAAACCGTGCTTTAAGCCATTAAGTAGAGTATTAACATCTAGTTTGCCGTCATAATTTTGCCTTAGCTCATCGTAAACTTGCTCTATAGTTTTATAGTCCAAATTGGCTGGCAGAGTTTTGTTTTCACTGCTAAGTTTATGGATTCTGATATTACCACTTCCAATCATCAGGCCTAGCCAGAATATCCCCACAGCAACAAATACCACACCTAAAGTTCTGGATATTTTGAAGATTATCTGACGTTTACTTTGTTTGTTTACGTTTTCTTTCACACTTCCCTCCATAAGAAACATAGACTTATATTATGCCACAGCGCCTTAAGTACTCTAAGCCCGTTTAGAATAATTTTAAAGGAAAAGAGCAGCCCGAGCAGCGGATTCATTTCGTGCCCGGCGCGATGAGAAAAACCGTAGGTTTGTCTTATTAGGCGGAGCCGTTAAAAGTGTATAAATGATAGACCAGCGGAGCTGAAGTGGTAAATTTCCGAGTAAGTTCCGTGGTAGTCCCAGTTATATTGACTAATATTAATAGTACCGTCACCGTTAACTGAATCTACATACATTGCGTGTCCATAATAACCCCAGAAGGCTATAGCTACATCACCGGGTCTTGGTGTGCCGCTAACTGAAATTCCATAGGCTCTTGCGTTGCCTGGCCATTGGTTAGCATTACCAAAACCACCCCAGTAAGGCATATGGCGGCCGGTACTTGCAACTTTCCAAGCTGTATAACTAACGCATTCACGGTTAAACATACCCCAGCTGTCAATCAAACTATCCTGCGGAGCATTGCGCCACACATTCGGATATGTGTCCCTGCCATTATGACCGGGCACAATTGTATAGCCAGCAAAGTGTTTAGCGTTTTCAACCGCTTGTTGATAACGTAAATTAGCTATTTTTGCGTTATTGGTTTTAATTTTCTGGTTGTAGGCGTCCTGTTGGCTTTGATTAAGGGCCAAGAGTTGATCTTGTTTAGCTTTAGTTTGAGCCAACTGTGCTTGCTGATTTTGTAGTTCTTTTATTAGTTCATCTACCTCAGCTTTTTGTTTTTGTAGCTTTAGTTTAAGGGTTGTAATTTTATCTAGCTCAGTTTTAATCTTAGCTTGAACAGTGCTTTCGTAAACTTG
>CAYYAF010000076.1:0-2691 GCA_964469975.1 uncultured Candidatus Saccharibacteria bacterium
AAATATTGTGTTCAGCTACTTCTTCTAGCTGGGCTGATGGATAAGCACTTATAACTGCTTGTTTAACTAAATCTACTAAGGCTACGGGCACAGCTGCATAATATTTAACAAACCCATCGGCAGCCACAATCTCAAAGCCTAGGTGTCGCTGGCCATAGAATTTGCTCTTAAAGCCTTTTTTAATAGTGCTGGCAATAATGCTATATAAAACTTGAGCCTTGGATATATTTTCATCAATAACATCGCGCACATCACGGCCGGTTTCTTCGGTATCGGTGCTTACAGGCGGTAAATGAATTAGTAGTGGCACCATTTTAAGGCCGCGCTCAAAGTTTTTTTGCTCCCTAAGAAGTCTACGGGAATGTAAAAATAAAACTACGCCAACAATGCATACGGCCAGTAGCAAAATAGTAATAATAACTAAAAAAGTAGCCATTTTAATCTTCGCTAACTTTAATTTCCTTGTTATAGCGCTTCTTTATATAGCCCGCTTTAAACTTGTTAATTTCTTTATTTTGAGCATGAGGATCTTCCCTTGTACGCTCCACAATTACTTTGGCTTTATTAACCCACTCTTGCTCAATTAAATCATTATCCTCGGCTAGTGGTGGTTCATCTGTAATTGGTAAAGGTTTTGCTGTAACTGGCGGAGCGATGGGTACTGATGAGGCTACAGCTTGGTCGGCTATGTTTTGCAGTTGTGCAGTCGGTGCTTGACTACTAAGCGGTAACTCCGCAGAAGCGCTAACTGTCTCGGCTTTTTTTGGAGCCTTTTCAGTTTGTTCAGGTACTGGTGAAACCGGCACCTCAAATTGAGGGCTTGGCAAATCAGCGCCAGGTTCGTATTGACTGTCGTTAGGTGTTGTCATAACCCTTTTATTATATCAAAAGTACATCTGATATTTTTTGATATTAAGCTTATTTTACACTTAATTTACTAAAGTAAAACAGTGCTAATACACCAAGCACAGCAATAATTAAAACATCTTTTAAGCTTAGTTGGTTAACTGAATCAAGTAAGAGTATTAGCGTAGGAACCCCGGCCAGTAGCGCAGTTAATATTAGCGGACGACGAACTCTACTAGATAATTGACTAGTGCGAAGAATTAACAGTATCGTTATAAATAAGGCAGAAAACAAAAGGATAAAGGGCAAAATTAACCAGCCAACAGCTAATTTATTTGGATTTGTTAGAAACAAAAAGGTTAACAGTCCCATATATAAGACAGCTAATATGGTTATGTTTTTGACGTTTTTATTATTAGTCATATCTGTTAGGTTAGCTTAAAATTGAATAAATAAAAATAACCATAACAAAGTATGGCCTAAAAACTTTCATTTTGGAAGCCTGGCGGTAAATCCGCTCCATTATATGTTATTTATATAGCGCTTACCGCCTTTGGCTTTGACTGACCGCTCTTTCTGCTTTAGGCAGATTTGGAGCGATATAGCGGTCGAGAGCCCGCTTTTTTTGTGAATTTTTGCTTGTTTTTATGGGTAATTCACGTATTTTACGTTACTACACTATTATGCTTATGTCAATCTATTGAAGTTGTTATAATAACAACTAGAAGATGTTTTAAGGATAAAAAATACTCTTCAATTCTTAATTTACCTGTTATTAATTATACAACTATCTTTTATTAATATTTGTTTTTCAACTCTGCCTGAGCTTTTACAACACTCAGTTGCTTATGATGGTTAAAATGCTTGTTTAATTTAAATGATCTGTTGACCTCTACTGAACACTTTTTGCCAGTATATTTTGCTTAATCATTAAAAACTGAGTACCTAAAGTATCAACATTTTAGTGTGTGCCTATAAAGCTAGATTTAGATGTATATACTTAAACTCAGGTTGTTAGGGCTGGTTTACTAAGCTTTAGGTTACCTTAAAGCCATTTACAAGCCGTACTTTAGTATTTTTAGTCTTTTTAATGTTATCTATCATGCTTAAGCCTAGTTGTGGCTTGTGGAGCTTTATTTGAGGTTGTTTTGATGCCGACCGTCATTAAGTTGAATAGCCCTGCTGACTATGCCTTTTGCGCAGCAAAGATCATCAAATTTGAGTATGTATCTAACGTCCGGACTTAATGTTAAATAAATTGCTTTTATGGCTAATATACCTTGCTAATGCAGTATGAACATCTACTAAGGTTTCGTGAATTAAACGTATGGGTTGTTTTAAATTCAAGAATCTTGGTTCAAAGATTATTATTAATATTTCTAATTTATGATTTCGAACTAAAAGCAATGAATTTTGAATTTTACTGTCATTTTTTAAATCACTTTGGTATCGAAAATGTTGCAGTGGCTTAAAAATTTGGCTTTATTTGCGCAAAAAAATGAAGGCATTTGAAAAAGTTATACACAGGTTTATTAAAAATATAGGCATAAACGTATTGACAGTTAAAAAAGCACTTTATAAGATAAGCGTAGCACTTGAATAAAAAAAGTGCTCAAAAACAAAAACGTATCTGTAACAACGGCTTCTCGCAAGCCGTTGTTCCATGAAACATTAATCAAAAAGTATAAACAAAAGATCTACCAAAAAACTCCACAATAAACAATCGCCGGTGATACAACGGCGATTGTTTTTTTATGCTCATGCTTGCATTACCACCTGCCCTTTATCACAATTAATTCCACATTATGAGCGCTCGGGTCCAAAGCACTGTGGACGTAGGCTTTG
>CAYYAF010000077.1:0-2649 GCA_964469975.1 uncultured Candidatus Saccharibacteria bacterium
TTATCTTGTTTTTTGTTGAACAAAACATTTTTCATATTAGCCTCCTCTTAATTTAAACTCTAGAATCTACAATTAAACTCTAGCATTTACATAATAGAGTAGAAGGCTAGGATATAGCTGTAACAAATATCACAGATAGTTAAATTTAATCTAAGTTATTTTGGCAAACGTATACCCACTTATCCATCCAATCTTGTACATAGCCGATGTGTTTAATTTCATTGTCTATAAAAGGATCAATGATTCTTTCCCTAATTTGTTTCCACACCGTGGCACTTGGTATCTTACCTTCTTTATCTTTAAAATCATTTTTTCTGGTATCTAACGAATCTTTATAAACGTCTTTGAACTCTGGTGGGATGTGGATAGGGCTGGTTTTCCTGAAGCGCTGAACTATGCTAAAGAATTCAGGCAACTTTTGCTCAGCCACTCGTGTACTAAAACGTCTTGATCTCATTTCCGGAGGATCAAAGCCCCATATCGCAGCTATTGAGCGTTCAATTGTTCTATGACTTGATATGTTATCTTCACCCCAGGTTGAGGCAATAAAAAGCCCATCCCTTCTCAACATACGCCTGGCTTCTGCCAGAGCTTTTTCGGGCGGCTTAACTTCATATAGCATATTCCAACCAAGCACAATATCAACCGAATTATCTTTTATAAATCCCAGGTCTTCTGCCTTCCCAACCACAAAATCAACTGACTGCAAACCTTTTTGTTCTATAGTGCTTATGCCTTTAGTGAAAAGATTTCTATTGATATCAACACCAATTAATAAACCCTGGTATTTACGTTTAGTGCGTAAATTAATTAAATCAGTACCATCAGAACAACCCATTTCTACAACTGTTTCTTCACCCGTCAACCCCAAATGGCTTTCACCGAACCTTAGAGCCTCCTTTTGTATATCTCTTTTATTAACTGCGAAGTCATAGACCTTAAACCTGCGCCTAACATCAGCAGAAGTTTCATAAGGGCTGCCCCAAGGTTGTATACTTTCAAATCCCCCATTGGGTTGTAGGCTCTCTGCCATACTTATATTTTACTCTTTCAATCTGTAGAGTCACGCTGTTTGGTTCGTTTTAATGTTATTATTAGCATATGAGCCAATGGCTTGCTACCAAAAAGCTTCAGGCTCTTTTACGCACTGGTCGTTACCAAAAAGCGTCTAAGGGTGAGGTTTTGCGTTCTTCAGAAGATAGTCAGGCGTTTTATTTTGTTTCTAAAGGGTATGTAAAAAGATATATGATAACTAACGATGGTCACATAGATATTCAAAGTATCTATGGACCTGGCTATTTTTTCCCGCTTATTACTGTGTATAGTGAACTTTTTAACGTAGACCTTTATACAGGCCCTGAAGTTTATTACTACGAGGCAATGACAAATGCTGAGCTTTATTTTATCGACATAGATAAAGTACGTCTGGCTAGTGAGGCAGATGCTACCATGTACCGAGATTTATTGGCTGTAGCCGGACGCAGGCTAGAAGCTAATATACAACAGATTGAAAACCGAGCTTTGCGTAGTTCATACAATAAAGTTGCCCACAAATTAGCTTTTTTTGCACGTGAATTTAGTAAAAAAACCCCTAGAGGTACAAAAATAACCTTGCCGCTTACTCATCAGGATCTGGCTGATACACTTAGTGTTACCCGTGAAACTGTGTCACAGAGCATGGTCAAGCTAAGTAAAGAGGGCATTATTAAAGCCGGCCGTCAGGTTACTGTACCAAACATTAAAAAGCTAGAAAAAGTTGCGTTTAACAATTAACGAATTCGAAAACCCTGCCTATAACTGACACTGGGCAGGGTTTTATGCTTGGCGCCTAGTAATGATTCGGGCTTCAAAAACAAGCATGGTTACATTACAAACTATAGTTAGTCTGTTATCTGTAAGATTTTTAACATTATTAACCTATAGAGTTCTTGGTTGCTAGAAATTTTGTATACATAACTAAGAAGCTAAGCAAGAGCTATTAAAGTCTTAGAAGTTAAGCTACTGTACCAAGTACTGGCGCCAAGTTTCTAAATGTTCGGTTGGTTCTGGTCGTCTAAAAAAGCGACGTAATAGTTTAAACACCTTGCTGCTCCTTTCTACATTTAGCATAAGGGTAAAGGGGGAATATAACCGTTATATTTATCACCAGTTAGCTATGCTTTTTATCACAAATAGAATTGTTAAATATACTTGCTAAGTATGTATTAATATGCTATAATAATCGCATTGTCTAGAGTTTAAGGAGTTTTACATGAGTGGACAAGTTGTGATTATTGATGAACATAAAGATAGAATAAATAAACTAGGCCTATTAAAAGGCCTGCTTGTGGCTACAGTTTTTATAATGGTTGTAGCTAGCGGTTTAGTTAAAACAGCCCATGCAACGACTGTTTCGACTACTACAACTTTTGATAGAACTTTTTATTTTAACTGCACTGGCTTTACTGATATAGAACATTACACTGGTACAGAAACAACTCGTTACTTCGGCGATGGTTCTCAGCAAACTAAAGAACATGTTGATGCCACTTTTACTAACTCTGTTACCGGTAAATCGTTAAGTTCAACTACAAATTTTGTAAACACTTTTGGTACTGATGGTAGTTTAACCGTTACCGGGGCTACTTTTAGGCTTAATGTGCCTGGTAG
>CAYYAF010000078.1:0-2553 GCA_964469975.1 uncultured Candidatus Saccharibacteria bacterium
AGCATGGGTGTAGAGATAGAGGGATAATAATGGGTGAACTTCACAAAGCTATTGCTACTTTGGATAGAATAGATAGCACCTACGCCGGCAATCTTGAACAGGCACCACTTAAGGTTATTGATTTGTATCTCAAAGCTAGAGGAGATTATCAAGATTATTTAATAAGACGCGCAAATACGGGAGAGCAAGCTGCACAACTAGCCTTAAATTTAATGGGTTACCTTGAGTATCTAGATTTTGTAGAATCCGAAGATGCAGAGGCGTTAGTAGTAGCCTTCAACCTGAATACAGATGTGCAGTTAACAGATAGTAAGTAATAATTAATTTGTGGGACCCAGCACTTTACAAAGAACTGGGGTTTGAGCCACGAAGGAGTATATATGGCAGATGCAAGTAAAACGAAGTCCAGCTCAGACAAGAAGTATGGAGCTGCGACTAAGAAGACGGTTAAGAAAGAAGTAAAAAAAGAAACGACTAAAAAGACTGTAAAAAAGGTTGCAGAAAAAGCTGTTAAAAGTGAAAAAATAAATAAGGAGTCAAACGATGGGTCTATTCAAGAAAATACTAATGTTAAGGATGAAGCAAATAGCCAAGCCCAAGAAGTAGCTGAACCTAAAGTTACTGCTAAGGCTGGCAAACGTAGCGCTAAAGCTATAGCTGAAGCCGAAGAAAAACAGGCTAAGGAAGCCCGAAAGGCGGAGACTAAGGACGAAAAGGCCGAGGCGAAGCCTAAAGTCACACTAAAACCAGCTCGCTCACGTTTAGAGCGGCGCAGTAAAAAGTTCCGTGAAGCTGCCAAATTAATTGATAAAACTAAAACTTATGAACTAAAAGAAGCGCTGGATCTGGCGATTAAAACTAACCCAGTTAAATTTGATGCCACGGTTGAGCTACACATTAACTTAAATGTCGACCCAAAACAGGCCGATCAAAATATCCGCGGCACTGTGGTTTTACCAGCCGGGACCGGTAAAAGTGCCCGGGTAGCTGTGTTTGGTGAAGCAGATGAAGTAGTGGCAGGTAAAAAGGCTGGTGCGGATATTGCGGGCGGAGACGAATTTTTGCAGCAGCTTAATAAAGAACAGATAGATTTTGATATACTAGTTGCGTCACCTAAAGTAATGGCTAAGCTTAGTAAGTATGCTCGCTTACTGGGGCCAAAAGGCCTTATGCCCAACCCTAAAAGTGGCACCGTTACAACTGATATAGCCAAAGCTGTTAAAGAAGCTAAAGCTGGACGTGTTGAATACCGCGTAGATAGTACGGGCATTGTGCACGTTGGCGTAGGTAAAGTTAGTTTTGGAGTGGATAAACTTACTGATAATACCACTGCTGTTTTGGCCGCTATAAAAAGCGCCAAGCCTGCCAGTATTAAAGGTAACTACATAAAGTCGAGCTTCATAACTACCAGTATGGGTCCAAGTATTAAGTTGTCTGTCTAGTTTTAGTTAAGTTACAATAGGTTAAATGTGGCAGGATTTTTTGTTTGCGACGGGTTCTATTGTCTTTATTATTGCGCTGGCTCCTACTGTTAGGAGTGAGCACAAGCCGCCGCTGTTAACATCAGTCCCGACAGGCTTGATATTATTGTCTTTTAGTATTGCCTATGTGACCTTGCATCTTTGGTTTGCGGCAATCACGACCTTGGGTACGTCTATAGAGTGGCTCTTTATAGCAGCACAAAAATACTTACAAACGAAAAAGGTGGTTAAATGATAGTTATTGGTATGACCGGTCCGATTGGCCATGGCAAAAGTACTTTTGCTAAGGCCGCTATGGAAATTGAGCCCACCGCCAGGCGAATTGAATCCAGCATAATTATTGCCGAAGTTGCGAATGCCCTGCATGCCAGTACTCAAAAAGTTCCATCTAAAGACGATATTGAGGCTATAAATGTATGGCTTAGGCCACTGCCGTCAATCCTACTTGAAACTGTGCACACTAAGTGTAATTTTGATCAAATAAAACTTAGTATTGAAGAAATTAATTCTCATCCGATTGACTATGAAAAACTATTGCTTCATTTAGAAAATTTAAGTCGTAAACCCGACCTGCTAAAACATACTATAAATTCAGATAATAAAGAGGAGTATCGGCCAATTCTACAGTGGTTAGGTGGTTATTTAGTATCAAAAATTGACAGAGGCATTTGGTATAAAGAAATTACTAGGCGGATTTATCAACTAAATAGCCAGGGGGTAAAACTTTGCCTTGTTGGGGGACTAAGGTTTCCGTCAGATGCTCAGTATATTCACGACGTCAAAGGTATTATTATAAAGGTTTATCGACCCGGGCATTTACAGTACGATATGCTAGACCCAACCGAGCGCGAGCGGGAAAATGTTACACCAGACGCAACCGTAATTAGTAATGGCTCAGTTGAGGATATTAAAGCCTGCGCAAAACGTGTATTAACAGATATAGCCGACAGCCGTTTACAAAAAACTTATTACGCTAAAATTTAAGTAGTTGTAATATTTCATATGACACTTGCTAAGGTGTCAAATTATTTCGTACAATATAAAGTGAAAGAAGGATATGGGAGTATATAGC
>CAYYAF010000079.1:0-2461 GCA_964469975.1 uncultured Candidatus Saccharibacteria bacterium
ATCAGCTGGCACTTGCTTGCGGGTTTTAGTAAATAACTCCGATAACCTCATATATCCTTAATCTTACTTTATGTCAGATGAAAAACAAACAGTACGAAGAAAGCTATGCTGTTTTTGAGCATATGGAGACTAATTGACGCCCACAGACTACCGGTTTTTTGGCGCAGATAAACCAGCACCAGTGACAAGATAAACGTATCAACTGCGGCTGTCCATAACAGCGGCTTGCCGCTGCCAGACTGTAGATGAGCCAAGGCAAATAACACACTGGTAATCAGGGCCGCTGAAATAACCGGTAAACCCTTCTTTAAGCCACTAAATAAAAAGCCGCGGGCCAGTATCTCCTCAACTATAGGTGGTAAAACTGCCAGGCTGAAAAATACAAAAATTAGCTGAACGCCTCCGGCTCCATCAAAACCAATAATTTGGTGTTGGTTATCGTTAACGCTCGGAAACACGTCTTTAAAAACTGCCATGGCAGCCAGTAGCATTCCAAAATATACCAAAAAACCCAAAGCGGCATAGGCTAAATCTTTTAACATTGGTTTTCTGCTAAAGCCAATTGCAGCTAGGCTTGATTGCCGTTTTTTTAACAGCCGATAGATTAATCCAAAGGTTATAGCCTCTATAGCCAGAATCAGTAAGAATTGTCCATAAATATTGTCCTCAACCCAATTTGTAATCTGTTGTTGGCTAATACCGAGTATTAACGGAATTGAATAAATAATTAGTGCAGCGAACAGCTGGCCAGCAAAGTATATGGCTATCGTGATACCTATACTTTCCAGTGGTGTCCAGTTGATTTGATCGTCACTTTTTTGATAATTGCGCCCAAAATATCTTACGCCGCCATAAATTGCCAACAACAAAAACGGTGTCATCCCGTTGATGCTAAGTTGCGCCAACATTTTTATTAAATCCGTTTTATATCAACTATAGTAATTAAAATAAACAGCAGCATTAGAACCGCAAAGCCACTGCCGTGAATCAAGTCCTCGGTTTTTGGCTTAAGCGGTCGGTGCGCTAATCTAAATAACCAGGTCACAAATAAACGCCCGCCATCCAGGGCTGGGATAGGCAAAATGTTAAAGATAGCCAGTGTTAAAGAGATTACTGCAATTAATATCAAAACAAACTGATAGCCCAATAAGCTGCCCTTTTTCAAAACCGTAAATATGCCGACTGGGCCAGCCACATCTTGGCTGGCTTGGCTACCCTTTCCCTGAAAAAGGGCACCCAGCGACTTACCAACTCCCTCAAGAGTAAGTAAGGTGTATTGTTTAATAATTCCAGCCGCCACGATTGGTGCCGACCAAGTTGAGCGGAGCAGAGTGTATTCGCTTGGTATAATTCCGAGATACCCTTTGGGATTGTCAGTTTTGAGGCTCGCCTCTACCTCTTGGATGGATAAAAGTTTAGCTGTTAATTGCCGAGATTGACCATCGCGGTCGATACTAATGACTACCGTTTTACCAGCAGATTCTTTGGTAAGTTTAGGTAGTTGGTCTTGCGATTTAACCACTTTAGTTTGTTCACCAGCCGGTGTAATAGCTGTTATTTCATCAAGATCTTTGAGCCCGGCTTTTTGAGCCGGAGAATCTTTAGCTACCTCTCCTACCAAAACCTGGTTTTTCAAAACTTTAGTATCCCTAGCTACAGTAAATTGGTCCGGAATTAATTTGGGCATCCCTAACCAAGCCAAAGCAGTTAATATAATAAATGCCACCAACAGATTCATTGTTACCCCAGCTAGCATTATCTTGGTTTTTGTCCAATAACTGGCTGCTCCGTACGTACCTGGTTTAGTGTCAGCATCGTGCTCACCTTTGAGTCGGACGAAACCGCCCAACGGTAACCAGTTTACTGTAAATAACCAACCGGCTTTGGTCTTTTTCCCCCAAGCTTTGGGCGGAAAGCCAATGCCAAACTCCTTGATATCTACCCCGCCGCGTCTAGCAACGATAAAATGGCCAAATTCATGCACGACCACCAGCATGACAAACAAAATCAATCCCAGAATTATCAAAAGTACCGACATCTGCCCCATTATAGCGGTCAGAATGCTATAATAAAAACTTATTAGAAAACCATATGCCTGAAAATTACGAAAAACTAGAAACCTTCTTAACCGATAATGATGTTGAACACACTCATATAACCGATCTTCAGGTTACTGAGTTATATAGAGCATCGAAAAACGTAGAAAACTCCGATCTTATTTTAAAAGCGCAAAAAATAGTACTTTGCTGTAGGATGTGTTCGGTTTTATTAGCAGAATGCAGCCCGACATATTATGGCAGCGCACATATAACTGGATTCAGAGGCGTAACTCCAACTTCTACGGTATCTTAAACGGTCAGGATTTCGGTTTCTTTGGACTTGGCTAGGTTATCAATGTCAGTTTTTTGTTTAGCCAATAGATCATCGAGTTGTTTTTTAATAGACGTTAGATCGTCCTCTG
>CAYYAF010000080.1:0-2420 GCA_964469975.1 uncultured Candidatus Saccharibacteria bacterium
CAACCCGACGCTCTACCAAACTGAGCTACGTCCGCCGTAAAACAGGGGTGATTATACAGTGTTTTAACTGTTTTTCCTAGTGATTCCTAAGAATGTCTATGCCTAGTGCAAATGCTAAAACTGCAGCACCAAGTTTAAGAATCTTACTTGGAATACTTTCCTTGTTTTTATCAGTATCAGGATATTTCTCAGCCATACTCATATTTTACCGCAATCTAAAAAGTCGAACCTTGGTACGGCATTGTTGCAGAAGTTAGAACCAAGCTAATTATCTAGGACGAGCTTCTATTTGGCCTAATATATAGTCAAGCTGTCGCCATGTTGGTGTATCTGGTACTACAGGCTCTCCTCCTGCAAGAGGAAATATTTTTCCTTCTTCATAATGATCATTTGGTACTAATATTTCAGGCTTGTCGGGACTAAACAAAGCTACATATTCATTGTTTTTTTCTTCGTAATAGGGCCTTGGTAATGGTGTTGTATCTGCGTCAGCTTCTCGCATATATAAGTGCACACAAGCCAAAGGTCCAGGAAATACAAATGCTCTTACATCATATAAACCATGAAGCTTGGCTTGTGTTATCACATCTCTTTCTGCATCATAAGCAATATTAGTCCAACGGCTATCGTATTCTATGGTTTCACCATTGTTATAACCCCTATATCCGTTGCTCACGACTTTAGATGATCGCAATACTTGCGCAGCTACTATCTTTAATTGTTCTCGTCCAGGACTTGATTGCTCTTCGCCTGGGTTTCCACCCTTTTTTATAAATCTCTTTAAGGTTTCTTGGCTCGCATTCATAGCATAATAATGTGATGTAGCTTGCCATAATGCAAGCATAAGTGATTTGGTACCCCGGGCAGGACTCGAACCTGCAACCTATGGGTTAGAACTCCATTACTCTATCCAATTGAGCTACCGGGGCATTAACAGATTGGATTATAACATGTTCAAGGAGTTACAGCATATCTGAGTTGCGAATATGTAGGTTCTGAAACTATACTTAGTTTATATAAAAGGATAATCATTATGGATGAAGATAACCCGACTAGTGTTCCTGACAGCCAAACACCAAAACCACCAATCGAAAACCCAGAAACTCCTACGGTAACTAATCCAGAGCAACCTCAACCTGTTAGCCCAGCACCGCCCAAGAAAGACTTTAAGCCTTCTAAGCCCAAAGGTGGCAAAAAGAGTATCAAAATATTATTGATAATCATTGCCTTGGCCTTTGCCGCAGTTGTAGCCTGGTGGTTTTTTATCAAAAAAGATGCGAGCAACACGGCAAATGCTCCAACCCCTAGTTCTTCTCAGACAAGCCAACTTGCATCCTATACGCCAGAAAATGTTGCCTACGCTTTTAAAGCCAAAGACTCAGATCCGTATATTGCTTTTATAAGGCCGGCCACTGGCGGGGAAAGAGTTGCGGCCAAAACACTTATTGCCTCAGAGCCAATTATGGATAGTGATGTTTATGGAACAAATGTAGTGTTTGTGACTAGCAAATCTATATATGTTAGTACTGATAGCGGTAAAACGTATACAGCTGTATTTGATCTGGCAGCCGGCGAACAAGTTACAAGTGTTAAGTTTTCAACCGACGGTAAAACAATTGCCTATGGCAGCTTACCTGATAAACCCAGAAAAAATATCGTAAAGACCATGGATTTAACAGGCAAAAATACCAAAGATTTGTTTACTTCTACTCAGGCCGGGGTGTTTATACATGCTTACAGTAGCTCGAAGAACAAAATAGCATATCAAGAAGGTTGTTATGGCTGTGATGGCGGTCCAGGATCTCCAGTAATTCGCGATTTGACCACCAATAAAGTAGCTGAACCTTTCAAAGATGTAAATGTCTCATCCAATATAATTCAAGAGGTTGCAGTTAATTCTGAATTTTCATCTCTAATTTATTTAAAGTCAACAGCCAACACAGCTGGCGATCAAGCAGTATCAGCATTTTTTGGAGCCCCATACACTATTAATACAATAAATCTATCTGATAATAAATCTTTAGAGGTAACTTCAATTGGTACCAAAGGCGAGAAAGCTTCCAATGGTACGCTTAAAACGCGGGAAGTTCACGTTGGTTTTGTGGCGGGTACAAATACAGCCTATTATTCGGCAGACAAACAGTTATTCACTGTCAAATCTGGCAAACCAAGCTTAACATTTGAATCTACTAATAATATATTGCTATTACCATTTGTTGGCACTGAAGAAGTAATTGTCGGCATAGGTAAAGACACCTCTGACTACACACTATCAAACTACAATTTTGCCTCAAAGAAATCTATCAAAATATTCCAAGGCGATAACAACACTGTAATTTTTGGTGTAACAACCAAGTAGAACCAAGTTAGCTACATGTTATAATGTACCTCTGTTAACGCGGGATTCGTATATCGGTTAA
>CAYYAF010000081.1:0-2343 GCA_964469975.1 uncultured Candidatus Saccharibacteria bacterium
TAGCCATGATCGGCCTTGAAAGAAAGGACGTGTACATTACCAATATTGTTAAATATCGACCACCGAATAACCGCGATCCGTATCCGGACGAAAAGGCTGAATTTTTACCTTATCTAAAGCAACAGCTAAAGGTAATTGAACCCAAAATTGTAGTAACACTAGGCCGGCACAGCCTGAACTGCTTTTTACCGGAGCTATCAATCAGCCAGGTTCACGGCCAGCCCAAGCGATTTGACGATCAAGTTTACTTGCCGCTGTTTCATCCAGCTGCAGCGCTGTATAACGGGGCAATGAGGCAAACTTTAATAGATGATTTTGCCCGAATCCCGGCCTTACTTAAGAAATTAGACAATAAATAATATCTGTAACCGAAAGGAAATAACTTATGGATAACAAAAATCAACAAAACTCTAAACCTAAGAATCACTCTGCCAAACCAGCACCGCTGGGGCGTAGTGTTTCACGGGGGGCAGCTATGCGTGCCCAAAAACGCAACCAAGACGATGCTCATCGCATTGCCAACCAATATCAAACTGCTAACGTTCAGGGCCAAAACCGACCTAGCAGGGCTAATGTTATAGACGACAGCCCGCGCTTAAAGGTAATTGGACTGGGTGGTATGGACGGCGCAGGCTCTAAAAATATGATACTCGTTGAATACTTAAATGATGCGCTGGTTATTGATGCCGGTAATGACCTGGGCGTAGATTTGCCAGGCATTAACTACGGCATTGCCGACACATCCTACCTGGAAAGCATCAAACACAAACTCCGGGCTTATGTAATTACGCACGGGCATTTAGACCACATTGGCGCTCTGCCACACATTTTACCGCTGTATCCGGCACCGGTTTATGGCAGTAAATTTACAATTGGCCGGGTAGAAGAAATCTTTCAGAACTTTGGTTTGCCTATGCCTGACGGCTTTGAACTAAAAACCGTCACCATGAATGAAGATACTCATGAAAGACTAAAAGTTGGGCCGTTTTTTGTAGAACTAGTGCGGGTAACGCACTCCATTCCAGGCAGTACAGCCGTAGTCATTGATACACCGGTAGGGCGAATAGTAAACAGCGGTGACTTCCGCCTGGATCCCAATCCACTAGATCACGAACGCACCGATACAGACCGCTTAAAACAGTTAGGTCAAGAAGGTGTGCTAGCGCTGTTTAGTGAAAGCACCAGTACGGAACGCGATGGCCGCACACCTAGCGAAAGCACCATTGAACCCAGCTACGTGGACATTATGGACAAAGCGCCAGGCCGAATTTTTGTAGGCGTATTTTCCACCAACATGAACCGTATTCAAATGATTGTAAATGCCGCCGTGCACCACAATAAAAAAGTGGCTATGGACGGCCGCAGTATGGTTAGCACGCTAGAAATGGCTGTGCGCCACGGCTTCATGAAAATTCCAAAAGGAACTTTTGTGCCAATTGCCAGCACAGCCAACATTAAAGATCAAGATATTGTGGTGGTAGCTACAGGTAGTCAGGGTGAACCTAACTCAGCGCTAGTGCGTATGAGTGAAGGTGACCACAAGCATATTAAGTTAAAAGAGCAGGACACTGTAATTTTAAGCTCTACGCCTATTCCGGAAAGCGGCAACGACAGCCTAATTGGTGATATGGTAGATGATCTTATGCGCAAAGGCGTACATGTGTACCGCCATGAAACCCATGATTTAGATGGCGTGGGGCCACTTCACGTTAGTGGTCATGCCAGTGTAGAAGAATATGGCGAGTTCATAGATATGCTAAAACCTAAGTTTTTTATACCTATCTATGGCAGCTTCCGAAGTAAACAGCGACATATAGAAATTGCCGTGGAGCATGGCATACCACGCCGCAGTACAATTAATGCCGAAAACGGCCAGGTCATGGCCTTTACTGGCAGCAACATGGAAATTATTAACCAAGTTCCTCACGGTACTGTGTTAGTAGATCAAACTGGTGCAATTGTTAGCAATGTGGTCATTAAAGACCGCTTAATGCTGGCCGAGGAGGGGCTGGTGGCAGTAATCCTAACCGTAGATAAAAAAACCGGCAATTTACTTACTAGCCCAGATATCATTAGCCGCGGTTTCATATATATGCGCGATAACGAGGAACTCATGAATGCCTTTAGGGCAGAGCTGCGCCGGGCAGTAACCCAGCGCTTTAAACGCATAGATTTAGACCGATTTAAAGCTGAGCTAAAAGAACATGTTACACACTTTTTGTTTGAACAAACTCAGCGTAGCCCAATTGTTATTCCGGTGGTGAATGTAATTGGCGGTAAAGTAGAGCAGAAGCCAAGTAATAATGGCAATGGTAACGGTGAAACTAATGGCAAACAGCCACA
>CAYYAF010000082.1:0-2321 GCA_964469975.1 uncultured Candidatus Saccharibacteria bacterium
CCCGACCCTCTCGGTGTAAACGAGATGCTCTAGCCAACTGAGCTAATCACCCAAATGTGGTGCGCGAGAGAGGACTTGAACCTCCATGGGGTTGCCCCCACTAGCTCCTGAAGCTAGCGCGTCTACCATTTCGCCACTCGCCCGAGTGTGCGACTGCCATTGTAGATGAACCCTGAGCCATGATCAAATGTGCTATAGTAGCTATCAGATATTTTGAGGGGTTGTTTGGCATAAATGAGTAATGTAGCACATTATTTACAGGAACATTTGCTTGGTGAAGTTTTAACTGCACCAGATGTCCGTAAATATTTTTCAACCGATGCAGGAATTTTTACAGTTACTCCAGCCATGGTGGTTTATCCAAGAAACGAAAATGATGTTCGCAAAACAGCCCGTTTTACTTGGCAGCTAGCTGAACGTGGCCGCACTATACCAATTACTGCCCGCGGTCTTGGTACAGACCGCAGCGGCTCGGCCATAGGGCGAGGTATAATTTTGGTTTTCCCGGGGCACATGAACCGAATACTTGAATACGATGGTAAAAATGGTACTGTGACAATTGAACCTGGTTTAAACTTTGGCAAATTACAACAAACCTTGCATACTCACGGACGGTTTATACCTTCATTCCCAGCTTCTTTGGAATTTAGTACCTTGGGCGGCGCTATCGCTAATAACGCTGGCGGCGAGAAGTCGGTAAAATACGGCAGTATCATTAATTATGTTAAAGCTTTAAAAGTTGTCTTAGCTAACGGCGAAATTATTGAAACCAAGCGAATCAGTAAACGCGAGCTAAACAAAAAACTAGGTTTGGCTAGTTTTGAAGGGGAAGTTTATAGATCCTTAGATAATTTAATCGAAGCAAACAAAGATACTATAGCCAAAATGAAACGTTCTGTTACCAAAAATACGGCCGGTTATAATTTGCAAAATGTTCGCGCTAAAGATGGCTCGTTTGATTTAACGCCACTATTTGTCGGCTCTGAAGGCACGCTAGGCATTGTAACTGAAGCAGAGTTAAGCACAGAACCTTATAATCCTAGCACCACACTTATAGCCGCCTTTTTAGATGATATTAAACTGGCCGAAGAAATAATTACAGAACTCCGTAACTTGCCAGATGGCCCAAGCGCTGCTGAGCTAATTGATGAAAGACTCTTAAACGTAGTTAGTAAACAAAATCCCAATCAGCTAAAAGGTTTAATCAAAGGACCTGTTCCTAAACTAATACTAATGATAGAGTTTGATAATTTAAGCTCGCGGGTACAAAAAAGAATGACTAAAAAAACTATAAAAATTTTGAAAAACAGCCAGGTTTCCTATCATGTTGAATCTGACGATGAGGGCAAAGAAAAGCTTTGGAAAATTCGACATGCGGCATCAACATTTGTGGCCCAAGCAGAAGGTAGCTTAAAAGCGTTACCGGTAATCGATGACGGTATTGTGCCGGTTGATAGATTTAACGAATACTTAGAGGGTATTTATAAATTATGTTCAACGTATCATTTGCAAACAGGGGTATGGGGCCATATCGCTGACGGTAACTTACATATGCAGCCATTTTTAGATTTAAGTCATGTCGGCGATCGCCAAAAGATATTTAGAATACTCGATGACTACTACAAATTTGTTATAAAGTTGGGTGGAAGTACTAGTGGTGAACATGGCGATGGCCGTTTACGAGCCCCATACCTCAGTGAACTTTATGGCCCAGAAGCTTACATAGTTTTGCAGAAACTTAAGAAAATTTTCGACCCGTATAATACGATGAATCCCGGCGTAAAGGTAAATGTGAGCTTGGACGACATAAAACCGCTTCTCAGAAATGAATATTCGCTTGACCATCTATATGATCACTTGCCTCACGCCTGAAATGCGCTTGAGTTTTTGCTAAAAAACAGATAAGATAAGCCCTGTTCCAAACGGGCAAGTGGTGGAACTGGTAGACACGCAGCCTTGAGGTGGCTGTGCCCAAAAGGCGTGGAGGTTCAAGTCCTCTCTTGCCCACCAAAAAGCCACAACACCGTTAGGGGTTGACGCGTTTTGGTGAGAGAATGGTTCTTGAACCTCCAGGCAGGTTAGCCCTGCGCCGGGGGCCAGAGCGCTGTCCTCTCTTGCCCACCACGTCGAAATTCGCTACGATCTTGCTTGAAAACTTTGAAAAATAAATTCCCAAAGTTTTAACAAGATCTCGCGCGATTCCTCCTTTCAAAATTGTAAACAGCTTTGCTTGGTTTACAATTTTGGTAAGATACTTGTACTAACGCGGGTGATTAGCTCAGTTGGCTAGAGCATCTCGTTTACACCGAGAGGGTCGGGGG
>CAYYAF010000083.1:0-2307 GCA_964469975.1 uncultured Candidatus Saccharibacteria bacterium
TCATAATCATCCAGTTCATACAGTGGCCAACCAAAAGCAGCCAGCAGTTCATGTAGTACCGGAATTTGAACATGAAAATCCGGTGGGGCTGGTTTGCGGCCAGCTTTATATTCCGGGTAAATTTTTAAACGTGACCGGATATTGGTTTTAGGCTTATCCCATGCCACGGCTACATAATCTGGTTTTAGACGCTTGATAACTTCCAGTGCCATAACAGCAAAGCCATAAACCCCGCCGGTTGGAGTGCCATCATTTGTGCTAAGGTTTGGCATGGCAAAGTAACCGCGGTAAAACACACTCTTGCCATCAATTATTGCCAGCCGTTTGCGCTTTGCCTCTACCATAATAATTAACAGTATACGCTATCTGTTAGCTAAGAATGCTACTCGTATAGTAATTCACGAGCTAGAGTATTACTTGAGGGATGACGTAATTTGGACATAGCTTTAGCTTCAATTTGGCGAATACGCTCGCGTGTTAGACCAAAATGTTCACCGACTTCTTCTAGGGTACGTGGTTCGCCACCATCTAAACCAAAGCGCAGACTAAGAACTTGACGCTCACGTTCATTCAGTTCCGCAAGTAGTTTTTCTACCTCGTCAGACAAAATTGAAATCATTGCTTCCGTCATTGGTGATTCAGCTGTGCGGTCTTCTATCAAATCACCCAGTTCTACCTCACTGTCCTCCTTAACTTTGTCGTTAAGCGATACAGTGTCACCGGTATACTTCATTAATTCTTCTACTTTAGATAGCGGCAATTCCATTTCATCAGCCACTTCTTGTAAGCTAACCGGACGGCCAAGCTTGTGCTCTAATCGCCCTTTGGTTTTGCCCATTTCGTTAACCATTTCGCCGGCGTGTACGGGTAAGCGTATATTTCGTCCGGTATTGGCAATGCCTCTGGTTATGGCCTGGCGAATCCACCAGGTGGCATAAGTGCTGAATTTAAAGCCTCTTTTCCAATCAAACATTTCAACCGCATGAATAAGCCCTAAATTACCTTCTTGAACAAGATCAAGAAGTGGCAAGCCAGAGACCTGAAATTTTTTGGCAATAGATATAACAAGCCTTAAATTACAGTTAGCAAATAACAAACTTGCGTCTTCGCCGTCCCTAACCGCATGCCTAAGTTTACGCTTTTCGCCGACTGTTAGACTAGGGTTCTCTTTGTCTGCCGCCAGTCTAGCGGTCGCCTCCATGCCAGCGTCTTTAAGAATTGATAATTCCACTTCACCTTTTTTGGTAAGTAAAGGGTACTCACCAGCGTTATTTAGGTAGAGTCTGGTTAAATCTTCGCCGGAATCATCTTGTATAGCTGATACTTTCGTACCATACGCTTTTTTGCCATTTTTTTTGGAAATTTTAGATTCAAAGCATGATGAGTCAAGTTTTTTCAGTAAGCTATAGGCTCTTTGATCTGGTGTAATAATAGGTTTGCGAGCTTTTTCTACTTTATCGGTACGATAAGATGTAACATCTTCAGGTTCTGTTGGCACAGATGTGGTTTCAGCAAAAGTTTGATCTATCGCTAATGCGCCTATAATGGGTGCCTTATCTATGGATGGTAATTCTGGCAAAGGTTGTTCAATTCCACCAATAGGCAGTTCGGCTGCCTTATCAAACTCTATAGCCATCTGTTAAGTTCCTATACACATTCTGTTGCTAGAATCATTTTACTCTTTTAAATAAGCCCTGCAAGCACAAGCATTAAGTAATATCACTACTTTAATTCGACAAGTCTATAGTTTTTAAAAACTTTTGTAAAAAATCATCGAATGATGAGTTATTTTCAATCACAGCACCTGCAATAGATCTGATAGCAGAAATATTAAATGCCGGATCAATACCCCCATTTTCATTTGCTTCACGCCGTTTAAATTCGTCTAAGCTTACCAGAGTTTCTTTATCCCTGCCCCTGGATTTCATCCATTCATATCGCTTTTCTAACGGTGCATCCGTAAAAATAATTTGTCCGCCTGCATCTTTAACAGCTTGGGCTTCGGCCAAGGCTCTAAAACCACTTACTATTAAACCACCCGGAAATTTATCTTTGACCTTTTTGTAATGTTCCAGGGCCATCTCCCCTAAAACTCCGTGGCCTCTTTCTTCCCTTAGTTCATTAGCAGTTTTGTACAGTACTGGTCTTTCGATAGAACCATATTTTTGCATAGCTACTTCGCGTACAAGATCGCCTGTAGATACATGACAAAATTGAAAATTATCTACCAAATACTGAGCCAGACTATCTTTTCCACTAGATAAAGCACCAGCAAGTCCAATTATTTTCATATATCTATTTTATGTA
>CAYYAF010000084.1:0-2258 GCA_964469975.1 uncultured Candidatus Saccharibacteria bacterium
GGCCGCGGCAACATATTGAGTGATGAGGGTAGTGTCGATGAACCGATTTTCCGCGATGCCGTGCGCGTAGTGGTGGAGGCCCATAAAGCCAGCACCAGTTTATTGCAGCGACGCCTAAGGATTGGCTATGGCAAAGCCGCTCGCTTAATTGAAAGTATGGAAGATCAGGGTATTATTGGCCCAGCCGATGGCTCACGCCCCCGTGAAGTGTTAGTAAGCAGTGTAGATGATGTGTTTGGCTCGCATCAGTCGCCAGCTTCAAATCAAGAGCCAGACGTATACGACGATATTCCCGACGACGACACCGAAGAAGCTTAAAAACAAAATTGGGATTTTATGCCATAAGTTTTATAATACGATTTAAGGTTAATTATTTATAAACTACAGTGAAAAATAAACAATACAAGCGACCATACCTACCCGACTCTCCATCTTGGATGGTTAAAGTTGGCGGAGCATTAGTATTTGTTTTATTGGTAGGAGGTATTGGGGCTTATTTGCTCAAAGGTTCAAGGGCCAGTGGTTCTCAGATTGGTATCGCTATTTCACCTAACCACTCAAGTGTTTGGAGGGTGGACACCGGCGGCTGTATTAACGGCGGTAGCTGTGTTCCACATAATGGCAGCATACAAGGTATTGCTAGTTATGGCAGTAACAACACCGGTTATTGGCTAGTTGGCAGTGATGGCGGCATTTTTAGTTTTGGGGGCGCGCCGTATAAAGGTTCGTTACCTGGTAGTCATATCACTGTTTCAAATATTAAAGGTATAGCCTCCCCGCCAGACGGGCGAGGTTATTGGTTAGTTGGCAGTGATGGAGGTGTTTTTACTTTCGGTTCACTGGGCTATTACGGCAACGGCAAAGGTAAAGGTACCGACTTTAAAGCCATAGCATCTACATATACCGGCAAGGGTTATTGGCTACTAGAATCAAACGGTGTAGTTAGACCGTTTGGTGATGCCACTGGCGGTACTGTTAACAAGGGTAGTGGTGCAGTGGCTATTGTTGGCTCACCGACTAGTTTTGGATACTGGGTGCTTCATAGCAATGGTAGTATCTCAACTGTTGGCGCCGTTGGAACACCTAACGGCCTATCTGGTACGTATGCAGCCGCGGCTAGCTATGGCAAAAATGGATCGAGTTGTTTAGCAGCCTTAGATAGTGGTGGGGGTGTACATTATACCTGCCCAAGCGTTGGTTTAAGTATATCTGCTGGTTCAACCAGTATATCTTATGGTTCTTCAACCAGCATCACTTGGTCCAGTAGTTATGCTTACGCTTGTAGCGGAGTAAGCACGGCACTAAAAGGTTCTGTTTCATCAGGATTACTTACCGCTTCAAAAACATTTAGTGAGAGTTGTAACAACAAAACTCATTCCACACCGAAGTCTGTTACAGTTAAAGTTGGCGCCAAAGCCAGTTTAACGGCTGACAGCACCAATTTAGCCTATAACGGGCAAACAACACTTCACTGGTCTTCTGCCAATGAAAGTAGTTGTAGTATAGATAATGGTGGCCCATCAGGCCTAAAGGGCAGTGGTGGCAGTTGGACAACTCCCAAACTAACTTCACCTGTACGGTACACACTGACGTGCATTGGTATTAACGGAGCTTTAAACGCAACTGCAAACGTTGGTATTGCAGTGGGCGGCAAGCCTGCTCCTCCGTCTAATCCCGGCTCGGGTGGCGGCTCTACTTCACATGGCGGCAGTAATACTAATCAACAAAGTGTAACAGCAACTTTAGATAAAACACCTCCGTCTGCTCCGGGTAATTTTACAGCGGAAGTTGATGCTACAACAAAAACTGTGGCCTTAAACTGGCAAGCTGCTAAAGATAACATTGGTGTGGCTGGCTATAAACTAGAAAGATCCATATCTGACCAGCTAAATTGGACAACTCTAAGCAGTAAAATAACTCAAACAGTTTATATAGATCAATCAGTTAATTTTGGCACTAAATATACCTATAGATTACAGGCCTTAGATGCGGCCGGTAATTCGTCTGGCTATGTTACTGCCGATGTTCAAACTAGCGACTTTTCTGCCAATGCTTTCACCGATAGTGAAAGTAGCTTTACATCCGAAGACGGTGTTATAACGGTAGTAATACCACCCGGTGCACTTAGTGAACAAGCCTTTTGTTCCGTAAACAGCACCCCCGATGTTCTACCTGACGTTAATGGCTATGTTCTAGTCAGTGGTCCTTACCAGTTGAACTGCCGTAACCAAAACGGCGACACCATAACTAGCTTTAAT
>CAYYAF010000085.1:0-2258 GCA_964469975.1 uncultured Candidatus Saccharibacteria bacterium
CTGATTACAAAAATGCTCGAACCGGGCTTAACTGTGTCCATACCAATAACTAAATCTTCACTGCGCAGGCGGATACCGCGCACACCGCGCGATACCCGGCCCATAGGCCGAACGTTCTTTTCATGAAAACGAATAGCTTGACCTAGTGAAGTAGAGATAACAATTTCATCATCACCGCTGGTGATTTTGATCCAGCGCAGCTCATCGCCTTCATCTAGGTTTATGGCTATCATGCCGCTACTACGCACATTTTGGTAAGCCTCAAAGGCCGTTTTCTTAACTACACCGCGGACTGTACACATAAATAAGTGGCCGCCATTTGCCTGCTTACTAATGTTTATAACACTACTTACTTTTTCTTCCGGCTGCAGCTGCAGCAAGTTAACTAGCGCTATGCCTTTTGCGCTCAGGCTGGCTGAAGGCACTTCATAAGTCTTAAGACGGAACACACGGCCACGATTAGTGAAGAATAGTAAGAAGTCATGTGTAGAGGCATTTACAACATGTTCAATCACGTCTTCTTCCCTTGTAATCATGCCCCGGCGACCTTTTCCACCCCTGCCTTGCTTCTTATATTCGGCTATCGAAGAACGTTTAATGTAATTAGCCGATGTAAGAGTCACAACAACTTGTTCATCAGGCACTAGGTCTTCATCACTCATTTTATTGAGCTCTTGGGCGACAATTTTTGTTCGTCGCTCATCACCAAATTGTTTTTTAAGCTCTAGTAATTCGGCCTTTATAATTTTTAGAATCTCTTTTTCGCTAGCCAAAATCCTTTCCAGCTCGGTAATAATTTTTAGTAGTTCAGTTAGTTCGTCTTCAATCTTTTTGCGCTCTAACCCAGCCAATGTTCTGAGCTGCATGGCCAAGATAGCTTTGGCTTGAATTTCACTAAGTTTAAACTGTTTAATTAAGTTAGCTTGGGCTTCATCGGTGGTCTGTGATGCTCGAATAGTCTTAATAACTTCATCTATGTGATCAAGTGCAATTTTAAGTCCCTCTAGTACGTGGGCTCTTTCTTTGGCTTTACGCAGTTCAAACTCGGTGCGCCGGCGTACAACTACCTGACGATGCTTAATATATTCTTGCAGAATATCTTGTAATCCCAGCGTACGTGGCTGAATGCCGTCAATTAAGGCCAGCATATTGTAATGAAATGTCTGCTGCAAAGGTGTTAGTTTATACAGTTGATTTAGTAACTTCTTAGGGTAAGCGTCCTTTTTTAGGTCAATTACTATCCTAACCGCTCCCCTAGCCGTTTCATCACGCAAATCACGTATACCACCAATTTTTTTATCTTTATAAAGCTCAGCTATCTTTTCTAGTAGGCCAGCTTTATTAACGCCGTACGGGATCTCTGAAATAATAATTTGGTGATTGCCCTTTTTGGTCTCATCAATACTGGCTACACCGCGCACCACCACGCCACCACGCCCGGTTGCAAAGGCTGTACGGATAGATTCACGGCCATAAACTATACCGCCAGTTGGAAAGTCTGGACCTTTGACGTGTTCTAATAAATCATCTAGGGTAGCATCTGGTTTGTCGATGAGTACAACAATGGCATCAACAATTTCACTTAGGTTGTGTGGCGGAATGTTAGTGGCCATACCAACAGCGATGCCTATTTGACCGTTAAGCAGTAAGTTTGGCAGCTTGCCGGGTAATACTTCAGGTTCTTGTTCACTGCCATCGTAGTTATCACGGAATGGTACGGTTTCCTTGTCTATATCCTCAAGCAAAGCTGAACCAGCCCGGGCCATCCGGGCTTCTGTGTAACGCTGGGCAGCCGGTGGATCACCGTCCATGGAGCCAAAGTTACCCTGGCCCTGCACCAACATGTACCTAGTAGACCAATCCTGCGCCAGGCGCACCATGGCATCATAAATGGCTACATCACCGTGCGGATGGTATTTACCCATTACATCACCTGTGATACGAGCACTTTTAACAAATTTGCTGCCTGGTTTCCAGCCGTTTTTCTCCATTGAATAAAGTATTCTACGGTGAACTGGCTTTAGGCCGTCGCGTACATCGGGTAATGCTCTGGCAACAATCACACTCATGGAATAGCGCAGGTAACTGTCTTCCATGACGTCTTCTACAGTACGTAACTCAACCTGCCTGGAGTGAGTACTATCAACCATTTCACCAGCCGCTTCAAAGGAGTTACTAGGCTGAATGATCTCCATTTCTGGCTCTGGCTTTTCGTTAGATTCTTCTGGTAGTATTTGGTCTTCGTCCATAATTTCGCT
>CAYYAF010000086.1:0-2257 GCA_964469975.1 uncultured Candidatus Saccharibacteria bacterium
TGGAAATCCGTGAATTTAGCCATTTATATCACGAAGGGCTCAGCTGGAAGCGCAGTGCCTTCCTGACTTCCTTTTTCACTCTTGTGGGCACCCATGGAGCACATATAACTGTCGGTCTGATTTGGCTCGGCGCGCTGATGACTAAGATATACAGGTCTGATTACTTCGAGGGTAGCCTAAGGAAACTGGCAATGTTTAGTTTATTTTGGCACTTCCTTGATATTGTCTGGATATTCATATTTACAATTGTTTATCTTTTTGGAGTAATAAAATGAGCACGCCAAGCAAAAATACAGAAAATTATCAGGACTCTGCAAAAGGAACTACAAAGACTTATATCACCGGCTTTTTGCTTTCTTTGGCTCTGACTCTAGTGGCATACATACCGGTGTCTCGTCATGTAAGTTCGCATCATGCGACTTTTTCTGATTCGTTCCTACTAATATGGGTTGGGGTACTAGCAGTGATCCAGCTGTTCATCCAACTGATATTTTTCTTGCATCTGGGGAAAGAATCCAAGCCACGCTGGAACCTAACGGTGGCTTCCTTTGCCGCGTTAATAGTGTTGATATTAGTCTTGGGGTCGATATGGATTATGAATAATCTCGATTACCATCATCCCCACGAGATGTCACCAAGCCAGACAAACACATATATCATCCATGACGAGGGCATACATAACTAATACGATTAAAGCCTACTACCGGCTGACTAAACCTGAAAGAACCTTAACGAACGTGGTTACTGCGTTGGCCGGTTTTTTATTCGCCTGCCGCTGGCATATAGATTGGCAGCTTTTTTGGCATTTTATAACCGGACTAACCCTTGTGATTGGGTCAGCTTGTGTTTTGAATAATTTCATCGATAGAAACCTCGATAAAAAAATGCAAAGAACCAAAAAAAGGGCTTTGCCTAGTGGCAAAATTGGCGGTACGAACTCGGTGATCTACGCAACAATATTGGGAATAATTGGCTTTTGGTTACTAGCTTATACAAACCCGTTAACTGTGATGGTAGTTGCTGTGGCCTATATCTTCTACGTGTTTATTTATACGTTAAGTAAACGCCACACAGTTCACAGTACACTAGTTGGATCCTTGCCGGGCGCTGCCTCTTTAGTCGCCGGTTATACGGCCGTAACCAACAGTTTTGACACCACCGCCTTAATTCTCTTTATTATTATGCTTACATGGCAAATGGTACATTTTTACGCAATCGCCATTTATCGATTGAAGGATTATGATGCTGCCGATGTACCCACTATGCCTTCTGTTGTAGGAATAAGATCCACTAGATCCCAGATGATTATTTATCTAGTTGGCTTTATAGCCTCAACAGCGCTTTTAACTGTATCCAGTGATGCCGGCTACATATATTTAATAACCGTAGGGACGCTTGGTTTAATCTGGCTAGGAAAGACTATCTTTGGCTTCAGCCTTGCTGATAGTTCTATGTGGGGCCGGGAAGTCTTTAAGTTTTCACTTGTAGTTGTTGTGGTTATGTCAGTATTGATTTCGTTATCGACGGTTTTACCTTAAATTAGGTTATAATTTTGATAATGATAACGCTTATACATGTTCTAGTCTCTACGCTAAGCTTGGTTTATGCAGCCGCCGTTGTTGTGTTGCCGTCAAGAAATAGAATTTGGGTAATGTACGGTTTGATTGGTACTACTGTAGCAAGCGGAGTGTGGTTGGCCGTCATTAAACCATCTCATATGGCATCGATTTGTATTTCGGGTTTATTTTATTTAGCTGTCGCGTGTACCTGTACATTCATCGCACAAAAGCGCTTAGCAGACTCGGAATAACTTAAGCATAAGCGGTATTGCTTGTGGTTGTAAAAAGCGCTACCATTTAAGCAGGTAAACAAAGGAAAAATATGGCACTCAAAAAATATATCGCTGACGCGAGTCTGTATATATGGGCCACTCTTAGAATGGTCTTGGGTTTCGTGTTCTTATGGGCGTTTTTAGACAAACTATTTGGTCTTGGGGTATCTACTTGTAGCGGCAAAGAGATGGGCTGTTCGTCTGCCTGGATTAACGGCGGTTCACCAACGAATGGCTTCTTAAGCCACGCAACAACCGGACCGTTTGCCAGCTTCTATCACCACTTGGCGGGCAACTGGCTGGTAGATACGTTGTTCATGGCGGGTTTACTCGTAGCAGGGGTGGGCCTACTTCTCGGTGTTTGGGTCAGGTTGGCTTCACTAATCGGCATCATCATGTTGCTACTGATGTGGAGTGCTCTTCTTT
>CAYYAF010000087.1:0-2257 GCA_964469975.1 uncultured Candidatus Saccharibacteria bacterium
TGGAAATCCGTGAATTTAGCCATTTATATCACGAAGGGCTCAGCTGGAAGCGCAGCGCCTTCCTGACTTCCTTTTTCACGCTTGTGGGGACCCATGGAGCACATATAACCGTCGGGCTTATTTGGCTCGGCGCGCTAATGGCTAAGATATATAGATCTGATTACTTCGATGGTAGCTTAAGAAAACTCACGATGTTTAGTTTATTTTGGCACTTCCTTGATATTGTTTGGATATTCATATTCACAATTGTTTATCTTTTTGGAGTAATAAAATGAGCGAACCAAACGCTAATGCAAAAAATCATCAGGACTCTGCTAAAGGAACTACGAAGACTTATACAACCGGCTTTTTGCTCTCTTTGACTCTAACCCTAGTGGCATATATACCGGTGTCTCGTCACGTGAGTTCGCATCATGCGACATTTTCTGATACGTTCCTATTAATTTGGGTCGGGGTACTAGCAGTAGTCCAACTGTTCACCCAACTGATATTTTTTCTGCATCTGGGGCAAGAATCAAAGCCACGCTGGAACATAACAGTAGCTTCCTTTGCCGCGCTAATAGTACTGATATTAGTTTTGGGGTCGATATGGATTATGAATAACCTCGACTACCATCATCCTCAGGAGATGTCACCAATCCAGACGAATACAGATATCATCCACGATGAGGGCATACATAACTAGCACGATTAAAGCCTACTACCGGCTGACTAAACCTGAAAGAACATTGACGAACGTGGTCACGGCACTGGCCGGTTTTTTATTCGCCTGCCGCTGGCATATAGATTGGCAGCTTTTTTGGCATTTTATAATCGGGCTCACTCTTGTGATTTCGTCGGCTTGTGTTTTAAATAATTTCATCGATAGAAACCTTGATAAAAAAATGCAAAGAACCAAAAAAAGGGCTTTGCCTAGCGGCAAAATTGGCGGCACGAACTCGGTGATTTATGCAACAACACTCGGAGTAATTGGTTTTTGGTTACTGACTTATACTAATTCGCTGACTGTAATGGTGGTTGCTATAGCCTATATCTTCTATGTGTTTATTTATACCCTGACCAAACGCCATACAGTTCACAGCACCCTAGTTGGATCCTTGCCGGGAGCTGCCTCTTTGGTTGCCGGTTATACGGCCGTATCCAACAGTTTTGACACTACCGCTTTAATTCTCTTTATTATTATGCTTACGTGGCAAATGGTTCATTTTTACGCCATCGCCATTTATCGATTGAAGGATTACGAGGCCGCAGATATGCCGACTATGCCCTCAGTTGCAGGGATAAGATCCACTAGAACCCAAATGATTATTTATCTAGTTAGCTTTATTGTGTCGAGCTTACTTTTAAGTGTATTTAGTGATGCCGGCTACATTTATTTAATAACCGTAGGTACACTTGGTTTAATCTGGCTGGGAAAGACTCTGTTTGGCTTCAACCTTACCGATAGTTCCAGGTGGGGCCGGGAAGTCTTTAAGTTTTCACTTATAGTTGTTGTGGTTATGTCAGTATTAATTTCGTTATCGACGGTTTTACCTTAAATTAGGTTATAATCTTGATAATGATTACGCTTATACATGTTGTTGTCTCTACACTAAGCCTGGTTTACGCAGCCGCTGTTGTTGTGTTGCCATCAAAAAATAGGATTAGGGTAATGTACGGTTTGATTAGTACCACTGTCGCTAGCGGAGTGTGGCTGGCTGTCATTAAACCATCACATTTGGCATCAATTTGTATTTCCGGTTTATTTTATTTAGCTGTCGCGTGTACTTGCACATTTATCGCACAAAAGCGTTTAGTCGACTCGGAATAATTTAAGCATAAGCGGTATTGCTTGTGGTTGTAAAAAGCGCTACCATTTAAGCAGGTAAACAAAGGAAAAATATGGCACTCAAAAAATATATCGCTGACGCGAGTCTGTATATATGGGCCACTCTTAGAATGGTCTTGGGTTTCGTGTTCTTGTGGGCGTTTTTAGACAAACTATTTGGTCTTGGGGTCTCTACTTGTGCCGGTAAGGCAATGGGCTGTTCGTCCGCCTGGATTAACGGCGGATCACCGACAGATGGTTTCTTAAGCCATGCTACAACTGGGCCATTTGCCAGCTTCTATCATCACCTGGCAGGCAACTGGCTGATAGACACGCTGTTCATGGCGGGCTTACTCGTAGCTGGGGTGGGCCTACTTCTTGGAATCTGGGTCAGATTGGCTTCACTAATCGGCATCATCATGTTGCTACTGATGTGGAGTGCTCTTCTTT
>CAYYAF010000088.1:0-2254 GCA_964469975.1 uncultured Candidatus Saccharibacteria bacterium
ACCTCTAGCTTCTCCTTAGGACGGAGCTATTTTATCCATTGAACTACAGGGGCGTGGTAGATATTCTAACACTTTTGACCTCTGTTGACTAAATATAGGCTATTCGGTTTTTGGTTGAGTAAACTTTTCGTAAGTTGATTGATAGTTATGCAATTCATCACCGGTAAACCAATGACTAATTTCTTTATCTGCTTCACTTTTATCGGCAGAAGCATGCACAATATTATTTATACCTTTACCGGTATTAGCAGCAGCTCCATAACTTACATGAGCATAATCACCTCTAATGGTACCGGGTAAGGCACTTTTTGGCTCAGTAGCACCGACCATTTTACGAACTGTTTCAATAGCATCAACCCCTTCAAGCACTAAAGCAATCACCGGGCCCTCTTGCATTGTAGATAGTTGATTTTCAAAAACTTCATCACCTTTGCGGGTTTTAAGTGTGCCGATAGTTTCATAATGTTGATAGTAGTGATCGTAATCTGGTTCCAACATCTTAATGGCAATAATCTTGAAACCTGCTTTTTCAAAACGAGTAATTACTTCACCAACTATGCCTCTTTGTACAGAATCTGGTTTGAGTATAATTAATGTTCGCTCCATCTTGGTCCCTTGTATTAATTAGCCTTCATTGTAACAAATACGGGCTATCTAAGCACTATAACTATGTCGTACAATGTTATTATGCAGTTTAGCAAAGTCCTGACTGATTTTTTGGAATATCTGGAGATTGAACAAAATCGCTCCCAAAAAACGATTGCCAATTATGACCACTACCTTACCCGCCTGGTTGATTTTGCCGGTGATATAAAAGTAAGTGACATTGACCCCGAGCTGATTCGCAAATGGCGGTTGTGGCTTAACCGGCTTGGCACTAACACCAGTGATGAGCTACAAAAATCTACCCAAAATTACCATCTAATTGCTCTCCGCAGTTTTTTAAAATACTGTGCCAAACGCGATATTACTGCCCTGCCAGCTGATAAAATCGAACTAGCCAAGACTGTACGCAAGCAAGTCACCTTTTTAGGTCCAGAGGAGTTGGAACTTTTGGTTAAACAACCTGATATAAATAAACCGGCCGGCCTCAGAGACAGAGCCATTTTGGAGTTGTTGTTTAGCAGTGGTTTGCGTGTATCGGAACTGGTAGGACTCGACCGTGACCACATTAATTTAAAACGGCGGGAATTTACGGTGCGCGGCAAGGGCCAAAAAGACCGACCTATTTTTATCAGCGAAGACTCAGCTGATTGGTTGTATAAATACCTAGATGCCCGCAAGGACGGTACCAAGCCGTTATTTGTCCGATATAGCGGCAGCAAAAAGGTTGACTTGAGTGGCAATTATCACCGTTTAACTGCCCGTAGTGTCCAACGTATGGTCAGCCGTTATGCCTTGTTGGCTGGAATTACCAAGCATGTCTCACCGCATACTTTGCGACACAGTTTTGCCACAGATCTACTGATGAATGGCGCAGATTTACGCAGTGTCCAAGCACTTCTGGGACATAGTAATATTGCTACAACCCAAATTTACACGCATGTAACTGACCCACACTTAAAAGCTGTCCATAAAAAATTTCACGCTAAACCTTCCAAAGCTTAAGTTACTGCTGCTGTGACCAGCAAAAACCATCATCATCAAAGTGGTTAAGCGCTATTTTAAACTGTTTGCAAATACCATTAACTGATTGGACAGCATACATTGGAATTTGTTTATCTGTATTTTTAATAGGTACTCTGACTTGAATTCGCCGCAGCACGTCTTGGGCTTTACCGGTAACATCTATTAAAGTTTGGGAGCCGATAAAGTCTAACTGAGCGCCATTAATATCATAAGCTCGAATTTGAACCTGATTAGCATGATATATTGAATTCATACGTAAATAATAATGGAAAGATCCCCCTGCGGGTGAAAGTATATTGACCCTGCAAGCCAAAGGTGTATTACCGCTACCACAACGACCGTCTATAATTCCGCCTTTAGAATTTGGGGGTGTGGTAAAAGTTTGACTAATTGCCCCACCGCCAGTATTTGTCGGGTATAAAAAAGCTGTATAGGTATTGGTATTTAAGATATTCCGTTGATAGGCGCCGGGAATATCCAAATTTGTTAAAGCTATACGTAAAACACCGGTGTTGGCCGGCCAGCTGGTTGTATCAGCCGGCGGGAAAGTAGGATAGACGGATGAAAAAGATGGTGGGTTAGTGTCATCGGCAGCTTGCCAGTTGATTTCCAGCCGGGCTATTTG
>CAYYAF010000089.1:0-2187 GCA_964469975.1 uncultured Candidatus Saccharibacteria bacterium
GCTGCCAAAAACGTCCATGATAGCCCAGGTCAAAGACTGGGTGTTAAGTTATTTGGCGGTGAAAAAGTTAAAACCGGCCAAGTTATTGTTCGCCAAGTTGGTATGACCAAGCGTGCCGGCAAAGGTGCTTTTATGAGCCGTAACTACACAATTCACGCCTCTAAAGACGGCACAGTTCAGTTCAACCAACGCAAAGTCCGCTTATTCAGCGGCAAATCAGTCAGACGAACTGAAGTAACAGTAGAATAATATTTTAATCTATTAAAAATACCGCCTTTTTTAAGCGGTATTTTTAATTGTCAGTTCTACTTTAAAGCGCGGCTGATGGTGGAGGTGTTGATGCATCTCCGCCAGGAGAACCGCCTGTTGCATCACCATCACCAGGAGTACCCGGGTCACTTGAAGGTGCTGGTGCTACTGGTTCACTGGGTACCACAGGCTCGGTTGGCATAGTTGGCTCTGCTGGAGGCATTGCCGGAGGTGTTTGAGTACCCTGGTCACCACCGTCAGGAGTTGGTGTTGGGGGTACTGGTGCGTTTGGATCCATATTACGCATTCCTTTATTTATTTTGATATAACTCGCTTACTGTACCATAAGCACTATGGTTTGTCACGTAAATATTGATGTATTATTTAATGCTTGTTTTATATTCCAAGATGATGTTTGATGCGGTCAACTACATCGGCAATCACGACTTGAGATTTAACAAGATAGTCATCAACACCTAGTGATTTAGCACGTTCTAAGTCACTTTCCTGACTTAGTGCAGTCAGCATAACAATTTTTACATTGCCTACTTCAGGTGTGTTGCGTAAAATGTCCAGCACATCAAAACCACTGACTTTTGGCATCATAATATCAAGCAAAATTAGATCGGGGCGGTATTCCAACGCCGCCGCCAAGGCATCTTCCCCGTTAGGAACGCGTTTTACATCAAAACCCTCAGCTTGAAGCCTAGCTAAATAAACATTGGCAAGCGAATCATCATCTTCAACAAATAGAATTTTCTTGAGTTTTTTGTCGTCCGGTTGAGGTAGTGCTTGAGGCTGCTGGTCCATAATGCTTATCGTAACATTATTATTTTTTGTCTACAATATGCGTGATTACTTAATTAAACTGGCTATAAAGCCACGAAACATCGGGTGGGCTCGGTTAGGTCGTGATAAAAATTCGGGATGAAATTGGCTTGATACGAAAAATGGATGGTTAGTGGCCTCTACCATTTCAACTAATTTACCGTCCGGTGAAGTTCCAACAGCCTTTATGCCCCAGCTTTCATATTTATCACGGTAGTCATTATTGCACTCACCTCTATGTCGATGGCGTTCCATAATTTTAGTCGTGCCATACAACTTAGCCGAAAGACTATTTTTATCAATCTCGCACGGATAATTGCCCAGTCGCATGGTTCCGCCGGTGTGTGCCTTACCTTCTTGGCCATCCATAGTTGTAATAACTTTGTCGCTACTTTTAGGATCGAGCTCAAAGCTAGTGGCATTTTTTAGCCCAGCATTACGTGCAGCCGCTATTACACCCATCTGAAGCCCCAAACAAAGTCCAAGATAGGGTGTTTTATGTTTAAGTGAATATTGAGCGGCTTGAATTTTGCCCTCTAAACCGCGAATACCAAAACCACCTGGTACAACAATGCCATCAACCTTAGCTACGGCCTTAGCTACTTCTTTTTCGTTTTTGAGTTTTTCGGCTTCAATCCACTTAATCTTGATACTTACGTTATTTGCCCAGGCGGCAGCATTTAAAGCCTCAAAGACAGACATGTAAGTATCGGTGTTATCCATGTACTTAGCCACTACTCCTACCACAACACGTTTTTTGTGATTTGAGGTGGCCTCTTTAACTACTTCGCGCCACTGTTTAAGCTTAGGTTTACGCGTTTTTAGGCCAAGTTTTTTAGTTATCACATCGGCAACGCCGGTGTCTTCTAGGGTTAGTGGTACACCATAAATGCTTGGTGCGTTTGGTAGCATGGCAATGGCTTCTGACTCTACACCCGAAAATAGGCTTAGTTTTTCTTGAGCGCGTTTGGCAGCCGGTTTTTCACTTCTGGCTACCAAAATATCGGGCGCAATACCTAGGCCACGTAAGTCACGGACCGAGTTTTGGGCAGGCTTAGTTTTAGTTTCTTGGCTGGCCCCTAAAAACGGCAAATATACCACATGCACAAA
>CAYYAF010000090.1:0-2132 GCA_964469975.1 uncultured Candidatus Saccharibacteria bacterium
CGTTTTGCATTCACATTAGACAAAAAAATTATTGCTACTGCCTATAAAACTTTTCAAAGAATGTGGACTGAAAGCCTGATTTACAGAGGCGAACGGCTGGTCAACTTTTGTACTTTCCATGGTACGGCCTTTGCCGATATCGAGGTAGAGTACAAGGAGGAGCAGGGGCATTTGTGGTACATTCGCTACCCATTAACTGATGGCAGCGGGGAACTAACCGTTGCTACGACTCGACCAGAAACTATGCTGGGCGATACAGCTGTAGCTGTTAATCCAAAAGACAAAAGATACCAGAAATTTGTTGGCCGAACGATCAAGTTACCACTAACAAAGCGGGAAATTCCGATCATCGCTGATAATTTTGTGGACATGAAGTATGGCACCGGCGCCGTTAAAATTACGCCAGCCCACGATCCTAATGACTACGAGGCTGCCCAGCGACACGATTTACCGATGATGACAGTGATTGATTTTGAGGGTAAAATGAATTTTGAAGCTGGTGAAGCTTACCGTGGTCTGACGGTCCAAGATGCGCGGCAAAAAGTCGCTGAAGACCTAAAAGAGCAGGGGTATTTGGCTAAAACTAGGATGATGATGCACAGTGTAGGCCACTGCTACAAGTGTGGCACGGTGATTGAACCGCTGCTAAAAGACCAGTGGTTTATAGACATGCAACCGCTGAGCAAAGCCGCCATAAAGGCCTTGAAAGAAGGCAAAATCAAGTTTTACCCGGCGGCCAAAAAGACCCAACTAATTAAGTATTTAGAGGGCTTAAAAGATTGGAACATTAGCAGGCAAATAGCCTGGGGCATTCCCATTCCGGCTTTCCAAAACGAAGGCGACAAGGATGATTGGATATTTGATGACAGGGTAGAGAAGGAAGAGATTATAGTTGCCGGAATTAAATATCGCCGTGACCCGGATGTTTTTGATACTTGGTTTAGCAGTAGCTCCTGGCCGTACTCTACTTTGGATTTCCCAGACGGTAAAGATTTTCGTAAATATTACCCCTTAAGCCTAATGGAAACTGGTGGTGAAATCTTATACCCATGGGTTAGTCGCATGATTATGATGAGCTTGTATATGACCGGTGACGTACCCTTCAAAGCCGTTTATATTCATGGTTATGTCATGGCTGAGGACGGAGCTAAAATGAGCAAGTCAATAGGCAACGTAGTTGATCCACTTCCGGTCATTGAGAAGTATGGTTCTGACGCATTACGAATGGGCATTATTGCCGGGCGAACAGCTGCGATAAACCGCGGTTATGACACTTCCAAGGTAGAAGGTGCCCGCAATTTTGCCAATAAGCTTTGGAATATTGCCCGCTTCGTGGAAGACAAGTTGGGAAAAACTTTCGAGGCCAATGCCGAACCTTTTCCGAAAAATAGTGCTGATTATTGGATATTGTATAAGTTACAACAATTAACAGATGGAATTGCCGCCGATTTGGATAATTACGCCTTTGCTGAAGCTTACGAAAAGCTTTACCACTTAGTCTGGGACGATTTGGCTGATTGGTACATCGAATCTACAAAAATAGAGGTCAACCCAAGTGTTTTGAGCTTTAGTTTAGCGACCGTCCTTAAGCTAGCCCATCCATTCGCACCGTTCGTAACTGAAGCTATTTGGCAGAGTTTGAGCGGTAGCAAGCCAAGCTTATTAATTACTAGCCGCTGGCCAAAAATTGATGGTTTTACAGCCTCGGACGCCAAAGACTTCGAAGAGATTATTAAAATTGTAAGTGAAGTTCGATATCTTATTACCGAACTAAAACTTGTAAAGCCTGCTTTGGACTACGGTCAATCTAAGTTAATTGACAACAATGTTAAGATCATCGATAACTTGAGCAGAGTAGGGGAGGTGAGGCCGTCCGAGGAAGGCAAAGGCTATCGACTGACAACCACCAAACAGCCAGTTTGGCTAGATATTGATGAAAATAAATTGCAGGCTTACGCCAAAGAACTAAAGGGCAGGGAAGAGCAGCAAAAGGCTACTATGGAGCATTTGCAAAGCCGCCTGGCTAACAAGAGCTATGTAAATAATGCGCCTGCTTATGTAGTTGAACAGACAAAGCAGCATTTAGAAGAAGCTAAAGCTCAATTAGAAAAATTAAGTTCAGAAGTAAAAAG
>CAYYAF010000091.1:0-2041 GCA_964469975.1 uncultured Candidatus Saccharibacteria bacterium
AATACATTTCGCCATTTCCCTGTAGTACTAAAGCGTCTTTAAGTTCGCCGGAAGATGAACAAGCGATATCTGTTGGGTCAGTACACCAGCCCTGCAGGCGCAAGATATTACCGCTGGTAGCAGTTTTACCAACATATATCGTGCTGGTTGGGCATGGATTGAGGCTATCACAAGTATGGTCTTCCTGCACAACGGCCGGTGCAAACTGAATGTAACCAGCTGATGAACCGCTGGCTGAGGCAAACTTGTCATAACAACTGTCATTGCTGGGCACGCTTAAGTCTGAACTACACAACTTGCCTGTTTCAGCTGGAACAGTTAGCAGCCCGGCTCCACTGCTGGCAGATAAAGTGCCGCCGCCTTGAAGAATTATGTTACCGGTAAAGGTCTTATCGCCGGCAAAGGTCTGGCTGCCAGTACCAACTATGCCAGCATCAGTGCCGTTAGCTAAGCCCAGGGCTAATGTTAGCTGGTCTGGCGAGCCGACATTCAGCGTCCAAGTTGTGGCAACACTGCTTGATGAAGCAGTTGTATCTAAAAGATTAACTGTGCTATTGACGTCTGTGCCGTTAACTTGAACATTATCACCACTCCCCCCACTACCTGGGCAAGCTCCCCAAGTTGGGGCACTGCCGGTGTTGCCGAGTAAACATTGGTTAGTTGTGCCAGCGGCAGTAACTTGTAGTGTGCCAGCCCCATTGCCATAAAGTACACCATTAGCTGTGAACGTATTAGCACCAGTACCACCCTGTGCTACAGATAATGCTGTAGTTAATCCGCTTAAGCTGGTTATGTCACTGTTGGCACCACTGGCAGCTGCGCCTAAGTTGGTCCGGGCACCAGCCGCGTTAGCTGAGCCTGTGCCACCCCTAGCTACAGCTAAAGTACCGCTCCAAGTTAATGTACGGACATCACCGGCACTTATGATCGTAACGTTTGTATCATTAGCAAAGGTTTGGACGGCGCCAATTTGGCCATTAAGGCTAGTTATACCTCCACCAGCTGGGGTGGCAGTATCATCAGAACAGACAATATGACCACTGGCGTCAGTAGTCAGGGCACCACCATTTAGGTTGCTTGTACAGTTTAAACTCGAAAGCGTTAAGGCATTAAAGGTCGGACTAGCCGTCTTAGCCAGGTTTTGGGGTAGGCTCATAGTGATACTAGTACCAGCTGTGCTAACACTTAGGCCACTACCACCTAGTAGAGTTATAGCGCCCGTTTGACCTTGTAGGCTAGTAACGCCACTGTTGGCCAGGCTAGTTGTTAAATTAGCTAAGGCATTGCTGTCGGCAACGGTAATAAACTGCGTACCGTTGTAGTAACGCAGGGTCTTGCTTGAGCTATCTACGTAAACTAAGCCGGTGACTGGGGTTTGGGGTTGAGAACTAGGGGTTAGAACTAAGCTTTGATCGGCTTGTAGTAGGCCATTTATAACAACTTTGTCGTTTTCAACGCTAAAAGAGCTGGCGGCTGGTGAAAGTTTGCTGGTATCAACCTGTTGAGGCTTGATGGTGGGAGCAGCATTGTTAGCTGAGTGGTTAGAGGAGGTTTTGTGCAGAGCGTAACCAAGACCGCCAATAATGGCCAAGATCATTAGGGTAGCGCCAGTTATCCACAGTCCTAGATGGTTTTTCTTAATCTTTAGGGGCGCAGGCGCACTGGTAGAAGCCTCAAAAGCTTCGGTTTGGGCATTGGCTGAATTACTATTTAGCTCGTCGCCACTTTGCATTTTTTATTTTTGTATCTGTTATCTTGTATTTTTGTTTGTAGTGTTTTTGTGTTCAACTACTGAGTACAAATTATACTCTGTCTCTAAGGTGTTTTACAATAAAAAATATACCTTAATATATGTATTTTGAATACATATCTGTTGGTCTATCTGTTGTTCTGTGGATAACTTAAGCTGTTATTTTGCCGACTTTAATTTTAGACAGGCTTTGGCGGTGACCACGAATTTTTCTAACTCGTTTTTTAGGTTTGTAGCGAATGGCAATTACCTTTTCGCCAAGAACTAAAGGCTCAGTTACATCAACTGCTA
>CAYYAF010000092.1:0-1963 GCA_964469975.1 uncultured Candidatus Saccharibacteria bacterium
ACTGTCGGAGTACCGATTAGTTCCAAATTCCAACCGGTCAGTGATGAACTTCGTGCCAACTATAAAAAACAACTTGGATTAAAACCTGGGGCTAAAGTCTTGTTTGTAACCGGCGGCGGTATGGGTGCCCAGCGCTTAAATGAAGCCGTGGCCAAAGCCTCTGTAAAGTGGCTATCGTCCAATCCAGAGCTGGTGATTATACATGCAACTGGGCCGGCCCTCGAGTCAAGCACGAATGAACTTTATGACCGACAATTAAAAGATGCTAAGCAGCGCCTGCAGGTAATAACTAAAGGCTTTTTCGTAGACGACCTGTTTGTAAATAGTGGCGCAGCCGATATAGTAATTACAAGGGCAGGAGCCACTCGTATAGCTGAGTTTGCAGCCCAGCAGAAAGCCTGCATAATTGTACCAAACCCCCAGTTAACAGGTGGACACCAGCTTAAAAACGCTAAATATTTAACTAATCAAAAAGCAGCCATGATTGTAAACGATAAAGACCTATCATTGAAGCCGGAACAATTAATTACTGCTGTTCAGGAGCTTCTGGATAATCCGAAAAAGCGTAGTGATCTAGGTGAAGAATTGGGAAGGTTTGCACGTCCTCGAGCCGCAAAAGAGCTGGCCGAACTATTATTGGAAAACGCTAAATAGGAAACTAAATGTTTAGAATTAAAACAAAAAAGCGCCTCCGCCGCAGTCCATTGCGTGAACGCCAACAATAAAAAAAATTATTTTTTTTTTTTTCTAATCGATAACGCTCACAAGAAGAAGGTGGTAGGCGAATTGTTAGATCTAGCGGCTCTGATATTAAACCGCGTAGGGCACCCAAATGGCTACGTAACCTGCCAACCATATTAGCTATTTTGGCTATAGCCATAAGTTTAATATTTAGTTTGGGTCTTAACTCGAACCCAAAAATTATTCAACCCTCGAATGACAATAACATATTTTTACAGGATCTTAACACTTACCAAAACGCAGCGCATAAACTTTTTAGTCGGTCAATTTTTAATAACAATAAGATAACAGTAAATGTATCTGGCATAACCCGCGATTTGCAAAATCAATTTCCTGAATTGGCCAGCGTTTCTATTACTTTACCGTTAATTAACCATCAGCCGTTGATTTATATCATTCCTAGCCAGCCAGCAATGATTTTAAACGCTAATAATGGTTCCTACGTTTTAAATAACAGAGGAGTGGCCATTATCAAGACCGATCAAGTTGCTAATCTCGCCAAACTAAACCTGCCCACGGTTATTGATGAAAGTGATTTGGCGTTTACATTAGGAAACGGTGCTTTACCGGCCAATGATATAGACTTCATCACCACTGTTTATAATCAGTTGAGTGCTAAAAAACTCAGGCTAGAATCACTTACGCTGCCGGCGGTAGCTAGCCAACTAGACGTCCGCATGAAGGGGCAATCCTACTATATTAAAATGAACATGCAGGCCGATGCTAAAGAGCAGGTGGGGGCATACTTGGCCGCTCATGACCGGCTGGACAGACAGCATCGATCTCCGCAAGTTTATTTTGATGTCCGTGTTGAGGGACGAGTATATTATAAATAGTACTCCACTCTCCCCTTATAGTTCGTAATTTGTTCATATTGCATTGCATAGTATTGTTGGAATAAAAACAATACTTTCATAACAATAACAATATAAGTCAAATATAGTCATAATAGGGCATAAGCGGGGGAATGAATATAAAAAAACATAACTGCGATAAATCAAATCTAGCTGTGGATAAGTCGTGAAATAACGTGAAAGTTGTATTGATAGCAAACATATAGAACTATAGCTACTCGTATATAGCTATATAGAATTAGTGCAGGGCTGTGACACTAAAACAAAGTCAAATATCTTATTTAGGTAAAAAACTCCCCTACAGCAGAGGTATTGCTAATCATCTGGGTAGTATAATAACGAGTCGTAAAATATACATTGTACGACGT
>CAYYAF010000093.1:0-1906 GCA_964469975.1 uncultured Candidatus Saccharibacteria bacterium
TAAATTAGTACGGACGCCCGGTAAGGCAATTGATGACATTAATGGTCAACATATAGTTAATGGCTGGGGCACGGTTTATCAGGGCACTGCAAAGACTCCTGTCGGTGGTGGTAGTGGAGGTGTAACTGGCGCAAAAACAGGTGATCAAAACCCAACCTGCGAAGCCAGTGGCAACCCATTAACATGGATACTCTGTCCGGTATTTAATGGTGTAGCCGATACAGCTGATTGGCTGTTTAGTAATCTAGTGCAACCTTTTCTTTATACAAACCCAGTAAGCATTAATAGCCACGACCCTAGTTTCCAAATTTGGTCCAGCTTTAGAATTTACGGAAATATTTTACTTGTTGTGGCACTTTTAGTGATTGTTTTTGGTCAAGCCATAGGTGGGGGATTTATTGATGCCTATACGGCAAAAAAGATGCTGCCGCGGATATTAATTGCAGCTATACTTATTAATCTTTCGATTTACATCGTAAACTTTATGGTTGATATAACCAATATAGTTGGGTTTGGTTTAGGCAATCTGATATTGGCGCCTCTTAGAGCTACTGGTCAGCTATCATTTAGCCCCAATGCCACACAATCAGTTTCAGTAGTTTTTTACACTGGGTTTTTAGGCGTTTTTGCAGGCGGCACTGCAATTGGAGGAATTTTGGGCGGCTTAGCGTTTGGCGCTGGAGCATTTCTTGCCAATGCAGCTATTTTTATTGTAATGGCTGTGCTTATCCCTTTTGTCTTAGCATTAGTTGGCGTATTTGTTACATTAATTTTGCGGCAAGGTTTGCTACTGTTACTAATATTAGTGAGCCCGGTGGCTTTTGCCTTGTACTGTTTACCTAATACAGAGGAATACTTTAGAAAATGGTGGAATTTATTATTTAAAACGCTACTAGTTTACCCCATTGTTATTGCTATATTTGCTATTGCGGATGTTTTGAGTGTAACTTTATTAAACGCCAATGGCATAAAAGGCGGGCAGGGCTTGGCTACAAGCATTGCCGATCATACGATTGTTAGCCCATTAGCAGCAATCGTAGCCTTTGTTTTGCAATTTTTACCACTATTTCTTATACCCTTTGCCTTTAAATTTGCAGGCGGTGCCGTAACTGCTATACACGGCGCCCTTACAAGCGGCAGCTCTAAGGTAAATGGACTATTCAAAGGTCGGCGCGAATACGCACAGCGTACAGTACAGAACAAAATGCTCGAGGGCCGTGGTGATTTATATAATAAACTGCAGACAGGTGCAAGCAGCAATAAGACAGGACTTAGGGGACGTTTCCAGCGGGGAGCTAGTCGGTTTACTCGTGACCGAATTGCGGGCTATAACCTTGAAGCAGGTCTTTCGGCCCTGCGAAAAGAACGCGGCGATGAAATGAATGCCATAATTGCAACAGGTGATGATGATGAAATAAGGGCGCTAAATACTGACCGTGAACTAGTAGGGCTGTCAAGAGGCGGGATTGGGGCATTACGATCTAGCCATTTTACTGAATCTGTTTTTGATGCCACTACCAGGACATGGAGTGACGGTGATTTTCGTGACGATAACGGCACCGTAAAATTATCAAATATGAGTGGTCTATTTTATCAAGCAGCTGAAGCTCAGGCAGCTCTACAGCGCTGGGGTGGTGACAGAGCCGCTTTGCAAAAGTCGTACTCATATGAGATACAAAAAGCCCTACTGCAAAAAGATAGTGACAGTGTTGCCTCTCATACCGTAGGTTTGCAAAAATCTTGGGGGATGACCGATGAACAAATGGCCGGGTTAATGATAGGGGCTGGTTTTGAGATGCAAGGTAAAAGTAAGCAGTGGAAACGTTACAAAGTTCAAGGCGGAAAGCTGCATTTGGATGGTAAAGGTCTGGCTGACGAGCAACATAGCACGATGGGTACATATCAG
>CAYYAF010000094.1:0-1890 GCA_964469975.1 uncultured Candidatus Saccharibacteria bacterium
TCCATGGACCGAAGTCCACTAGCTCCTGAAGCTAGCGCGTCTACCAATTCCGCCATTCGCCCGATGTCATTTAACTTTAATGCAAAAGTCCTCCTAAGGGCAAATGTGATATAGTACCTAACAGAAATTTTATTGGTTCTTTAGATATAAATGAGTAATATAGCGCACTATTTACAGGAGCATTTACTTGGCGAAGTTTTAACTGCGCCCGATGTTCGTAAATATTTTTCTACAGATGCTGGAATATTTAGTGTTACCCCTGCGATGGTAGTTTACCCGCGTAACGAAAGTGATGTACGTAAAACGGCTCGGTTTACATGGCAACTGGCCGAACGCGGCCGTACTATTCCAATTACTGCTCGTGGGCTAGGTACTGACCGTAGTGGATCAGCTATTGGAAAAGGAATAATTTTAGTTTTTCCTGGCCATATGAACCGAATTTTAGAATATGATGGCAAGAATGGCACAGTGGTTGTTGAGCCGGGGTTAAACTTTGGCAAATTGCAACAGACGCTTCACACACACGGACGGTTTATTCCTGCCTTTCCAGGCTCAATGGAGTTTAGTACTCTAGGTGGCGCCGTTGCCAACAATGCCGGCGGCGAAAAATCTGTAAAATACGGCAATATGATTAAATACGTTAAATCACTTAGAGTTGTTTTAGCAAACGGTGAGGTTATTGAAACTAAGCGTATAAGCAAACGAGAACTTAATAAAAAACTAGGACTAGCTACCTTTGAAGGTGAAATTTATAGATCGTTAGATAATTTGTTAGAAGAAAATAAAAATGTAGTATCAAAACTTCGACGCGGCGTAACTAAAAACACAGCGGGTTACAATTTGTTAAATGTACGTGGCAAAGACGGATCGTTTGATTTAACTCCGCTATTCGTTGGTTCAGAGGGAACTCTTGGCATAGTCACAGAAGTTGAGCTTGGTACAGAAGCTTATAATCCTACCACAACTTTAATTGCTGCCTATTTAGACGACGTTAAGCTTGCAGAAGAGATCATAACTGAACTTCGTAAATTACCAGATGGCCCAAGCGCCGCAGAGTTAATTGATGAAAAACTTATTGAAATGGTCAATAAGCAAAACCCCAACCAACTTAAAGGTACTATTAAAAAACCATTTCCCAAATTAGTACTAATGATTGAGTTTGATAATTTAAGTGCCCGTGTGCAAAAACGAATGGCTAAAAAAACTCTAAAGATTCTTAAAAATAACCAAGTTACTTATCATATAGAATCTACCGATGAAGGCAAAGAGAAGTTATGGAAAATTCGCCATGCTGCATCTACTTTTGTTGCCCAAACCGAAGGTGGTTTACGCGCCCTGCCAGTTATAGATGATGGTGTTGTACCGCTTGATAGATTTAACGAATATCTAGAGGGAATATATGCATTATGTTCAACTTATCGCTTACAAACGGGCGTGTGGGGGCATATTGCTGATGCCAACCTGCACATGCAACCATTTTTGGACTTAAGCCAAGTGGGTGATAGGCAAAAGATATTTAAAGTAATAGATGACTATTATAAGTTTGTAATTAAGCTTGGGGGTACAACTAGCGGTGAGCACGGCGATGGTCGTTTACGTGCACCATACTTACCCGCTATGTACGGCCAAGAAGGTTATGTGGTGCTACAAAAGCTTAAAAAGATATTTGACCCATATAACACTCTAAACCCGGGCGTAAAAATAAATGTGACCCTAGACGATATTAAACCATTACTCAGAAACGAATACTCACTAGACCATTTATACGACCACTTACCCCACGCTTAAAATAAAAAACTTCCATATTTTATGGAAGCTTAAATACAATTTTGAGCTGGTGGGCGAGAGAGGACTTGAACCTCCAAGCCTTGCGGCACATGCACCTCAAGC
>CAYYAF010000095.1:0-1889 GCA_964469975.1 uncultured Candidatus Saccharibacteria bacterium
TTTTTTATCATCTGCGGATAGTTTTGTAGCATTCGTGTTGCTATAACAAAGCCCAGGCTCATGCCAACAATAGTTACTTTTTTATTTCGGTATTTAAGCTTAATAAAAGCAGCTAAGTAGTCAGCCATGGTGTCTATGTCGGGCTGTCGGCCAATTTTATAAAGCGGCGTCATGCCGCCCATGCCGGGCAGGTCGGGCATGGTTACAGCACCAACTTTGTTAAGTTCAAGCGCCACGCCCCACCAGCGTTCTAAGCTAGAGTGAGATCCGTATATAAACAGTAGCTCGGGGGCGTTTTTCTTTTTGGCAGGTATCCTTAACATGCGGCCTTGCAGGCCGTTCATGTTCAAAGGCACTATATAATCTTCAGGTTGCTTGGAACCTTTTGGCATCTTAGGTGTTATTTTACTATTTTTTGTTAACTGTGTCCATCTGTTAAACAGGGGTGGTTTGACTCAGGCGCTTTTGGCGGGCATTTTGTCCTGCAATAAGGCGCGCATAGACATATAAATAACCGGGATACTTAGTAAGCCTGTTAGGTACTGCGGCAAGGTGGTAACTTCGCCTGGTTTAAAGATGTCGTGAAAGAATAGAAAGTCTACAAACAAGAACCCTAAAATCAATGCAATATATAATGGTTTTCTCATACTTTCATTATACCTTGCCGTAAAAGCACATGTTCATGTTTATAGGTAACAATGCACTGTCTTACGCTTGCCGCGACTGTATACTCTAAGGGTATGGCGCATCTGCTTTTACTAACGCTAGCCAGTTCGTTGGCGCTCAACTTGGTAATGTTTCTTGTAGCTTTTAGGCTGCGGTCGGATAAACTTACCGACATTTCATATGCCTTAAGCTTTTTGGTTATTAATACTATTGTCTTGGTCTCTGCACCAAAGTTAAATAGTTACAGTTGGCTAATTTTTTTGCTGGTTGCTATTTGGGGTATACGCTTGGGCAGTTTTTTACTAATACGCATATTTAGTGCTGGAAAGGATAGTCGTTTTGACCAATCAAGGGACAGCTTTGTAAAGTTTGGTAAGTTTTGGCTGGGCCAAGCCCTACTGGCCTGGATATTAATGCTGCCGGTCACAATTGCTTTATATAGCGGCGGGGAAGTAACAGCGCTAGTTGTTATTGGACTGGCGGTCTGGTCGGTCGGCTTTTTAACCGAGTCCCTTGCAGATTATCAAAAGTTTTCCTTTAGGCATGATCCTGCCAACAAAAACAGGTGGATCGAGCAAGGTGTTTGGAAATACTCTCGTCACCCTAACTACTTTGGCGAAATAAGTGTGTGGGTAGGCATTTATCTAGCTAGTTATATGGCACTTAGTAGCGCGCAGCGGCTTATTTGCTTGATTAGTCCATTAGTTATTACGCTTTTTCTTTTGTTCGTAACCGGTGTGCCCATTCTAGAAAAGTCGGCCGACAAAAGATGGGGACACATAAAGCAGTATCAAGATTATAAAAAACGGACGCGTTTACTCATTCCGCTACCAAAGGTTGCGCAATGAAGATTAAGCATGTAGACCATGTTGGCATTAATGTTATAGACCTAGAGGCTGCAAAACAGTTTTTTATAGACCTTGGTTTTAAGCAGGTGGGGCAGATGAAGATGCAGGGCGAGCTGCTAGACGGCGTTACCGGACTTAAAGACGCTAAGACTGAGTTTGTTATGCTGCAATCTCCGGATGGCCAGATAAATTTAGAGGTTATTAAATATATTCAGCCTGTTGATGCCGAAGGTGTTCGCCCGGGTGGTCCAAACGCGCTAGGCCTGCGTCACCTGGCGTTTGAGGTTGAAGATTTAGATTGCATATTAGAAAATTTGAAGCAAAAGGGAATAAAACTGGTTGTCAAGCTTATGACTTAAGAAAATAATTTAAAAA
>CAYYAF010000096.1:0-1868 GCA_964469975.1 uncultured Candidatus Saccharibacteria bacterium
AAATTAGTTTTTCAAATAGCAGCAAAACCATTTTAAATAATTGAACAAGCGGGGGTGGCATTACCAGAATAGAAGCAGAAAGATTAATCGTAGACTCTCAACTCAAACCACAAGTAAGAGCACAAGAAGTGTCTTTAGAAGGTTGGCGCAAGCTATATATATTATTGCATTAAGGTGCCAAACCAAATGTGCTGCCGCTGCCGGCAGAGTCTTGCCCGACGCCTTGCCACTGACTGGCCGTTCCATAATTAAGCTGAGTGCCAGCGCCTGACCATTGCCAATGTTGGGCCGACAATGAATCCAGCATATAATGATTGTTTTGGAATAACAGATCGCTTGGAGTATAAGTAGGGCAGCCCGAACCTGTGTCATCGCCAGCAACGCCCACTAGTGAAGGACCGCCATTAACAGAGGTAACAGTTTTCAAAATAAACGTGTTACCAGTAACGGTAGCCGGGCTGACGCATTCCGGCGCAAGTGGAAACTGATCACCTGTTCTGACAGTGTCGATTAGACACAGGGCATTGGCGCCGTTAGTAGAATCAACCGTGTTACCAGTAACAACTATACCTTGCGAGTTTTGGATCTGGATTTGAGCGCTCCAGGAACAGGATCTGCCAATATCGGTAGTGTCATTGCCTTTTAAGGTATTGTTCTGGGCAATAGCATAGCCGGTGCTGGCAACGCCATCAATACAAGTAACAACCGTACAATTGCCCCAGGTTATCTCGAAGTCTATACCAGCCCCGGTGTTATTTTCAATTCTATTGCCGTCAATCATGAGCTTGCTGTCAGCCCAGCAGCCGTCACACCAAATGGCTGGGCCGCGGTTATCGTGAACGTAATTATTTTTCCAGGTTAAATTAACCAGGTGGGTTGATTTACTGCCGCCAGTAGAACCGCCGGCATCGGGTGTGCCGCCGTTAAAGAAAACTTCTGAATTTTGAATGGTTCCGTCACCGGAATAGCCATAAACCACATTGTCATGTAAATAGCAGCTGTCACAAACACTGCCAGTTCCAGACTCTAATCCGACATCTGAGGCATGCACATCGACATTGCTAATACTCCAATTCCAGCCAGTTTTTAGGGCATGACATGTATGCGCGCCGGTTTTACAGTTTTGGATTGTCAAATTTAGGACAGTTACATTTTGTTGCCCAGTTGACCCACCAAAGCCGTAAAACGCGTAGTTAATACCGCTCTGAGCATCAAGTGTGGCATTAGTAAAATCAAGCACCACTTGATCTTTAGTTGTACCTGTACCGATAAATTTATCGTTACTCTTGGCTAGAATGGAAGCTGTCATATTATATGTCCCCGGGGCTAAACAGAAAGTTGTGCCTGATGAAGCGTTACTTACCAGTGTTTTGTTAAAGGTACTGGGGGTAACATTAGTTCCAATACATGCTGTTCCCCCACCAGTTTGCCCCCACTGCCCAGCTAACACACTAAAGTCAAAGACGTTAACTGTACCATCACCAGTAATGTCTCCCTGGGAGAAGGTTTTACCGGTCTGGTTAAAGTTACTAGCTAGTATAGATAGATCTAAGATATCTACCTTACCGTCATTATTAATATCAGCATTAGTAGCAGCATGAGAGTTATGCAGTACTACATAACCAATACCAGCAAAGACTAGTATCCCAATAAGTACTAATAAGCCTCTACCATGAGACCGTTTAAGCATGAGGGTATTATATAACTAATTTATAAGATAATTTACCTGATATGAATAAGCCACTTGATAAAATTGTTTGTTTTTATGCAATACCGGTTTGACAGGGTAATTTTGTACAAGTATTATCTGTTTATTACTATATAAATATTAAAGAAGAACAAAAATGGCAAAAAAGACAAAAGAATTA
>CAYYAF010000097.1:0-1836 GCA_964469975.1 uncultured Candidatus Saccharibacteria bacterium
TTAGCTTCAATACCATCCAGTAGCGCGTGCAGGTTGCCGCTTAGGCCGCCTAACGTGTCGTTCAATGGTGAACTTAGTGTTGCAAATAATCCGGCAATAAGCTCGTTCTTGCTTGGTAAGGTAGCTAGTGCCTTAACTTCATCAGCTTCTAAAAACTTGCCTTCTGAGCTAAATGCGCCAACAAATTCAAGTGTTGGCTGAGTTTTAGCAAAGTTAGCTAAAGCTTGAGCAGGAGCTACTTCATCATCTGCATTAAATGCATATAGAAGCATTCCATTTAGCTGATCTTTTGTAATGTCTTTAAAACGATCATCAGCTTCAAGCGCTTTAACTACTAGACGGTTCTTAACAATCTTTACTGTAGTACCGTTTTCGCGGCTTTGCTTTCGCAGTGATTGCATAGCTTTTACTGGCGTACCAGCATATTTTGCTACCACTGTCATTTTTGAAGCGCCAAGCAATTCGCTTACTTCGCTTACAACTTCATGTTTTTTTGCTTTAGTTAAAGCCATAGTAATTCCTTTAAGCTTTAAGTTATATCGACCAAGTTACCGTAATAAAAAAGTCTTTGGATATCCAAAGACTAAAATGCAAAACTTATGTTTCACCTAGGCGACATTATCAAGGTTTCCCCGTCGCTGTCTTTGGTAACTAATCCGTTATTCTACAGGAAATCAGGGCTAGCGTCAATTCGTAGCATACCCGGTACGGGATTTTTATGTAGTTCTGGTCCTTTAAAAGATAGTAAAGTCGCGTCTAAAGCATGGGGGTCTTTATCGACAACCAAGAAATCAACTTCAGAATCTAGATATTTTTTAAACTGATTTTTTACCATGTATACGTCGGCATTCGGATAATCATAATGCGCTACTAATGCAACCTTCATTTCACCGTTGCCGTCTCTTAAAGCCAGGGCTGTTTCTCTCTGCTCGCTTTGATTTAATTGATTATGTAACCAGCCTCGACTTCTATCCGGATGTAGAACTTGCTCCTGGCATATAAAGCCGCTTTCAGGGTTACTCATGTAATTGCCAAATATAACATCAAAGCTATTTAAGCCCGTTCCTTCCATACTCTCATCAAAAGCGGTTGAAGCTTTCTCTACCATAACTCTCCTTATAATTAAAAAAGGCCCTGGCGGGCCGTAACTTTACTTGTATAGTGACTCTAAGCCCGCACGTTTGTGCCAGTAATAATTCTTTTAATAATTATTTGAGCCATAGTTAAATATTGCACTTTTACACCGTAAAAGTCAATAACATAGCTAGTCCCAAAGACACTGTGTGTCGTTATGAGCGCCAGGCTGAATAGCTAGCTTACCTATTTCACTTTTAATATCGTCCATTGCCTTTTCTATACCAATCTTGGCTTCGTCGTCAAATAACTCAGGTTGTTCTAAATAAACTTCGAACAATGCAAATAATGCCACTCTTTCCCACTTGAGCATAGAGCCCATGTCTAACTTTGGATTTTCCTCCATTTTTACGCAGGCAAAAACGCTCGTTTAGAATACTGTACTGCTATAGATGGCCTAGATGGTTTATCTAAGATTGATGTCTCAGTGCCAGCGTATGGTACAACTACCGCTCCAACCCTGTGAATTTGCTCTACAGTTCTTACCGCCGGATGTACAGTTTCTAAGTCGCCATTTAAATGAGGACCGCCTCCACATTTTACAGAAGCCCATGATGCTTCTCCGGGTTGATAAATTATTTCATTAGTACGTTGCATAAGATCTCCTAAAATTAAAAACAGGCTCCGGTTGAAGCCTGCTAAATGGACTGTGCTAGGCCGTCTAATGACGGTCGGCTTCAACCATGTTGAAGCACAGCCCAT
>CAYYAF010000098.1:0-1776 GCA_964469975.1 uncultured Candidatus Saccharibacteria bacterium
AATAATTTTTATTTTTTTAGTTTGTGGTTGCAGATGGTTTTGTAAATAATTACGCAGGTGTACCTGTAGCCTTAGTAGAATTAGTTAAACAAGCAGTTATAAGTGCTTATCCATCGGCTCAACTAGAAGAAGTTGCTGAACACAATATTTTTAGCCCTATTGGTCGTATTAGCGGTACTGTAGGTGGGGAACTGACCTTAAAAGAGCACTATGCTTACCCTATAGCTACTTACCAGGAGCTAAAGCGTGACGCTATGCAGTCCCTACTAAATGCCTTATCTACATTAGGTAAAGAAGATGGTGCCGGCATACAGATTTTACTAAGACCAGCCGATACTGGCTGGCGCAAAGGAGCTCAAGACGTAGCTTCTAAAAAACGCAAAGGCAAAGAGGGCAAAAAGGGTTTTGAAGCCGTACTATCGGCTCTTAAACAGCTTGCCATAGCCTTCTTTAAGCCACCAGAAAATAAGGACGATAAGGGCGATAAAAAGGAACTGTCATCACTTGATCAATCAATTTTGGACTCCATTGACGATAAAACTCGTCATCCGGGCTTTGAGGTGCTATTACGGTTAGTGGCTTCGTCTGACACGCCACAAAAAGCCCAGACTATTTTGAATAATATCGTGGCCGCTTTTGCCTTATTTGATGCACAGGGTAAAAACGGCTTTAAATATACCGCCTCACGCGATATTGAAGATTTTGTAACGGCTTATATACTGCGCTTTTTCCCGCAAGAGAATAATCAAAATGTTTTGAATGCAGTGGAGTTAGCCACGCTATTTCATTTCCCGGATCAGAAAAATATACCTACCTCGCAACTAGAACGCCAGGCTTCCAAGCAAGTTGATGGTCCACGTAATATTTCTGATGAAGGCTTGCTACTAGGTTATAACATCTTTCGCGGCGTTAAAAAACCAATACGTTTAAGCCTGGAAGATCGCCGCCGTCACTTATATGCCGTTGGTCAAACTGGTGTTGGTAAATCAATATTTTTGGAAAATTTGGCCTTGCAGGACATGTTAGATGGCCGAGGTTTTGCTTTTGTAGATCCCCACGGTGAAACGGTTGAACGCCTCATGGCTATGGTTCCCAAAGAACGCACCGAAGACGTAATTTACTTTTCACCAGCTGATATGGAATACCCCATGGGGCTCAATCTATTTGAGTTCCATACACCTGAACAAAAAGACTTCTTAATTCAAGAAGCTATTAACATGCTTTATAAACTCTATGACCCCATGCACCAGGGCATTATTGGCCCACGTTATGAACACTGGTTTCGTAATGCCGCTTTAACTGTTATGAGCAATCCGGAAGGTGGCACTTTTATTGATATTCCAAAAGTCTTTACTGATAAACAATACGAAAACCAGCTAAAAAAACATGTTACGGATCGCACGGTTTTAGACTTCTGGGACCGTGAAATGGCCAGCACCAGTGACTATCACAAAAGTGAAGTACTAGGCTGGTTTGTAAGCAAATTCGGTGCTTTTTTAAGTAATGAAATGATGCGTAACATTATTGGCCAAAGCAAAAGTGCCTTTAACCTGCGTGATGTTATGGACAAGAAAAAGATCTTGTTTGTGAACCTCAGTAAAGGCCGCACTGGTGAATTGAATTCAAACCTACTTGGCATGATCTTTATTATGAAATTCCAAGCTGCAGCTATGAGCCGGGCTGATGTGCCAGAAGACCAGCGTGAAGACTTTTGTTTATATGTAGATGAGTTCCAGAACTTTAGCACCGATTCATTTGCCACCATTCTAAGTGAGG
>CAYYAF010000099.1:0-1723 GCA_964469975.1 uncultured Candidatus Saccharibacteria bacterium
GCTTGAAATTACCCTACCTAATCGTAGTAGAAAAGTTTTTGAGATAGACCCGCCAAAGGAATTTCTGGAAAAAGCAAATGGATGAACTTTTACTAAACCAGTTAACTCGGTCACAAATTAATCAGTTTCTGGAACAACCTGTTCATAATTTAATAATTGACGGGCAAGAGGGTAGTGGCAAAGCTTCTATAAGTACGTATATAGCGGCTAACTTATTGCAAATTGATGCTAAAAGATTAAGTACCGCTACCTTCATTAATATTTTGCCCGTTAATGGCAGCATTTCTATAAATGAAATTAGATCTATCCAGAATTTTATGAAGTTAAAAACTATGGGTACTCAAGCTATTCGTAGAGTAGTGTTAGTGTCTGAAGCAGAAAAGTTAACTCTAGAAGCCCAAAACGCGTTTTTAAAAATACTTGAAGAACCGCCCATAGATAGTTTAATAATTTTACAGACCTCAAATATCAAAACACTACTACCTACAATCCGCTCACGTGCACAATTAATTACCATAAAAGCAGTTACCAAAGAGCAGATATCTGACTATTTTATGAATAAAGGCTTCGAGCAAGAGAACGTAGAACGTGCGTATTACATAAGCGATGGGCGTTTGGGGCTAATGTACCAACTTCTAACTAACGGCAAGAACGAGCTTGTTAGTAGCATAAATGAAGCCAAAATAATCATTGCTATGAGTGTCTACGACCGGCTTCTACTTATCAATAATTACAAGCAAAAAGACGATGTAGCCAATATGTTTAGCGCTATTGAGTCCATTTGTCATGGCGCGGTAAATAAAATTAGTAGTACGGATGATAGCTTGCAGTTAAAACGCTGGCACTCGTCTTTAAAACTTGTTTTAAAGTCTCAAGAACATCTAAAATCTAACGCTAATATAAAACTGCTACTAACTAACTTATTTATTAATCTATAAAATGCTATACTCTTAAGGATGCTCGAAGTTGCATTGGTTTTAGGTTTTGGCATACTGGCATTCAGAAGCGGCACAATACGTGACGAAGAACTTTCAGCATTTCCAAGACGAATTAGTGATAAGTTAGGAAAGTTATGGGATATTGCCCATCAAGGCATGCGCGAAAATCGTTTTTTGCGAGCCGAAAAAGCTTTGCTTACTATACTTAAAATTGACGAAAAGAATGCAGCCGCCTATAACCGTCTTGGTATTTTGTATGCTAAGCAAAAAGAGTATAAAGACGCAATTGATTGTTTTGAAATTGCCAGCAGCATTGAGGCTACCCCTTCAAGTTTGCACAACCTAGGCCTCATATACTTTGAAACTGAAAATTATGAAAAAGCGGCTATTGCTTTTGACCAAGCACTTAAATTAGATGACGGTATGGCCGCAAGGCATATAGCTTACGCAAAAGTACAAGAAAAACTTGGAAACGATAAGCTCATGATTCGTGAGCTCGAAAGAGCGGCAGAACTTGAACCAAATAAAGAGACATACCATCTGTTAATAAAAGCCTATAATGAACGAGGCATGGCGCCTGAAGCGGATCAACTAAGAGATAGGCTAAATAAATTAGTAGTACCGGCTGGCCGCCCTAAACGAGTCCTGCGGCCCAAACGAGTTGTTATTTGACCTCTGTTTTGATAAACTTTGAGCTGGTCCTAATTTATTATCGCCACCTTAGCTCAGCTGGCTAGAGCAACGGTTTTGTAAACCGTGGGTCATCGGTTCGAATCCGATAGGTG
>CAYYAF010000100.1:0-1691 GCA_964469975.1 uncultured Candidatus Saccharibacteria bacterium
GGAAGTTTTACTGCCACAGATTTGACCACGCAAGTTTCTGGCCACCCAGTAAACTATACTGTTTATACAAGCAACGGAAGCACAGAGGCTAAGTTATTTATCGTTTCTGCTTTCAATTATCCTACAGCTTATTTTAATTACGGCAAAATGTCCCAAGCTAGTCTGACCCCTGCAATACATAGCTCAACTTTTGGCGCCATTCATGGCCTACATGGTACGCCTGTTAGTAGTGCATCCTCTACCTTTTTGGATAACACATCTGAAGATGCTACTTTTTCCAGTCAAACTCTAACAGGCACCATGACCGGTTATGCTCGAGTATTTTTTGTAGGTAATTATAAATACGAAATAATATCGGTTGGCGCCAGCCAAAGCGAATTCAATGATTTTGCCAATTCCTTTAAATATATTAAGTAGCTTAGAGTTTGCGTTTCCACACCTGAAAAGTAAAGGTAATGTCATTTTCTGTTAATGGTTCAGATTCAGAAACTTTACTGAACCTGTCTTTGAAATCGGGGAAAAACTTCGTACACTGCCAATCGCCTTGGAGTTGAGTTAAATAAAGCTCATCTATCAAATCTAAAGTACTGGCGAATAAAGCCGCACCACCACCCACCCAGATATCTTCTTTAAAACTCTTCAAAAATTCCCTGGCATCTTTAACATGCTCAAAACCGGGGCGTAAAGTTTCTTGTTTATCATAAGCAACAATGTTACGGCGATCTGGCAAGGGTTGTTTTTGCTCCACATACCAGCCATACCCCATCATCACATTGCCATGCAAAGTTTTAGCCCGAAATTGAGCTACATCAGTTGGCACTTTACCTTGCCAAGGAATACCGTGATCATTGGCTAGGCCTTGTTTGCTATCAATAGCGGCAATTGCTTTTATCATGTTTTTAGAATAAGCGGGCGGATATGATTAAGCAAATAAAACGAGCCCGTAACTACTAATAGATTCTCTGGTTGGCTTAATAATTCCCTAAAAGCTTGCTTGGGATCTGGAGTAATATTAGTGTTTTTAAAACCAGTATCTTTAGCCATTTTGGCAATTTTACTGGGTTCAATTGAATATTTTGGTGTGTCTTGTTCACCAGAAAAGGAAGTTACAATTAACTTATCAGTTAGTTTATGAAGTTGCTTTAATGCTTCCTGTGCACGACCTTCTTCACTGGTAACAAAGCTCACTAAGGCCACTGAGTTCTGGCCTGGATAAAGACTACCAACACCTTCAACCAAGGCTGCCATTTTTTGGCCGTTATGCGAACCATCAACAATAACAGTTTTGTTTTGATAATTAACGGCCTCCATGCGGGCTGGAATAATAGTATGTAAGGCTTTTTCGGTTTCCAGCCAGTCCGGCTTGTTTAAATTATCTCTGTCAAACACGTATTCGGCGGCAGTTTTAGCCAAATACCAATTACGCTGTTGAAAAGGTGGTAAGCCACGAGGTAGATCTTTTTTTGCGGGCAATTTAGCAATCTGCAAGCTAGCATGCATTTGGGCACACTTATTGTGAATAGATTGCATGACTTCTGGGCTTTGTTCATACATCACAACCCGGTTGTGATCCGCAATTATGCCGGCTTTTTGAGTGGCAATTTTGGCCAAGGTTTTACCTAAAACTTCCGTGTGATCCAAACCGATATCTGTTATAACGCACAATTTATCTTGGCGTTTAATAACATTAG
>CAYYAF010000101.1:0-1684 GCA_964469975.1 uncultured Candidatus Saccharibacteria bacterium
CTTCTTCCATTTATTCCTCTCAAATTACAAACAGTTTAACGCGAATATAGTTTAGCTGCAATGTTTTACTGGGTTGGAGCAGTAGTTACTTTAGCGTCTTTTATGTTGAAAGTTGTCCAGGCAAATTCTATATCGCTGGTAGTAGGACTTTGTAGCATAATTTTGAAGCCGGTAATTTTTTGCTGATCATCTTTTATGTATGTGTAAGCATAGTTAGCAAACTGGCCGTTTCTAATAGTTAGGTTAATTACAGGTGGGTCATCATAAGGTTTGTCGTACTTCACATCAATTGAATCTTGCCCAGTTTTGATAATTGCAAAACCGCCAGCATCGCCGTTAAAAGTTGGCCTACCTAAGAAACTCACATCGCCGTTAAAGCTGACATTATCTAGGAACGTGACCAATTTTTGGAACTGGGCAGTACTCGTAAAGCTGGCGGGCGCATTAATGGTTAATCCGCCACTGACGATTAGCTTGCCATCGATGGTCATATCTAAGTTGTTTGAAGTAGAGCCGGCGGTACTAGTTGCACTGGCAGTCGGTGATTTGTTGATAGGGCTAAGTTTATTGGTCGCAACCTCTAGGCCTTCTATTTTATTAGCTTTGATTTTATCAACGTAGAGGGTACCGTGAACGTAAACATCGCGGTTAAACACAGTATCTTCGCTAGTAGCTGCATTAAAATCAAATAAGTCGCTAGTTACTCCTGAATTCAATGATAATGGTGGCGTTGTGATTGGCGAGGTTGGATCGGTGTTATTGCTAGAACTAGTTGAAGTTGAACCGCTGGGCGGCGCATCATCCTGATAAACACGCATATAGTCTATATCAAGCTTGGCAGTTGCGTTTCCAGCAGACACTGCATCCAAGAATACGCCCATGGCTGTATTGCCCATGGCTGCACCGGTTGTTGTAACTGTGCCACAACTAGTCTCGGTAATCCCATTAGTTACGTCGTAATCAATAAAGTACTGAATTTCTACGGTTGTGCCTGATGTGTCTCGTCTAAATTCAATTCGGCCGTACATAAAGCTGGCGTTTTGGGGGGAAGAACCTTGCTGATCAGTGGCTGGGCAGGCCACTTCGTTGGTACTTGGCGCTGCAGGAGTGGTGGCATTATCGTTAACCACGCCAAACCAGGTGTTTCCACAACCAGATACTGTACCGGTAGGTGTTGAGCAGTTTGTAAAATAAGCACCTTTGATTGCATTATTAGCATAAGAGTTTGTAGGTCCAGTAGAGACCGCTACTGCTACGTTGCTAATACCGGCGTAATAAAAGTTCGTAGCACCAGGAGCAACACCGTTACCGGCTCTAAATTTCATGGCTATTTGCGGCATGTTACCGGTGTTAATTTGAGCATATTGCTGGCCAGCCGTACCATTGTTGTTAGTCATCAAGCAGTTACTACTTCTGGCTGCATTAGCACTTACACAAGCGATTTCTTCAAAACCATTGGCAGCGTTAGCAGACCAAGTTGCTGTTGAGCCAGTGGCGCTGTTACCAGCTACGCCATCTATTGAAAGCCCAGTTGTATCACCTCTAACACCAGCTGTTCCAGAAGCTGTTGTAGCCATAGTCAGAGTACTGTTGGCCCTAAAGTTTGAGAATTCTTCGCCCCAATAGGATTGCCTGGAAATAAAGGCATCGGCTAAGGTTAAACCGGAAAAGCGAGTGTTATTAG
>CAYYAF010000102.1:0-1683 GCA_964469975.1 uncultured Candidatus Saccharibacteria bacterium
CAGCTGTAGCCTGGAATTTCTTTAGAATTACATTGTGTGATTCATCAACTATAGAGTCTCCGTAAACAATACCAATTTTTTGCACCACAGTTGTGGCTGATACTGATTGAGGCATAAGGGCTAGTGTGCCACTAACAGCTATAAATATACTGCTTAGTAATAGTATGTTCTTTTGAATTAGTGACTTGAACATTTTTCTCCTATTTCTTAATCTAATAACTTACGGGCAATAATTTATCATAAACTAGAGCATTTTGCAATCTGGGCCAATACCAACTCATACTTGTTACAATAAAAGTAATGAAGTTTAGGTTCCACGTTGTTTCGCTACCGCATACACAGACCACAGCTGAGTATGTAGCATGTGCCTACACCCAAAAGGTTGTTAAATTCTGCCGGATGATGAAATCTTTGGGACATGAAGTTTATTTATATGCTTCGGAAGAAAACGAAGCGCCTTGTGATGAACTTATAACCATAGTCAGCAAGAAAGAACAGCGAGAGTGGTTTGGTGAATACGACTTTAAACAGCATCTATTTAATATTGAGTGGAATGAAACCCTGCCGCACTGGACCATCCCCAACGCACGAGCAATTACTGAGATAAAAAAGCGAGCAAAAGCGCGGGACTACGTTTGTGTTATTGCCGGCACATGCCAAAAACAAATCAGTGACGGCGTACCACAGCTCTTCAGCGTAGAGTACGGTATTGGCTACTACGGTGTTTATGCGCCTTTTAGAATCTATGAGAGTTATGCTCAAATGCACTTCGTCCATGGCCAAATGAACGACGATAACGGTAGATTTTTTGATGCCGTTATTCCAAATTATTTCGAGCCGAAAGATTTTCCATTCAAGGCAAAGAAAGATGACTTCTTTTTGTATGTGGGCAGAACGATTAAACGCAAGGGCATAGAGATGGCAGTTGAAACTGTCAACCGTTTAAATGCCAAGCTGGTAATGATAGGGCAGGGTGCGAACAATAAAGATGACAATAAGATTGTGGCAGACGAGGTAACATTTGAAGGTAATAATTTGCTGCACCTCGGTTACGCCGACATCAAAAAACGCGGCGAACTTATGAGCCGGGCAAAGGCTGTGTTCTTGTGCTCTTATTACATTGAGCCCTTTGGTGGAACATCAATTGAACCGCTATTTTGCGGCACGCCCGTCATTACGACAGACTGGGGAGCCTTTCCGGAAAATATTATTCACGGCAAAGTAGGTTATAGAGCAAGGACTCTTGGCGAGTCGGTCTGGGCCGCTAAAAATCTTGATAAATTAAGCTCGCCCAGCGCAATTAGGAACTATGCCATAGACAATTTTAGCCTAGACCGGGTTAAATACCTGTACCAAGCCTACTTTGAACAGCTCTATACACTGCATGAGAAAGATCAAAGTAAAAACGGTTGGTACTCTAACTGGCACGCGGGAATTTCAAAATATAAACGCTACACCAAGTTCTATCCGCGTTAATAAGGCAATTGGCTAGAAAAACCTAATGCTATTTATAATGAGCTAGCTAAGTTTGAAATAGCCTTTTTTAAGAGCGGTGTTAAAGGCAAAAAGACCTGGCATCAGCGGTAGCCAATAAGTGATAAAACGATAAGTTAGGGCTACAGAAAGTGCTGGACTGGAAGAAACTCCAAGAGTTAATAAGGACGCAACAATACCAGCTTCAGC
>CAYYAF010000103.1:0-1674 GCA_964469975.1 uncultured Candidatus Saccharibacteria bacterium
ACGCTATGTAAACGACTTAGGTTGCCTAAATTAGGTCCTGGTGCGAATGACTTTGGCGATGCAGTACTGGACGATCCTGCCAATGGCAATGATCCTGTCTGCTTACCTCAACCCTAGCAACTATTATTGATTCTTAGATCTATGAAATTTTTGGTGAATCTGCTTTAAGTGTGGATCAGTTACATGAGTATATATTTGAGTAGTTGCAATATTACTATGACCCAGCATTGCCTGCACTGAACGTAAGTCAGCACCGTTCATTAATAAGTCTGTTGCGAAACTATGCCGCAAAGTATGTGGGCTAACGTGCTTTGTAATACCGGCAAGCCTAGCATAGCGGGTGACTATCCTTTGAATGCTTCGGGCCGTGAGACGATTAAAATTGCCAGAATTATCTTCGTTGTGCGACCCACCGTATCTAATAAATAAAGGTTCTGAGTTATCTTGGCGGGCATCGATATATTTTTGAATCCACTCAGCCGCATCGTCACTAATAAATACAGGACGATCTTTTTGGCCTTTGCCGCGTACGCTAAACTCACGACGTTTCAAATTTATATGTCCGCGGTCTAAATTAACTAATTCACTAATACGAAGTCCACTTGAAAATAAAAGCTCAATTATAGCTTTGTCACGTAATCCAATTACTGTGTTTGTGTCGGGTTGGTCGGCCAGTCGTTTTAATTCTTCGCCATTCAAAAATGTCACTTGCGGCCTAGCGGTCTTGGCCAGTTCTATTTTATCGGCAGAGAGAGCAGGGTAATTTCTTTTTGCGCAAAATCTTAAAAAACTTCTAAGCGCTATCAAATGGTAGTTTTGAGTAATTTTAGATAATTCATCGCTTGTATTTGTGCCTAACCGGGTAAGCCACATACGCCATTTTCTAATTAATTCTTCGTCAATTTCAGCTAACTTTATATCACCGGCATAATCGCTTAGCCTATTTAAATAGTGACTATAGTTTTGAATTGTCTTTAGTGAACGGTTTTGTTCTAGCTCCAAATATTCGAGAAATTTTGCCACGGCATCTTCGTATTTCACACTTTCATTGTATCAGAAAGCTAGTTTAACAGATGAAAAAGTATCATGAATACGATTAGTATTCAAAAAGCCAAAAATATAATCTGGTATAATAGCTGTCAATGGAGAGAACTTTAGTATTGCTAAAGCCTGATGCTTTAGAGCGAGGCATAGTAGGTGAGATTATAAGTCGCTTTGAAAAAGCCGGACTACGTTTGGTTGCAACTAAAATGGTGCGGGCAAATGAAGATTTAGCTCACAAGCATTATCCACGCGACCGAGCAGAATTTATAAAAGGAATGGGCCATAAGACTTTGGATAGTTACAAAGAAGAAGGTAGCGATCCAAAGGAAAATTTTGGTAGTGACGATCCACACGAAATTGGTTTACAGCTCCAGGGGTGGTTAGTAGACTTTCTTGTGTCAGGTCCTGTAATTGCTCTAGTCCTGGAAGGTGATAATGCCATCAAAAAAGTGAGAGAATTAGCCGGTCACACTTTACCTGTCAAAGCAGATAAAGGAACAATCAGGGGTGACTTCTCAGATGATTCAGCCGTCAAGGCCAATGCCGAAAAACGGTCCATCCATAACTTAGTACATGCCTCAGGTGATAAAACAGAAGCGCAGTTAGAAATAGGACTTTGGTTTACAGATT
>CAYYAF010000104.1:0-1627 GCA_964469975.1 uncultured Candidatus Saccharibacteria bacterium
GACCAATATAATGGCTTTTAAATCTAACCTCCGTAGCTCCAAGTTCTTTAATGGCTGGCATGCGTCTATGAGTAACTGGGGACATAACTCCGAGCTCTGGAAATTGAGAATGCAAACTAGCCAGATGTACGCAAAAATCTGCCAAGCCTTCACCTTTGCCGAACCGAGTTACAGACATACCAGTTTCGAGCTTGCGATTCGGGCGATTTACTTCATCAAATATTTGTTCTACACCAGGATTATGTAAACTCATAACGCAAACACTATAATATGATCCAATCTAATGAGCAAGCACAAGTAGTGCGTTGTAAATGCTACACTGATTGCTCGTATTTGGCTTGGCGCTCGGTAAAAGCCTTTCCTTACTTCTTAGATTTTGGGTTGTTAACCCAGCCCTCTTGTTTGAAAACTGCCCAAATAGCCATGCTGTGACCATGGCCTAGGCCGTATTTATCAGCTAAGAACTTAACCAAGTCACCAGCCTTCATATTTGGGCTATAAACACCCGCCTTTTCGGCCGCGTCTTTTAATTCTTTAGGAGTTTTACCGGTTTTAGCTTGGATGTTATCTATATAAGCCTGGAAACTCATATCTGTATTATAACGGCCTGGTGTAGAATATGGCTATGAAAGTAAACAGTGTTTCAGGTCTAATATTGTTAGTCAAAGATTTAAAAAAGACGACTAAATTTTATGAAGACCTGGGGTTTAGACCAGGCAAGGGCGATGATAAATCTCAAACCATGTACGTTAACTGGTATTGGGTTGAGTTTGTTAAGGTCAATAATTTTAAAGCTACCGGTAACGATAGCCAGTTTATATATTTAAGTGTTCTTGATTTAGATGAGACCTATAAAGAACTTAAGAGCAAAGGCTTGAAACCAACCGAACCTCAAAAGTTCCCAAGCGGTAGACGGGAAGTTATGATTGGCGACCCAGACGGCTACAAATTAGTTTTCTTTAGCAAAAAGTAGTTTGTTAATTATTACTAGGCAGGGGTGGCCTGATTTACAATAAATTTTCTTCGTTTTAAACGTGATGCTTGAAAATCGTGAGCTACTGGGTAGGGACCACGTGATCTAAATACAACAGGTTGATTGGGTTGGCCGCGATGTAATCTGATATCCTCCCACGTATCTTGATCGATTATTCCTCGCCATAAGCTAAATTCCTCAAACAATATGTCCCATAAGGAATGTGACATATCTGGTACCGCCTCCGTTGGCGTAGCCAGCAAAACGTTATAACAGGTGCTGGCAATATGTGCTCTTAGGGTCAAGTCTCCTTCACCATCCCAGTGTAGATAGCCTGGGGAGGGAACAACTCTTTTTAGATCTTTTGGAGGTTTGCTACCGGGTTTTGGTAACCGCTCTATTTTACCTTGGTGAACATTCCAGCCACTGGTTTCAAAAGCCTCAGTTATTGCTGACATACCTATTCCTTTAACAACTGTAAAGGCAGGAATTTCACAATTACTGACCGCTTTAATTAGATCGACTATATCGTTAGGACTAGCAGCTTTTTCAATCGGCGGGTAATCTGGCAGCCCCATCTGATTAAACATAACGGTACTATATAATTTTATAACTATTTTTGCAAATTAGTTTTCTTTTCTAAAAAATAAAGTG
>CAYYAF010000105.1:0-1595 GCA_964469975.1 uncultured Candidatus Saccharibacteria bacterium
CGCGCACCGTTCGGGACGGTGAGGTCGCTGGTTCAAATCCAGTATCCCCGACCAGCAACTTTAAAGCTATTCTTTTATTCTGCCAGACAGCTTGAATGATTCAAAAGCTAGCAAAGCCGAGATTTTGGCGTCATGCAATGGATTATGCCGCAAGTAATTGCCAGATTTTATAATTTCATTTTGTAATCGATTTTTGTCTGAGGCATCAACACTGGCTTGAATTAATAACGAGGTCAAATCTAGAATTGGAAATGGGTGTTGCCAATACCTTTCTTCTAGATTTTCCTCTTGGCATTTTAGCAAAAACCGATATTCTACAGGGTAACCATTACTAACCAGCACGTAATCAGATTTAGGCTCAGTTTGTAAATACCAACGCCAAAAACTTTCGCGCAAATCTATGTAACTGCCATGTGTTATTAATATATCTTCTATTGCCGGTAAAACATTTTTCTCTACCCAATCGTCAACTTGGCCAACAATTTTAGTGCGACCAGTAAATTGATCTATAACATTGCTTTTGGCATCAATCAAAACCGCTCCAACTGCAAAAACCTCACCGTGTAGACCGTTACTTTCTAAATCAAAACAAAGTATTTTAGTTTCTTTACTTATAGGAGGCGTCTTGGCCTGCTTACCTTGCATTATTTACTCCAGCTCAAATTCATATATTTCTGCATTACCGAATCGTTCATGACTCATAAAGTCGTGATGAGGGATTTTATTGAGAATAGCTCGAACCATACGTCCAGTAGCGCCATGGCTAACTAATATAATCGAATGGCCTGTTAATTTTTTTATTCGCTCAAAGCCCTCTTGTACACGAGCATATACTTCATCTGGCGGTTCAATGTCATCAACTACTTTGTTTTCTTCTATGTGCTTGTTACGCAACTCATAAGGCTTTCCCGAATAAAATCCATTGAAGACTTCTATAAAAGCTTTGTCGTAAATTATCTTAGAGGGATCGTAGCTAATTTGCTTAGCAATGATTGTTGCCGTATCACGTGTTCGCTCCATGGGTGAACTAACAATAAAATCAATTTTTTTATTCTTAAGTTCCTGGCCTGCTTGTTTGGCTTGCGCTATTCCATTTTCGGTCAGTGGAGACTCGTACTCACCGCCGGCAATTATACGAGCAACGTTGGCTTTGGTCTCACCGTGCCGTACAAAATAGATAGTCTTCATTACTACTTGGCGAATTCTACGGCTCGGGTTTCGCGGATGACATTGACCTTTATGGTGCCGGGGTATTGCATGGTGCTCTCAATTTTAGTGGCAATATCACGCGCCAATTTAATAGCACTTAAATCGTCAATTTCCTTGGGCTGCACAAATACACGAACTTCGCGGCCGGCACTTATGGCATAAGACTTTTCTATACCCTCAAAGCTATTGGCTACGTTTTCAAGATCTTTCATGCGCTCCACAAAGTTTTCAGCACTAATGTTACGTGCGCCGGGACGACTGGCACTAATGGCATCTACAACCCGCACAATTAAAGCTTCTGGCGTAGTGGCTTCCATATCGTCATGGTGAGCTTCCGCTGCGTGCGCTACGTCTTCTGGTACACCGTATTTACGCAAAATTTCACC
>CAYYAF010000106.1:0-1594 GCA_964469975.1 uncultured Candidatus Saccharibacteria bacterium
TTATCTGATACACTTTCAGAGGAAATGAGACTTAAAGAACAAATAGAACAAGACCTAAAGAGTGCTATGCTCTCAGGTAATAAAGTATTGGCTGAAACCTTGCGGGGAGTTAAAAGCGCCATTTTAAACGCTGAAATTGCAACAGGTAAACGTGACAGCGGATTATCTGAAGATGAACTTGTTCAACTACTTAGTAAAGAAGCTAAAAAGCGACAAGAAAGTGCTGACCTGTATAAACAAGGTGGAAATTCTGAAAAGCAACAAGCTGAACTGGAAGAAAAGAAGGTTATAGAGAAGTATTTACCCGAACAAATGAGCGAAGAAGAGTTAGGCAAACTAGTAGACGAAGCAATTTCCCAAGTTGGTAAAGACCAAAGTAAAATGGGCCAAATTATTGGCCAGGTTAAGCAAAAAGCCGGTGCTAGTGCTGACGGGGCTATAATTGCCCGCTTAGTTAAGCAAAGGTTAGACCGATGATTATACTAATGGGCGTTGCTGGCTCTGGTAAAAGTACTCAGGGCAGGTTGCTGGCCGATGAAAGAGGCTATGCCTGGATTTCAACTGGCGAAATATTACGAGTACTTATAACTGGTACTCGCCGCAAGACCATGTTAGAAGGCAAGCTTTTAACGGACGAAGAAATGATTAACGTAATGGATAAAGTCTTTGACATTATTGATCCTAACGACGAATTTGTTCTAGACGGCTTTCCAAGAACCATACCGCAAGCCCGCTGGTTACTTGCTCAGGAAGATAAAGGCCGATTCTCTAGAGTGCTACTACTACACCTGTACGCCGACAAGCGGGTTGTTCATGATAGGTTGGCGGCTCGCGGAAGGGTAGATGACAACGAGCAAGCAATTACAAGGCGGTTTGAAGAGTACGAAAAGTCAACTCTGCCTATAGTTAATGAATTTAAAAAACACGGTGCAGAAGTCCGGGATATTGACGCGGCCCAAGATGCCGATAAAATTCACGACGAAATAATGAAAATTACTAATGACAGTCAATAAACCACAGCAATGTTTACAGCTGTAAAATCTAACAAAGAAATCGAAGCTATGCGCACTAGCGGCAAAATGCTGGCCACCGTTCTAAACTTCTTAAAAACTAAAGTTGAACCAGGTATTTCTACAAAAGAACTAGCAATTGCCTCTGCCGATGAACTAAAAAAGCTGGGCGGTAGTCCTGCTTTTTTGGGCTACCACGACTTTCCAGATGTGCTTTGTACGTCTGTTAACGAGGAAGTTGTGCACGGCATACCAAGCTCTGACAAAGTGCTAAATAATGGCGATATTATTGGGCTAGATTTTGGCGTTAACTATCAAGGCATGATTACGGATAGCGCTGTAACTGTTATGGCTGGAAGCTCAGGAGATCAAAAAGTAAAAGATTTACTAACAACTACCGAGCTGTCATTAAAAGCTGGAATAGCCGAAGTAAAAGACGGCGTTAATGTAGGTGATATTGCTGCCGCTGTTCAAACTATTCTGGATAAAAAACATTTTGGTATTATACGCGATTTAGTAGGCCATGGGGTTGGTCATGAACTTCACGAGGAACCAAATATTCCTAACTATGGTAAAAAGGGCAG
>CAYYAF010000107.1:0-1593 GCA_964469975.1 uncultured Candidatus Saccharibacteria bacterium
CATCTATTTTTAGGATTGTCAGTAAAGCTTTCTCGGCCCGCAAAAACCTATTTTCGCGCATACCTTGATGAGCAATATCCCACAGTTTGCCTAGCTTATCACTAATTCGCCTAGGGAAAGCCGAAAGCTCTTCGTCGCGAATGGTGGCACTTCTAAAGGCTAGTACGCCGAAACCTAAGACTAAAGCAACTTCAAGCATCTTTGCATAAGTATAACATTTTACAACTTTATAAATAAGTCAGTTAGCAGTAGCTTTAAGTTGGCATTTAAACCTAGTTGTTCTTCTGATCTTAAAACTGCTTTTAACGATTCGTGCCAGCGCTTTAGTTGTATGCTATCTTCACCACTAGTTTTTTTGACTGCAGCGTAGCATATAGACTCTATAGCATTTAAGAGCTCTTGAATTTCAACTTTATGCTTAGCTAAATTATTAACTTGCAGCAAGCGCTCATAGGTGCCCGCGGTAATTAGTTTTTTTGCCTGGTCTATGCTGTTAATAAGCTGATTGTCGCTATCAGCGGCTAAAATTGATTGCATTAAGCCAATCCGACCGTCGCTTATATGGTAGGCGCGCTCAATTTCGGTAGTTTTGCGGCCGTTTTTACCAAAATAATCTACTATTATATCCTTGGGTACGGGTTTTATGTCAACTCTTTGGGCCCGTGAACGAATTGTTGGTAGTAAGGCGCTGAAGTTAGACGTTAGTAGAATAATCAAACTATCCAGTGGTGGCTCCTCTAGAACTTTTAAGAAGGCGTTCTGTGCCTCTAGCGTAAGCTTTTCAGCATTGTTTACTTGAACAACTCTACGAATGATATTTTTCCCCTGGGTTTTAAGTTTCATAAAACTTTGGATTGATCTGATCTCATTTATGGATATAGCATTGTTATTGGCTTCAATCTGTAAAAAAGTGGCTGTATTGAGCTTGTCATCTTCAACAGGCAACAACTTGGCGGCAATAATTCTACTAATGGTGTCCTTGCCCATCCCTTCAGGGCCGGTAATAATTAAACTATGGGCAGGACTTGCAATGAAATGCTTAATTTGAGTTCTGGTTTGAGGGTTTAAAAGAAGCTCATCCATGCATTAGCTCCATAAAATCTTTTGGTAGATCAGCTGTAAAATTGCGTCTTTCCCGGCTTGGCAAGGTAATTTCAAGCTTGTTAGCGTGTAAGTAAAGCCGGGGTGCAGCAGTGCCCCTATAAAGGTCATCGCCTACTATTGGATGGCCCAGCTGGGCTAAATGAACACGAAGTTGATGTGTACGACCAGTTTGAGGTGTAAGCTTTACCAAACTGAGATTATTAGCATGCTCAATGGTTTCATAGGTAGTAAGAGCGTTTTTGCCACTACTTGATACTCTAAAGGTTTTTGGATTTTTAGGGTTGCGTGCAATTGGCATATCTATAACCGCACTAGCTGGTGCTAATTCGCCCTCAACTATCGCCATATATTCTTTTTTTACTTTCCGGGTAGAAAATTGTTTTTGTAACCAGCTCAGTGCAGCTTGGTTTTTGGCGCAAATTATTACACCAGAAGTGCCTCTATCTAGCCTATGCACAATGCCAGCACGATCACCTTCTAGTGCGGTGA
>CAYYAF010000108.1:0-1557 GCA_964469975.1 uncultured Candidatus Saccharibacteria bacterium
AATTTTACTATAAAACCCCTGTTAAAGCTATTCTTTTATTTTGCCACTTAGTTTAAATGACTCAAAAGCTAATAAAGCTGTCATTTTTGCGTCGTGTAGCGGGTGATGTAGTGAATAATTACCAGCTTGCATAATTTCTTTCTTAGTTCTAGCTTTATCGCCAGGGTCTATTCCGGCCTGAATTAATAGAGAGAAAAGATCTAAAATTGGAAAAGGATGCTGCCAATATCGTTCTTCTAAGTTTTCTTCTTGGCATTTAAGCAAAAATCTATATTCCACTGGGTAGCCGTTGCTAACAAGCACGTAGTCACAATTAGGCTCAGTATCTATATACCACCGCCAAAAACTCTCACGTAAATCTTTGTAGCTACCGTGAGTTATAGGCATATCAGCAATTGCTGGCATTACATTTTTTTCTACCCAAGCATCAACTTTATCTATTATTTTTGTGCGGCCTGTAAATTCACTAAGTGATTTGCCCTTTTCATCCATGAGTACTGCACCAACGGCAAAAACATCACCGTGTAAGCCGTTACTTTCTAAATCAAAGCAAAGTATTTTTGTGTCTTTGCTTATTGGTGGCGTTTTAGCCTGTTTAGATTCCATTATTTAAGCTCGTATTCCCAACCGGGTTGCCAAACAAAATGTTGGCTCACACAGTCCTCTAATGATTTGCCATCGATAACATGATCTAGTCCGTAATGAGTAGCACGATGGCCAATTATCATTACTGTTTGGTAATTATGCTCTTTAATCCAAGCTAGCGCTTCACCTATTCGCTGCACGGCTTGCTCGTAACTTTCGCCATTAGGAAAAGGCTCCGAAATTCTTTTTGGCCGCTCAGACTCTATTACTTCACCAGGTTTGCCAGTAAAGTCACCGTAGTTACATTCTCTTAATCTATGGTCAGCATAAACAGGAATATATAATTCATCAGCAGTAGGAATTGCAGTCTTAACCGCTCTTTGTAAATCCGAACAGAAAATTGCTTCTATTCCGCGACTTTTACTTCGTTCAACTAAATCTTTTGCATTATTTAAACCAGCTTCTGACAAATCGACATCGTTCCAACCCGAAGCTTTTTTAGCTTCGTTATCAAAAGTTGTGCCGTGAGGTTCGAACCAAATTTTCATAGCTTTTACTTGGCGAATTCTACGGCGCGAGTTTCGCGAATGACATTAACCTTAATTGTGCCGGGGTACTGCATGGTACTCTCAATTTTGTTAGCAATGTCACGGGCCAATTTAATGGCACTTAAATCGTCAATATCTTTAGGCTGCACAAATACTCTTACTTCGCGCCCAGCGCTAATGGCATAGGATTTTTCAATGCCGTCAAAGCTATTGGCTACGTTTTCTAGTTCGCGCATTCGCTCCACAAAGTTTTCGGCGCTAATGTTGCGTGCACCTGGGCGTGACGCACTTATAGCGTCTACAACGCGCACAATTAAAGCTTCTGGAGTGGTAGCTTCCATATCATCGTGATGAGCCTCGGCAGCATGACAAACGTCTTCTGGCACACCATATTTACGCAAAATTTCACCGCTAATATGGTGGT
>CAYYAF010000109.1:0-1512 GCA_964469975.1 uncultured Candidatus Saccharibacteria bacterium
GAGCGCTTGTCTTCGGAACAAGAGGTCGTAGGTTCGAATCCTTCCGGGCGTACCATGGAATAGAATGAAAAATAATCCAGAACAAGAATTATATTCCTTAGCAAATGAGGTGCTAGAAGACGCATCAACCAGTAGGCGAGACAGAAACCTTTTTCTGATAGCAGGCCTGGCAGCTGAGGCAACACTTGGCGTAATGAAAATTGTAGGAGTCGATATACCACCCGCTATATTTGGTGGAGCAGCTCTGGCTACGTTTATGCCGGCAGGAATGTGCGAATTTTCTAGAAGACTATCAAATAACCAAGGCAAAGATTTCCGCGAAGGGGCACGCAAAATTGTTGAACTAGATATGCTTACTAATCCAGAGGAGTGGGAATCTACCCAAGAGCCTGAACCATAAAGACGGTTCTAACCTCGTCCACAATGCTGTACCATTTATACAATGATTACTAATTTTGACCAGGCTCATAAAGAGTTAAGTAAATTTATACCTAAACCATATAAAACTAGCAGCTATTCACTTGACCGAATGCTTAAACTTATGAGCAGCCTAGGTAACCCGCAAGAAGAATATAAAGCAATTCACATAGCAGGTACTTCCGGTAAAACCTCAACTTGCTATTACGTAGCCGCACTACTAAAACAAGCCGGCCAAAAAGTTGGTTTAACGGTTTCACCGCACGTAGATGAAGTTAATGAACGCGTTCAAATAAACCTAATACCTTTGAACGAAGAGGATTTTTGTAAAGAACTCACAGAATTTTTACAAATTATTGAGCAAACAAATATTAAACCAACTTATTTTGAACTGCTGGTGGCTTTTGCCTACTGGACTTTTGCAAAGCAAAAAGTAGATTACGCGGTGGTTGAAGTTGGACTGGGTGGTTTGCTAGATGGTACCAATGTAACTAGGCGCCAAGATAAGATATGTGTAATAACCGATATTGGTTTAGATCACACGGAGGTTTTAGGCAAAACTCTAAGCGAAATTGCCACTCAAAAAGCTGGCATAATTAAAGATCACAACCGAGTTGTGATGTACGAACAAGACACTGAAGTTATGAAATCGGTACGTGAGCGCTGTGCCCAGGTGCATGCCAGTTTACAAACTATTGATACTGCAAATAAGCAATCATTACCAAAAGGCCTACCACCTTTCCAGCAACGCAACTGGTTTTTGGCTAAAACCACGGCTGAATATGTTTATGACAGGGATAGTTTAAACCAACCAGGCTGGCTTGAAACAGAAAAAGCCTTACATACAATTATTCCAGCCCGCATGGAGGCAGTTAATTACCAGGGAAAAACTATTATTATTGATGGTTCACATAACGGCCAAAAAATGGCGGCACTAACAGAAGGTATTAGTAGCCTCTATCCTAACCAACCAGTTGCAGTACTGGTAAGCTTTGTTGCCAGTGAAGCTGGTAGAGCCTCCGAAGCCTTAAAACGACTTAGTAAAGTAACAGGCAAGTTAATTATCACCTCATTTTCCGGTGAACAAGACACACC